>NZ_SDHZ01000001.1:2400000-2708869 GCF_004118675.1 Filimonas effusa | reverse complement strand
AAGGAGATCCTGGGATGGGAACCTAAAGTTGACAGGGCAGAAGGTTTAAAGGCTACTTACGAGTACTTTAAAAGCCTTCCCAAAGAAGAATTGTTTAAACAGCCTAAGACGTTTGAATCCAAATAAAAGCATATTTGCTTCGCTGACGAACGGGGAAACATCACTCGCCGTAATAGGACTGGGATACGTTGGTTTACCCGTTGCACTTGAATTGGCGAAACACGTAAAAGTGATCGGATTCGACGTAAAAGAACATAGAGTTGAACAGCTGAGGCAAGGAATTGACCCCAGCGGTGAAATAGCTGATACTTCTTTTAAAGGCCGCAACATTGTATTCACCTCTTCCATAGAGGTGCTGCGTGATGCGGCCTTTTTTATTGTAGCCGTTCCTACACCGGTAGATGACCATAACGTTCCCGACCTCACCGCCATAAAAGCGGCATCCGCAACTGTTGGAAAGGTATTGCAGCCCGGTGGTTATGTAGTATATGAATCTACCGTGTATCCGGGTTGTACCGAAGAGGTGTGCTTACCCATTATTGAAGAAGTGAGCGGACTGTCGTTGGGAACTGGTTTTAAAGCCGGGTACTCCCCCGAGCGTATTAACCCGGGCGACAAGGTGCATACGCTTGAAAGTGTAATTAAGGTAGTGGCCGGCAGCGATGAAGCTGCCTTGCATGAAATAGCACAACTCTACGAACTGGTAGTGAAAGCAGGCGTTCACAGGGTGCCTTCCATTAAAGTTGCAGAAGCTGCCAAAGTAATTGAAAATACACAGCGCGACCTGAACATCGCACTGATGAATGAACTTTCGCTCATCTTCGATAAGATGGGACTGAACACCTTTGAAGTGCTCGAAGCTGCAGGTACAAAATGGAATTTCCTGAAATTCTATCCCGGGCTTGTAGGCGGACATTGCATAGGGGTTGATCCTTATTATCTTACCTATAAGGCTGCCGAACTGGGTTATAGCTCCAAGGTGATCCTTGCCGGCCGTTATATCAACGATGGAATGGGCGCCCACATAGCCAGGAAGATCTTACAGCATGTGTTATTGCATAATGGCAATGTGAAGGATGCTAAGATCCTGATCATGGGCGCTACTTTTAAAGAAGATGTATCGGATGTACGGAACTCAAAAGTCGCCGATGTGGTACATGGCTTACAGGAATATTACCTGCGTGTAGATGTGGTCGACCCCAACGCAGATAGCAACGAACTGCAACATGAATATGGCTTCTCTCTTGCGCAAAAGATAGACGACGATTATGATGCAGTGATCGTGGCGGTTGCCCATCAGGAGTACCATTCCTGCAACGATGATTACTTTGCCGCTATCACCAAACCGCATGCATTGATTGCCGATATAAAAGGCGTTTTCCGTAACCGCATTCACTCCAGGATGTACTGGAGTTTGTAATTCCTGATAATATGAAACATACTATTCTCGTTTCAGGTGGATATGGCCAACTGGGCTTTGAACTCGAACGCCTTGCTCCCGCATTGTCTGCCTTCGAATTCATTTTTACCGACAGGGACACGCTCGATATTACCGATCCCGGTGCCGTGGCAAAAGCTTTTGAACAACACAAGCCTGCCTTCTTTATCAACTGTGCCGCCTATACTGCCGTTGATAAAGCCGAAACAGATCGTGAGCTGGCGCTGGCTATCAACGCTACCGCTGTTGGCATCATCGCCACAAGCTGTCAAAAGCACAACACGAAGCTGATTCATATTTCTACCGATTATGTTTTTAATGGCAAAGGCACCAGTCCTTACCAGCCTGATGATGCTGCCGAACCATTGAACTATTACGGGGAAACAAAATACCAGGGCGAACAACTGGCCATGAAACATAACCCCGATACGGTGATCATACGTACGGCATGGGTATATAGTGAACATGGCAACAACTTCGTGAAAACCATGTTGCGCCTCATGGGCGAACGCCAGGAACTGAATGTGGTGAACGACCAGGTGGGCAGTCCCACCTATGCGAAAGACCTGGCCGCTGCTATTCTTCATATCGTCAATGCTGTGCATACCGGGGAAAAAACATTCCAGCCGGGGTATTATCATTATTCCAATACCGGTGTTATTTCCTGGTTCGATTTTGCTACCGCCATCAAAGAAATAGGGCAGAAGTCATGTGAAGTGAAAGGTATTCCTTCATCAGCCTACCCTACGCCTGCAGCCCGTCCCGGTTACTCGGTGATGGATACGCACAAAATACAGCAGGTGTATGGCGTGGCCCTCGTACCCTGGCGCCCCAGCCTCGAAACATGTATCCACAGGCTGCAATCGAATTAAAAGTAAAGAAATGAAGGGGGGGGCGATCCCTTCATTTCTTTTTGCAGAACGGCCAATTCGGCCAATTAACGGCCAATTATTTTAGAACATACTTACTACCTCGGCCTTTTGTACCAATCTGCTTTATTAGCCCGGTTAAAACAAGATTTTGCAAATCCTCTGTTGCGGCAGATTTACCTACATTATTTAGCTCCTGATATTTAGCATTCGTTAACTGGTTTCCTTCCGCCATATACAACAAGGAGTTTACCTGTCGTTCATTCAACCCCAGTTTTTTCAATTCTGCTTCATTAAAACGATCTTTAAACAGCGTTACTAAAATACCGCCGTCCTGCTCAATAATCTCTGGCTCTGGTAAGCCCGCCTCCTTACAGGATTGCATTATTTTAAGCGTACCGCGACCCCATGCGTCAATGTAACCACCTTTAAAACATACTTCGGCTATTAAGGCGTTGCGAGGGCGAGAGGGGTGCAGCCTCTTTAAAGATTCCAATGATAACCTTGCGGTAGCATTCCCTCATTCCAGCAATTGAACTTATTGTCATACATTCTTATCTGAACATTGCTACCCATATAATCTCGATGAACAAGAGCGTTCAGCAATATCTCACGTAATGCCGCCACTGGATATTCACCCTTCTCAATTCTCAATAAGCCTTCAAAGCTGACTGCTTTAGTGAAAAACTTCCTATTTAATATTTCTGGTACCTCTTGGAAAATACTAAGCAGATTTCCTTCAACTGTTTCCTGGAATCTTAAATCGTCATCTGAGAAGCCAAATCTGCCTATTTTTACCATCATATTGGCATAAAACCTAGTTGGGTCTTTTCCAAACAATATTACTGCCGCGCGTTTAATCTTTCCTTCTTCCGACAATCGCAATTTTTCCAATAGTGCGGGTAGTGTTATATCATCCTCTATTTCCGGCAAGCGGCCGCTTTTCCTGGCTGCCTTCAGATAAATGTTTACTGAGTTATCGTCAATATCGTTTATTGTTGCCGAGGGCTCTATTACATCATCCCAGGTTTTACCTGTTTTCCGTAACAAGAATTCTAGTAAAGAATTTCCCTTTAGCTCCTGCTTAGTGCTGCCACTGCGCGTATAGTATGCACCTCGCAGAGAAATAGGAACGGCATAAGCGGGTGTCACTATTTCTAGGTAGTGCAAGCCTTGCTCTTTATGAAGATTCACTTCCACAATAATACCTAGCACATCCCTTATTTTGTTTGGCAGGTCTTCCATCAGCTTCTTGTAGTCCGATACGCCTGTAACAGTGCCGTGGTCATCTTTGCCAATAAAAATAATACCACCTTGGCTATTAGCAAATCCAACTATCCATTTCAGATAGTCTTCGTGCCAGCTTTGCTTATACTCTATGCATTGATGCTCAGGCATTGGTGCTCATTGTTCTTATAAAGATAGCGCATCTGTGAGGAAAGATATAATGGAGATGGCGAAATTACAGTGCTAGAGCCAGCCAGCGCGAATGCAAATAAGTCCTAAATTGTTTTTATGAAAAAATATGCACTTCTTACAATCGCGGGAATATCTCTTTTGGTGATAGGTATTGTATCTACTGTTCTTGTCTTTAAGACAGTTTTCGCCCTGGCTGGCTCCGCACTCTGTGTTGTAGGTGGAACTGTTTTATTAAATAAGGCAAAAAAGATCTATGCCAGCTTTCATGTATCATCAGCGGATGAACAAGCGGCAATGCGGGCCCGCCAGCAGAAGGGAGCAATGATTGCAGCCATTGTTTTCCTGTTGGTAGCTATTGCCATTATTGCCTTTAATATGTATAAACATTAGCACAATAATGGGGGCGGCTTCCTTCAGCCGGACAAAGGGAATACTTACGCCCGGCTGAAAAGCAATCAAGAGAGAAGATCGAAGTTGTATCGTATCTGGCGGTACCAGTATCGCGCAGTTCGCACAAAAAAATTGTTGCTGAACTGCCTTCCCGGCCGCCGGATCGTACTCGGCTCATCAGGCGTATTATGATGCAGGAATAAGCCCGCATAGTGCCTGCTGATAACACAACGCCCTTTGTTCCTGATAAAAGAAACACACATCCAATACTCTGTACGGTCGGCATTGATACCTTCCTTATAAGGACCGAACTTACTGCTGAAATCTGCTCTTCTCAAATGAGGCGTATCGCTGTAAGCATATATCTTATGATAATCGGTAGCAAACAAGGGCATATACATTTCCTCATACGCCGTAGAATAAGGCCGCAGGTAAGGATAACGTGCATGCGCAAAAAAACGGACAAGGTCCAGTTGGGCATCCCTGTTCATGATGCTGATGGCATCAGGTAAATCCTGTATAAAGAGAGAGGTGAATTCAAAATCCTCCTGTATATACAATACCAGCGACGTTTTTACCGCTGCTTGTCCTTTGTTCAGGTTATGACCAAGCCCTTTGTTTACCTGGCCGGGTATTATTGTAAACTTGTACTGCAATTGCAACGCCTGCAACAGGGGGAAATGCTGTTCGTCGCTGGCGTCATCGGATACGATGATTTCTTCAAAACCAATACCCGCCTGCTGTAACGAACGTAAGAGTCTTTCCAGTGAATGGGGCCTGTTATAATGCGTAATAAGTAAGGTAACGTCTTTGTAAATATGCATATGACAGGTTTTAAGGCAGGAATCTGTCCCGGACTTGCTTGAGCCAGTCTTTTAGGCGGGGATTCCTGAAAATGAATGAGGTGAAAAATGAACTGATATGCTGACCCTGGCTACGATAGCCTGTTGTTACTTTACGTTGAAATAAAGCAATCGTATCAAACCTGTTGATTTCAATGCGTGGTATCTGGAAGGGCTTCGTGTTGCCGGTTAATCCCGGCTGTACCGTAAAAGCCGCGCGAAAGCCCAGTTGGTCCAGTAGCTGCAGGCAGCGATGATTGTACCTGCCATAAGGAAAAGCATAATACAGGGCTTGCTTCTGCAGGTGCAGCTCTACCAGCCGTTTGCTTTCTGCTATTTCTGTTTGCAGGGCTGCGTCTGCAATCATGTTATGCGTTAAATGCTCATGCCCGTGCGGCTGAATATCCCAGCAGTCCTCTTCCATTTCCTTTAATTCCTGCCAGTTCAGTGGCCTGTCGCCGGAAGGAAGTGTAGTTGAAAAATGGGGCAGCACCCGGTAGCTCTCTGCACCTACCGCTGCCGTTGTAACGAAAAGTGTAGCGGTGAAGCCATATTTACGCAGCAGGGGAGTGGCCAGCCGGTAAAGGGATACATAACCATCATCGAAAGTGATGACCAGCTTTTTGGATGCCTGCGAATGAAACGTGGAAGCCGGTTCCCGGAGCAGATCGGCGATAGTAATGGTTGTATAGGCTTGCAACGACAACCATTGAAGCTGGGCTTCAAAAACACGTAGCGGCACATGCAGATAACCCGCCTCTTCCTGGGTGGGATTAACCGAGTGATACATAAGAATTGGAATCCTGCTTAACAAAATAATAGCCTCTCTCGGAATAGTGATTAAATCTTGTTTTTCTTACGATAAATCACGGCTATTGGATTTCAAAAAAACATTCGGGTAATTCGGACCGGCCCTGAATGGATTTTATCAAAGTGGATATTGAAATAGGTAATGACTGAAGTAGCAGCATTAACAGACTCGCCCAAAGAATGTTCTGCCGGTATGAAAATCAAAAGTAGAGATAAGTTTTGCACTGTTGGTAGCGTACGCTATTAAGAACAGGTTATAAAGCGATTATAAAAGCCTTTAAGTGCCCTTTCAGACTGCTTGCCTGCAACTCCCTTGGTGAAGTCTTTTGAAGGGCTTAAAACGCCTGTTTTGAAAGAGCGTTTTTACAGGGGCTGTAAAACAAAAAGAGCGAGATTTTCATCTCGCTCTCCGTTGGATTACTAGGATTCGAACCTAGACAGACAGAACCAAAATCTGTAGTGCTACCGTTACACCATAATCCAATCGTTAATTGGGATTGCAAAAGTAAGCGCTTTGTTGAAACTGCCAAAATATTCGAAGCTTTTTTTCAAAAAAACTTCAAATATTTTATTGACACTGTACGAGGTAATAGTTCTTCTTTCCCTTCTGAACAAGTAGATATTTACCATGTAACAATTGGCTCGCCGATATAGTGGTTGCTACTTCTGCTTTCACACGGTTGATGCTTACGCCTCCGTTCTGTACCATCTTTCTTGCTTCTCCTTTACTGGGGAAGATCGTTGTATCTGCAAGGAAACTTACAATGTCTACACCTGCCTGTAATTTATCGGCCGCATAATCGAACTTGATCACACCTTCCATGTTCTCGAGATCTTCTACGGATAACGATGCTGCAGGTGCATGCTGGTTGGCGAAAAGTTTTTCTGTTGTTTCTATTGCTTGCTGATAGGCTGTTTCTCCATGAACAAAAGTGGTTACCGCCTGCGCCAGTGCTTTCTGTAAACTGCGCGCACCAGGATTTTGCTGATGTTGTTCTAGCAGACCTTTAATCGTTGCTTCGTCGAGGAAGGTGAATATCTTGATCCATTTTTCTGCATCGGTATCGGTAGCGTTAAGCCAGAACTGGTAGAACTGGTAAGGAGTGGTACGCTGCGGATCAAGCCATACATTCCCGCTTTCTGTTTTACCAAATTTACCACCATCGGCTTTTGTGATCAGTGGACAGGTGAAAACAAATGCTTCACCACCCGCTTTGCGTCTAACCAACTCGGTACCGGTGGTCATATTACCCCATTGATCGCTTCCGCCCATCTGCAGCTTACAGCCTTTCTCTTTGTAAAGCCAGTAAAAATCGTAACCCTGCATAAGCTGGTAAGCAAATTCTGTATAGCTGATACCGGTATCGCCTTCAATACGTTTCTTCACACTGTCCTTGGCCATCATATAGTTCACGGTAAGATGTTTACCCGTATCGCGCAGGAAGTCGATGAAAGAAATAGGTTTGAACCAGTCATAGTTGTTTACCATGAGCGCTGCATTCTTACGGGCAGGATCGAAGTCGAGAAACTGCTCCAGTTGCGCTTTAATACCGGCAACATTCTTCTGAAGTGTTTCTTCATCGAGCAGGTTTCTTTCTGCACTCTTCATCGAAGGATCGCCGATCATACCAGTGGCGCCACCTACAAGCGCAATAGGCTGATGCCCTGCTTTCTGAAGGTGTACCAGCAGAAGTATAGGTACAAGACTGCCTATATGTAAGCTATCCGCCGTTGGGTCAAATCCTACATATCCTGTTGTCATTTCTTTTAAAAGCTGTTCTTCCGTTCCCGGCATTATATCTGCGATCATTCCCCGCCAGCGTAACTCTTCTATGAGGTTCATGCAAAAATCAATTTGTGCAAAAGTAGTGGAAAGTGTTTTCTTTGCATCATGATTAAAGTAGGTATCGGAACAAGGGTATTGAATTTCCTGGTCGACACATTCCTGTTATTCTGGCTGGCATATGCAGCCTATAAGGTGGGCTATTTTTATGCGTTCTTCTACAAGGCCTGGTTCTTCCCGTTCTACTACTATTTCTTCGCCATGCAGTTCCTGTACTATTTTATTTTTGAATCGGTCTTCAGCCGCACACCCGCCAAATGGCTTACCTTAAGCAGGGTGGTCACCAGCACAGGTAAAAGACCTTCCCTCGCGCAGATCTTCATCCGCTCCCTGGCGCGTATCCTTCCTGTCGACTGCTTCTTTATTCCTTTCCTGGAGAAAACCCTGCACGACGCAATCAGTAAAACGGAAGTGGTAGAAGTGCAATAAAAAAAGATAGGAGATTTCATGAAAGAATGGCAGCGCACACTCTCCGGCCTGCTTTTGGTCGTTGATTCCTGCCACCGGCAAATGTTTCGTCAGCTGTTACCCGTATTCTCCGGCTAAAATTTAGCGTCTGCTAAAAACTGCGCTTTATATACGGGTAGTAAAGCCGCACTAAAGCCGTAACTAACTACGCAATGCTTCAAACGCCGGTCTCCCTCCTGTTGATATACTTCCCGATAACATCAAACTCGATATTGACCATGCTGCCTTTCACCACCTCCGAAATACTGGTATGATGATAGGTGTAAGGAATGATGGCTACCGAAAACGCGTCTCTGGTGATATTGAAAATGGTAAGACTGGTGCCATTGAGGGAAACAGAGCCCTTCTCTATGATCAGCGAATAAAAGATCTCAGGAATGCGGAAACGGAATTCCCAGCTGCCGTTGAGGTCCTGCCGGTCAATACATTCAGCCGTAGTATCCACATGCCCCTGAACAATATGCCCGTCAATACGGCCATTGAACTGCAAACAGCGCTCAAGATTTACAGACCGGCCGGTTTCCCACGACGAAAGATTGGTCTTGGAAAGCGTTTCTTCTATCGCAGTAACCCGGTGAAGCCCTTCCTGGAGCGCATCTACAGTCAAACAAACACCTTCGTGACTGATGCTTTGATCAATTTTCAGCTCCTGGGCAAGAGGGCTGGCAATCCAGAAAATACGGTTAGTACCTTTATTTTCAACACTTACTACGGTGCCGGTGGCTTCTATGATTCCTGTAAACATGTATGCAAATTAGAGAATTCGTGAATTAATTTGGAAATTTGGTATCCGGTGTTATCTTTGCAGTCCAAATTTTTAAAAGGAGGTATTATACCATGTTAATTATAGATTCAAAAGACTGCGAAAACATTGACAAGGCGCTGAAGAAGTATAAGAAGAAATTCGAAAAAAGCAAAGCCCTGTTACAGCTGAGAGAGCGTCAAAGCTTTACCAAACCCTCTGTTAAGCGTCGCGGTGAGATTCTGAAAGCCATCTACAGACAGAAGCTGGCAAGTGGTAAAATAGAAGCATAATTCAATTTTACAATCATATTGAAGTAGCCATAAGGTTTCCTACCTTTATGGCTACTTTGTTATGTTAGATAGCTACCAACCTCCTATACAACGGTTTATCGACTACCTCCGCTTCGAAAAAAGGTACTCGCAACATACCGTTCTTTCTTATCAGAACGACCTGGAGCAATTCCTCGTTTTCCTGGTGGCCGATTTCGATGCGCCACCGCTTTCCCGTATTACTTCCGGCATGGTACGCACCTGGCTGGCTTCTCTCAAAGAAGAAAAATACACCGCCAGGAGCATCCAGCGTAAAATATCCGCACTCCGTACCTTCTTCAAGGTGCTGATCCGCGAAGGTATGATCGCCGAAACCCCCATGACCACCATCGTTACGCCCAAATCAGGCAAACGCCTCCCCGCATTCGTGGCAGAAGCGGATATGCAAACGCTATTCTCACACGTTGAATTCCCCGGCAACTGGAAGGGGAAAACCGACAGGCTCATCCTCATCCTCTTTTATCATACCGGCATCCGTGTGAGCGAACTGGTGAACCTGAAGGAATCGCAGCTCGATGTGTCGTATGCACAGCTCAAAGTGCTCGGAAAAGGCAATAAGGAACGCATTATTCCCCTGAACCCGGCACTCGTGAACGAAATGCAGGATTACATCGCGCAAAAGAAAAATAAGGCGCCCAAACAAAACGCAGGCATAGGAGAGGAGCAGCCCGCCGCTGCCGCAGGCGATCGTCTTTTTGTGACCGAAGCCGGAAAACCCCTGAACAGGTCTGCCGTATACCAGTCCGTAAAGTTTTACCTGGCACAGGTAACCACGCTGGAGAAAAAGAGCCCGCATATCCTCCGGCATACCTTTGCCACCCATCTTACCAACGCCGGCGCCGACCTTAACGCCGTGAAAGAACTGCTGGGCCATGCAAGCCTTGCCGCTACCCAGGTATATACACACAATACCATCGAAAAGCTGAAAGATGTATTCCGTAAAGCACATCCCAAAGCATAGAGCCGTCCGGAGCAATAGCACGTCGTATGTAAAGTATACGCATACCTGAAAAATGCTTATACCTTATAACATGCTTTTCAAATGTCTTTCCCGCTTCTGTAACATCGCAAAACATACAAGGTTTAGCTTCAGCAACGGGCACTAAAGCGCATGCGATCCGTTCAAAGAAGTGTTTCGCAGACACGTTCAGGTACTGGAAATACCTGCAGCGATTTACCCGAAGTCGCAACACTCATTTTTAAGGATTTTTTTAGAGGCGAAAATCGCCGGAATCCTTGCTGGTTCCGTGTATATGCCTTATCTTCAAAGTGAATCTAATTAGTTCTTTTATTTATTGTTCACCGTCTAAATGTGTTTTACTATGAACGCAAACATCCAAACCGTACATTTCGATGCCGACATGAAGCTCATTGATTACGTAGAGAAAAAGCTGGCTAAGATCAGCACTTTTCATGACCGGGTAATCAAAGTGGATGTTTTTCTAAAACTGGATAATGTAGTACACACGATCAAAGACAAGATCGCAGAGATTCGGGTGCATGTGCCGAAGCAGCATTTTTTCGTAAAAGCTTCGTCCAAGTCATTTGAAGAATCCTTTGATTGTGCCTTAGATTCACTTGTAAACCAAATAAAACGTAAAAAAGAAAGACAAACTGTGTAAAAAAAAGGGCTTCGGCCCTTTTTTTGTTTCAGGCACCCGCATATTGACATTTGTTTTACATAGTGCAGCCTAATTTTGCACTTGTTAAACAGGAAAAACGAAGTGAAATGAAAAAAGCAGGGTGGATGGCTGCTTTGCTGCTGGTGGCGGCAACAGCTTGTAACAGTGAAGGGATCGTTCGTACAAAAGCACATATCCTCGAAAGAAAAATGTTGTCGAACGGTAAACTGCTGATCAATTATGTTTTCAGAGCACCCCACGGAGAGGTCATCACCGACAGCGTGGCCGTCGACGAACACAAAGTCATCCCGCATGACTCGGTGCCACTCATCTTCTCTCCAAAGAATCCCAAAGAAAATGAATTGGAAATAGGGAAATAGAACAGACACCCGTTCAACTTCAAACAGTTACGTGCTGAAAATTTTCTTGCGCCAATACAATAAACTTTTTAAAATCAATTCATAACGGTGAAACCCACGCCACCAAAAGCTTCTCTTTATTCCCGCCATCCGCCATTCTGTTATCTGCGCTCCGGCTGTTCAATCTTTTTTTGAAAATTTCTCTCACAAAATTTTGCCAAATGAACTTTTCTCTTACCTTTGCCATCCCGAAAAACAAGGGGTAGTTCTTTAAAAAGCCACTTTAGCTCAGTTGGTAGAGCAACTGATTTGTAATCAGTAGGTCGTTGGTTCGACTCCGACAAGTGGCTCCTTTTAAATTTAGGGCAGGTTCCAGAGCGGCCAAATGGGGCGGACTGTAAATCCGCTGTCTTTCGACTTCAGAGGTTCGAATCCTCTCCTGCCCACAGTTCTTTCAGTTATATACGGATTTTTGCCAGACAATCTAAAAATTGTACATTCGGCGCCGTATTGGCAAATGTAACATGCGGAAGTAGCTCAATTGGTAGAGCGATAGCCTTCCAAGCTATAGGTTGCGGGTTCGACCCTCGTCTTCCGCTCTTTAGTTCGCAAACACTGTGTTTACAACGCCGGGATTCCATCCTGAACTTCAAAACACATACCACTGCCAACTGGGTAACGCCGTTGTAGCTCAGGGGTAGAGCACTTCCTTGGTAGGGAAGAGGTCGTGAGTTCGATTCTCACTAACGGCTCTGGTTTATTTTAGAATAGCTGAGGATTAAGATTCGAAGAGATTAAAATAATAGCCATGTGCGATGTTTTGCTTATTATAGCAGAACATGATACATAAAACTCAAATTGTAAAACCACAACAAAAAACCGATAAAGATGTCTAAAGAGACCTTCAAGAGGGAGAAACCTCACGTAAACGTTGGAACCATCGGTCACGTAGACCACGGTAAAACAACTTTAACTGCCGCTATCACAGACGTTCTGTCTAAAAAAGGTCTGGCAGAAAAAAGAAACTATGATGATATTGATGGTGCTCCTGAAGAAAAAGAAAGAGGTATCACAATCAACACCGCTCACGTAGAATATCAAACTGGTAACCGTCACTATGCACACGTTGACTGTCCTGGTCACGCTGACTATGTGAAGAACATGATTACCGGTGCTGCTCAGATGGACGGTGCTATCCTTGTTGTGGCTGCTACCGACGGTCCTATGCCCCAAACGAAAGAACACATCCTGCTGGCTCGCCAGGTAGGTGTACCTCAGATTGTGGTATTTATGAATAAAGTTGACCTGGTTGACGACGCTGAGTTGTTAGACCTCGTTGAAATGGAAATCCGTGAACTGTTGAGCTCTTATGGCTTCGACGGTGACAACACGCCTATCATTAAAGGCTCTGCTACAGGCGCCCTCGCTGGTGAACCTCAGTGGGTGAAATGTGTAGAAGAACTGATGGAAGCGGTTGACTCTTACATTCCTTTACCTCCCCGTCCTATCGATCAGCCATTCCTGATGTCTGTGGAAGACGTTTTCTCTATCACAGGTCGTGGTACAGTGGCTACAGGTCGTATCGAACGCGGTATCATCAAAGTTGGTGAAGCAGTTGAAATCGTTGGTCTGATCGAAGAACCCCTGACTTCTACTGTAACTGGTGTCGAAATGTTCAAAAAACTCCTCGACGAAGGTCAGGCAGGTGATAACGCTGGTCTGCTGTTACGCGGTATCGAGAAAACTCAGATCCGTCGCGGTATGGTTATCGTTAAACCTAAGAGCATCACTCCGCACACCGAATTCAAAGGCGAAGTTTACGTACTGAGCAAAGAAGAAGGTGGCCGTCACACGCCGTTCTTCAACAAATACCGTCCTCAGTTCTACTTCCGTACTACAGACGTAACTGGTGAATGTATCCTCCCTGAAGGTACTGAAATGGTGATGCCTGGCGATAACACCAGCTTAACTGTTAAGCTGATCCAGCCTATCGCTATGGAAAAAGGTCTGAAGTTCGCTATCCGTGAGGGTGGCCGTACTGTAGGTGCCGGTCAGGTTACTGAAATTATCAAGTAATCAATATAGATACAAGGTATTGATTACCATGTATTGAACTAAAAAAGTGCCTGTATAGTTAGTCCTTACGGGCACTTTTTTAGTAATTATCCTGGCTTTATTTCGCTGCAATATCACCCCAATCAGGTACATTTGCAGCAACACAACATACAAATGCACACGGGCCTAGTTCAATGGTAGAATAGAGGTCTCCAAAACCTTTGATACGGGTTCGAATCCTGTGGCCCGTGCATCTGATCTGAAAATGAACAGCAACTACTGAAAATAAATCCATTTATCTTCAGTATCTTGTTGGGCATTTTCAAGTTTAAACTCAAATATTCGGAATAGTGAACAAAGTTTCTAACTATTTTAAAGAGTCCTACCAGGAATTACTCGAAAAAGTAACCTGGCCCGACTGGTCACAACTCCAGCAGTCTACTGCTATCGTTCTCGTGGCCACAGTCCTTATTACCGCTATGGTTTGGACAATGGACTTCGCAAGTAACCAATTACTGAAATTGGTTTACTCATTAATTAAGTAAGGGCTAATCAGGAGAAATTTATGGAAGAAAGTACAGCACAACAAATAGAAGCCGCTGAAAGTAAATGGTACGTGCTGCGCGTGGTTTCCGGTAAAGAAAGAAAGGTAAAAGAATACCTCGACAAAGATATATCACGTAGTGGCTGGACAGATATCGTGAAGCAGGTGTTCCTGCCAATGGAAAAGGTCTATAAAGTGCAGAACGGTAAAAAAGTAATGCGCGAAAAAAACTATTACCCTGGCTATGTTATGCTCGAAGTGGCCGGCGATAAACTTAACGACGACATCATCCAGCATATCAGCAATATTACCAACGTCATGCACTTCCTTACCGACGGTAAAGGCAGTAAAGGTAATATCATCTCCCTCCGCAAAGCCGAAGTAAATAAAATGCTCGGTAAAGTGGACGAAATGAACGACCAGGGTGTCCTCCTCAGCGAACCTTTTATCGTAGGCGAAACCATCAAGATCATCGAAGGACCATTCAACGACTTCAATGGCGTGATCGAAGAAGTAAACGACGAAAAGAAAAAACTGAAAGTCACAGTAAAGATCTTCGGACGCTCTACCCCGGTAGAACTCAACTACATGCAGGTAGAAAAGATCAGCTAAAAAGTTCAATCTTAATTGCCTATAAAAAAGCCCCGGACTTACTGTCACGGGGCTTTTTAATTGTTTTTTCACAGCATTCCTTCCTTTTATTATTTTCTTTTCATACCTTTGCACTCCCAAAAAGTTCTTTAGATTTAGAGAATGTTTGTATTTGGGAGTTTCGGCAATTGCCGGAACGTTAATACCAAAAAATAAAGCATCATGGCAAAAGAGATCGCAACGTACGTTAAGTTGCAGGTGAAAGGTGGCCAGGCCAACCCCGCACCTCCGGTAGGTCCTGCTTTGGGTAGTAAGGGCGTGAACATCATGGAGTTCTGTAAGCAATTCAATGCCAGAACCCAGGATAAAATGGGAAAAGTTCTCCCTGTTCTCATTACCGTGTACACCGACAAGTCTTTCGACTTCGTCATCAAAACACCTCCCGCTTCTATCCAATTAATGGAAGCCGCTAAAATTCAAAAAGGTTCTAAGGAGAGCAATCGTAACAAAGTAGGTAAAGTAAACTGGGAACAGGTTGAGGCTATCGCTAAAGATAAAATGCCCGATCTTAACTGCTTTACTACCGAAAGCGCTATGAAAATGGTAGCTGGTACTGCACGCAGTATGGGACTTACTGTTGAAGGCACAGCCCCCTGGGAAAATTAATTCTGTATCTCCTAAACTTATTTGCAATGGCAAGTCTTACTAAAAAAAGAAAAGTAGCGGAAGCGAAAATCGATAAAAATAAACTGTATACCCTGAAGGATGCTTCGGCAATCGTTAAGGATATCAACTGCACTAAATTCGATAGCTCAGTAGACATTCACGTTCGCCTGGGTGTTGATCCTAAAAAAGCAGACCAGCAAGTGCGTGGTACTGTTACCCTGCCCCATGGCACCGGTAAAACCAAACGCGTTCTGGTTCTTTGTACGCCTGATAAAGAAGCTTCTGCTAAAGAAGCAGGCGCTGATTTCGTTGGTCTGGATGAATTCATCCAGAAAATCGAAGGCGGCTGGACCGATGTTGATGTAATCGTGGCTACCCCTTCAGTGATGCCTAAAATTGGTAAACTGGGTAAGATCTTAGGTCCACGTAACCTCATGCCTAACCCTAAAACTGGTACCGTTACGAACGACGTAGCTGCAGCAGTTAACGAGGTGAAAGGTGGTAAAATCGCTTTCAAAGTAGATAAAGCTGGTATCGTTCACGCTTCTATCGGCCGCATTTCTTTTGCTCCCGAGAAACTGGTGGAAAACGGACAGGAATTCATTAATGCACTCATTAAACTGAAACCCTCTTCCGCTAAAGGTACCTACCTTAAAGGTGTAAGCCTCGCCAGCTCTATGAGCCCCGGCATTACTATCGACACTAAATCAGTTCAGAACTAATCCGTTCGGATCATCTAATCCGCACTGGTTACAAAAAGAAGCGTTATGACAAAAGATCAAAAAAACGAGGTGATTGAACTTCTGAAAGAGAAGTTTTCCCAATACAACAACTTCTACGTAACTAATACCGAATCGCTCACCGTTGAGCAGGTTGGTAAATTACGCAGAGCTTGTTTCGATAAAGACGTGGAAATGAAGGTGGCTAAAAACACCCTCATCCGCAAAGCACTCGAAGCTATCGATGCTGAGAAATATGCTGGCATGTACGAGTCTCTCAACAACGTTACTGCCCTCATGTTCTCCGAAAACCCTAAAGAACCGGCTATGATCCTGAGCTCTTTCCGCAAAGAAAGCAACGGCGATAAACCAGTTCTCAAAGCAGCTTTCATCAACGGCGACATCTACAGTGGCGACGAAAACCTGAAAGCACTTACTCAAATCAAAACCAAAAACGAACTTATCGGCGAGGTTATCGGTTTACTCCAGTCTCCTGCAAAACGTGTTCTGGCGGCTTTACTCCACCACCACGAAAAACAAGCAGAAGCAGGTGCTACCGAAGCTGCTGCAGCCGAATAATTTCTATATCTATTTTTTTAAACATCCGCCGGAGTGCATGACGCGATGAAGGCGGGAAAAAAACAATAATCATGGCAGACGTTAAAGCATTGGCCGAAACATTAGTAGGCTTAACAGTTAAAGAAGTTCAGGAATTAGCAGACGTGCTGAAAGCTGAATACGGTATCGAACCTGCTGCTGCTGCAGTGGTAGTTGCTGCTGGTGGCGATGGCCCAGCTGCTGTTGAAGAAAAAACATCTTTCGATGTTATCCTCACTAGCGCAGGTGCAAGCAAACTGAACGTAGTTAAAATCGTTAAAGAATTAACTGGTTTAGGCCTGAAAGAAGCAAAAGACCTGGTTGACGGTGCTCCTAAACCAGTAAAAGAAGGTATCTCTAAAGCTGAAGCAGACGAACTGGTTGCTAAGCTGAAAGATGCTGGTGCTGAAGTTGAAGTTAAATAGTTCGCTTCGCGATAAAATAAAAAAGCCGCCTCAATATTTTTGAGGCGGCTTTTTCATTATACCTGTTAAAGACTGCTTTTCGCAAAATTGCCCTCAAACCTGTTCTCTACCCCGTCGGCCATATAATTATACCAAAAGTAGAACCTTTGATTAATGGCATCATAACTACCTCCGGAGCTCTTGATCACTAGGCTGCCCCACGAACTGAACGTTAAACTCTTGTCACTGTTCACTCTTATCGTAACCCCGCTCGCAGTAAGATTCTTCATCTCCTCAGTAGTCGCAAGATGATAGAACCGCACAGTATTGAAATTCACAGCCGTAAGTGTCCGCACAAGCGCCAGTGAAATGGTATCGGCAGAAGCCACGCCATATTTATAATACCTGCCCGTAGCCTGGTAAGAACCGGAATATTGATTGAACAACTTAAAGGAAAATAACAATACCGTGTCCTTCGTCCGGATAGGCGCATACGATGGATCCGATACCGACGCTATCCTGAAGGTAAGCGCATAGGCAGAATCACAATGTAAGCCCGCTGTCTTGATTTGAATAGGCATATTACCATAAATACCTCCAGCCTTGATATTAACCAGCGAATCAGGAATTTTATAACTGACGCCGTTTAACAACTGGTACTTTATATCAGTCGACTTATACCGGTGCATCGCATTGTATTGCGCTACAGCAGCATTCCCCGCCTGGCCCACCTGTACCGCCAGGTCTTTGTCGATCAGCTGACTTCCTCCCGTAGCCACAGAAATATAACTGTCAGCAGTTTCATCAGCCGAAGCTTTATACGCTATATTCATGATCTGCATACCCTCGTTGTTCGATTGATTCGCACCAACCAGGTACACGCTCTTTGCATATTGTTCCGTTCCCAGGGGATCTGCCATCTTGCTGCAACCCATCATCAGGGAACAGCCTATGAAAAATGATGCGGTTTTTATATGAGTAATCTTCATGTGTAAATAAGTTTTGGCAGCTGCTGCCGGTACCGGTGATATTATCCCGCTACCAGCCATTGCAGCGCTCTGGTTAAATGATACTGATATTACCAACTTGGATTTTGAACCAGCTTGGTATTCTTATCCAGGGCATTTTTAGGGATCGGCCAGAAATACATTTTAAAGCTCCAGAACCTTAACGTGAGTTGCTCGTTCAGCGTCGTCCTGGTAAAGAACTGTTGCCTGTTGCTTGAACTGGCAGCCACATTCATACCCACAACAGGCTGCGAATAAGCAACAGGCGCATCGAGCCAGCGGCGTAAGTCGTGGTAACGCCTGCCTTCACACGCAAACTCTACCTTACGCTCTCTTTTAATGGCTTCCCTGATGGTAGCCTGACTGGCAAGTTCAGCAGCGCTCAATCCCGGCAGCCCCGCCCTGAACCTAACGCGGTTGAAGGCATTGGCTATTTCGGTAACATTCCGCTCAACGGTAATGCCCGTAAGCGCATCGGTATAGGGATTGTTTAATTCATTAAGCGCCTCTGCATAGTTCAGCAGTATTTCCGCATAGCGGAACATTGGAAATACCTTCGGAAGAATAGAACCACTTTGCTTCATATTGTCGGCAAAATGATTGTACTTGATACAGGTATAACCTGTATGGTTATAGTCATTCGGAAAGGTATTGATAGGCGCAGCAGTTCCGTTTGAATAATACGTGATCTCTACGTTTTTGATATTAGCATCGGTACCGGTATAAGAAGTGCCCTTCCAGTACGAATGACAAAAACCTATATTGGCATAAAAGCGCGCCTCCCTGTTATCATACATTTTAGGCGTATTCGCCACAAGCTGAACATCGGAAATGTTCTTGAGCGCACCAATAGGCTGGTAAGCTGTAGCCGCATCGGGATAAGGATACGTAGCGCTTGAACTATTGATATCCCTGCCGTCTTTCATCTTAAAAGCGTCTACAAGATCCTGCGTAATATTCAGCCCGTTCCCGCCACTCATATGCGAAGGGGTAGACAACCATAACGGTGAATCGGTACCACGAGGGTCTACGTTACGTGACCATATGATCTCAGGATTACTTGTGGCAGGTACCTCTCCCACAAAAGTGTATTTATAAGACCGGTAAGGATCCAGTCCGCCTGCGCCATTGGGATAGGCCGCAGAAGGAACGTTGGCAGCAAGTGGATCGGTATCGGCTGCCCGCGGAAAAATATAAAGCTCATACCTTCCCGTTTGCATCACCCTCTTTGCCGCAACGGCAGCTTTACCCCACTTGCTGTTATCCTCCGAAGTGGATATGAAATTGGTGCCGTCAGAACGTTTCCACGTAGCATAGGCAGGATTGCCATTGTACATAGGGCTGGCAGCAACCAGTAAAACACGGCTCATCACAGCCAGCGCCGCACCGGAAGTAGGACGGTTCACTTCCGCCAGCGCATCCTTGGTAGCCGGTAACAGGTTATAGGCCTGCTCCATATTCTTGATAATGTATTTCACACAATCATCATAACTGCTCCGCTCCAGTGATAAAGACGACGATGACGCCGTTAGATCCTGCGCCGTATCAGATGGTATCACAGCCGGCCCGTATTGCTGTATAAGATGATAAAGAAAATACCCCTTGAAAAAATACATCTCACCCAGGTATTCTCTTTTAGTCACCAGCGACAACTCTTTACACTCATCGATCCGGGCAATAACAGTATTCGCCTTCCTGATGCCCCTGTACCAGTTCTCGTAATTATTGTAATACGAATTCGCAGTATAAGGCGTTATCTCACCCAGTAACAGCTTTATGCCGGCATGCCTTGCATCGTTCCACGAAGTAAAATTCTCGTCCGATGCCCCCTGGAACGGCGACCACGATGAGGTCCATAACCTGTCTTCCGCCGGCAGGTAAGAAGCAATGCCATTGATATATTGAAGTAACTTATCCTGCGTTGCAAAAACGGAATCCAGTTGAATGAAATCGTAAATGTATTCGTCGATATTCAGGTAAGCTTTCTTACACGAACCTGCTGCCATCGTCAGGCCCAGGGCCAGCATCGATATGAAAAAGAATGATTTTATTTTATATAATCTGTTCATCTTGTAAAAGTTGATTATTTAAAATTCAGGTATAGCTGTACGGTATAAGTACGTTGAATGGGATACTTGGCGCCATTGGAAGAAGCTTGCTCAGGATCCCAGAGCTTTACCTTATCCCATACGGCAAGATTATAACCAAGTAAGCTGAAGGTGGCGGCGGCTATACCTTTTTTCCTGAGCCACTCACATTCCCACTTGTAATTGATTTCCGCATTTTGCAGGCGCACAAACGATGCATCGGCAAGCCAGAAAGTAGAAGCCCTGTTGTTATTGGTATTGTTGCCATAAGTGAGGCGGGGAAATCTGGCATTCGGATTTTCAGCGATCTCATCCTTGCCCGCAAGGCTCGCAGGTATCCAGCGGTTCGCAGGATTGGCTACAATGCGCAGCACATTGCCTGTCGATTCTCCCACAAACGGGTAATAACCCGTACCTCCAAGAAAATAACTAACCTTGTCCTGGTGCGTAAAAAGTAAACTCGCCGTCCACTTCTTATATGAAACCACAGGCGCAAAACCCAGTACGATCCTCGGAACATTCGAGTAGTTGAGCGGCACTATATCATCAGTATCTATGATGCCGTCTCCGTTTACATCTTTATACTTGATATCGCCAGGCAGATAATTGCTCATAAATGTCTGCCTCGGACTGCTGTTGATATCTGCATCATCTTTAAATAAGCCTAAGGCTATCAGCCCTCTTTGTACACCATAGGGTACGCCCGTATAAGACTGGTATGGAAAATTAACCCCCGCCTGCTCGTAGTGGGTGACTTTATTACGGGTGATCGTAAAATTGCCGCGCAGCGTAACTTCAAGATCTTTCTTCACCTTCTTGGTGAACGCCAGCGTACCATCTGCACCCCAGCTCTTCATAGCGCTCGTGTTAAGCCATGGATTGGCAGGCGAACCCACTTCTTCAGGTATCGTCACACGCTGCTGGTAAATATCTTTCGCATTGGTTTTAAAGATGTCTACAATGATATCTACCGCATTGTCGAACAACTTCATATCTACACCAAGGTTGTACTTGATAGAGGTCTGCCATTTCAGATCCTTCATGCCAATCTTCGTTTCTGTGATCGCAGTACCCCATTGGTTCGAACCTGTCGACAAAATGGTTTGGTAAGGAAACCTTACAAGCTGCCCGGCTGCATTCACGATCTTTGAGTTACCTACCTTACCAATCGATCCGCGTAATTTGAAATGGGTTAAGAACGGCAGATGTACCCTCGTCCAGTCATACTGCGTTGGAACCCAGCCGGCCGATACCGCAGGAAATAACCCGTATTGCTCACCAGGCCTGAAATTCTCAGATCCGGAATAACCCACATTACCCTCCAGCAGGTAAATGTCTTTATAAGAATAGGTCACACGGGCCGATACTGTTTGTGTTCTCAACGGAATAATGCTCATATAAGGAAGCTCATAGGCGTTTACATCCGAAGTAATATCCTCCTGCCTGTAATAGTGAACCAATGCCGATACATTATGTACCTCGTTAAACCGGCGTACATAGTTCAGCTGGGCTTCCATATACATACCCCGCGTAATGCCGGCCGACTGGCCATAGCTGGGCGCCGTGGCAACCACCGTCCGTTGTGTTACCAGTTCGCCACTGTTCGATCTGCCTATTTGCCTGTAAACATCTTCAGCTATCTTGGAATGGGTAGCCGTATTGTTGCCGGCATAGGTCCATGAAAATAAACCCCTGGCGGTAAGCCCGGGTGTAAGGAACTTCAGATCCTGGTCAATATTTACTTTCGCATTGATAGTATTCGCATCTATCTTTTTGAACCCGGTATTGTTTAAAAGAAAATAAGGAGTAAGCTCATTGCCCGATGCGCCATAACCGGCCATCTGGCCATTCGAGAAACGCAGCGGCGACGCAACAGGGGTGATAAGCGCCTGTGAACTCCACAAATAATCATTGTTCGTCCCATAAGCAGGAGCACCCTGCATTACAATCGCATCATCCATCAAAAGCGATAACTTGGTAGTGGGAGTTAAATCCACATCAACATTCGCACGGAAATTATATTTCTTGTAATTAGTGTTTACATCATATTTATGAGCGGTGTTATCCTGCTTAAAGATCCCCTCTTTATTCAGGTAACCAAGACTCATAAAATAACGGGCGCTCGTGCCGCCGCCTGATATGTTTATATTATACTGGTCATAACGCGAACTCTTCTTTAAAAGAACATCACGCCAGTTCACGTTAGGATATTGATCAGGGTCCAGGCCGGTTTTGAAAAGTTCTACCTCCACATCGGAATAAACAGGGTTCTGGCCCCGCGCCAGCCTCGCTTCATTCGCAAGCTTCGCATAGTCATACGCATTAACATAGTCAGGCATACGGGCCGATTCAGTACGCGTACTGTTCCCCCTGAAATTCACTTTTAAAGCGCCCGCCTTACCACGTTTCGTTGTAATGGTTACCACCCCGTTGGCGCCGCGTACACCAAATACAGCCGTTGCAGAAGCGTCTTTTAAGATCGCAAAACTCTCGATGTCCGAAGGATCAACATTATTCAGGTTGCCCTCTACACCATCTATTAACACCAGCGCAGCAGAACTTGCTCCAAACGTACTGATACCACGTACCCAGAACTCCGAAAAATCGGCGCCGGGCTCACCGCTCCGGGTAACCGATATAATACCCGGAACCCGTCCCCCCAGCATATTGCTGATAGAAGTGGCAGGTAACTGCAGCTCCTTCACATTCACATTGGTGACAGCCCCCGTTGTAGTTATTTTCCTTTGAACGCCACGCCCCACAACTACAACCTCATCCTGCGTCGTTACTTTTACCTCCAGAACTACTTTTAGCTTCTCCTTTGACTCCGTAACCGGCAACTCATACAAATTATAATTGATATGTGAGAAAACCAGGGTCGAATTGGCAGGTATGTTCTGAAGCCTGAAATGCCCCTCGTCATCCGTTTTGCCGCCTCTCGACGGACTGCCCTTAAGCGTAACAGATACGCTGCTGATCTCCTTGCCGTTAACATCCATAACGGTGCCCGATACAGTGATATTGCCACTGCTCTGCGCTGTCATCGCCAGCGGGCATAGTAATACCAGCGCAAACAGGTATATAAAGTTCATTAAGCCTTTCTTCATAAAGTCTTTATTTATAGGATGGCATGGCGCTTTACCCTGTAAATGCCGTAGCCATCACAGTTATCTACTGATGATATGGTTTGGTTTATTCGATGGCTAGTTTCCTGATGGTGCAACCCCAGCTTTCTCCCAGGAAATAGTTATCATATTCGTCCGCATTGATAGCATAGGGATAGTTTAGTTTCGACGAAAGCGGATCGCCATTGCTGAACCCCAAAGAGGCTGTCGTCCCGGCAATACGCGAAACATAACCGGAACCATGGTTTAACCTGCGAACTGTATGGTTATTGGTATCCATGATCAGGATATTGCCTTCCCCGTCAACAGCAAGTCCGCCCGGACTGTTGAACTTGGCTTCCAGGCGCGGACCATCATTGGTGCCCTGGCTCGAGCCCGCCCACAGCTGCACATTGGTGCCGTTCTTCTCAACCCGGTAAATAGAATGAATATTTTGAACGCCAAAGTAAAAGCAGTCGTCCACACGGCTATACGCCAGGTAATTATAATCGGCGCTGCCCACAGGACCGCATGTTTCATTTAAGATCTGGACATTCCCGGGATTGTCTATTTCAAGACGCCCAAACACGCCAGCCTTGTCCCGGAAATAAAGCCATTGCTCCGTATTATCCAGTGCAGCCGAAACTATAACACCCGCCACAGTAACACCATTGGGCCTGGCAATACCTGCCGTAAGCACTTCAGGAGCCCATAGGTTTTCCTTCTTATAACAGATGACTTTATGAGGCACCCCATATTGAATGGCATACACCTTCGTACGCGCTGCATTAATGGCAGGCTGCCCCGCCGCAAAACCCGTTTGTACCGTATATATCTTGTTCTCGGGAATGGAAAGATACCTGACCGCACCACTCAGCATTTCAAACGACATCACCTGGTCTTCTCCAAGTGCCGCTATCCCAAAGGTCCGCTGAATACGGCCATCTGCCATAGAGCCATCCACAGACCCGGCAACGCCCGTCAAACCCACTACATTCGAAATGTTCTGCGAAACACTGTAACGGAAGGTTTTGGCGATAGAAACAGAATCGTTCTTCACCTTTATACTTATCTTATTATTACCTCCGTTTTGCTTGGGTACAAGACAGTAAATGTTTTCATTGTCGATATTCACAACGGTGGCAGGCCGCGACTTTTCATTATCGATGAAATAAACCTTGACCAGCGATTTGTCGTTCCCGAAATTGGTTCCCTTTATAATTACCTTGGTTCTTATAACACCCGAATCAACAAAGAAATTATTGAAAACAACAGGCCGGCCAGGATCATAAGGAAGTTGATTGTTGGAACTGTAAGAATCCTTCTGGCACGAGAATAAGGATAAACCCAAACATAAAGCAAGTGAAGCAGCCGTAGGCGCAGGTAGGCATCGGCGGGTTGGCATGGTCCGCCCAGGCAGGCGCCATGCATGATGCAGCATTCTTTTCATATGTGATCGTTTTTTCTTTTAAAACGCAGTTAGTACGAGGCTCAACCTCAAAACAATTCAGGCAATCGGTCTAAGCAGCATTAAACTGTTTCTGTGAACACCTAAAATTAATTAGCGGAATAAATAAGAAGGGGGACGGATTGGTATATAAACGGGTGTATTTTAACTTTTTTTTAGCTATCTCAAAATGTCCCCCATCGTTTTATTACTTATAAGCATAAAAAACGGTGCAGAAATTCAATTCCTGCACCGTTTGAAAAGGTTGGCGGTTACTCCGGCTTATCTGTCCATCACATACTTGAATTCTATCCTTCCCACAAGTTGTTGCTGTTTATTATAACACATATCCCGCTGCTTCAGCCCTTCCGTACTAAAAACATACTTCCATACCAGGTAGTTCGAACTGCCCGCTGTTATCTGTGTCATCTGCGTTACCCGACCGGCAGCGTCGTATTCAAACAAATAATCCGGTAACATCCGCCGCGCCCGGCTATTATAACGTACAATATCGGTAAGCTGCTTTTTACTATTATAATAGTAATACCAGGTTTCTGTAATATTGCCAGCCCTGCTCCAGCGCTCTTCCGCTACATTCCCCTGGTCGTCATAAGTAAAGGTGACAACCGTCGTATCTTTTTTATCCTTGATCTTCAGCATACCGCTGGGTTTGCCGTCAGCCTGGTATTGCCATTCATGTACTTCCTCGCTGCTGTAACCCCTGCCCGCATCACGTGTTACAGCTGTTATGGAACCCGGCCTGCCATCAGCCTGGTAACGGTAAGTTGTAACAGTGCTGATCCTGGCGCTGCTGTCCTCGTTCCGCTCCAAACGCAAACCTTTATAAAAACTCTTCGAAATCGATACCTCCCCGGAAGGACTGGTAGTATTCGTTTCTACCTGTGAAAAGTTGGCGCTGATTGTCTGGTTCAGTGCAAAACGCGGTGTTTGCTCTCCATCCTTTTCAAAACTTTGCGCAGTCATACTTTTTACCAGGTTAGTTTTTAGTGCTTTATATTGCAGCGTACTTTGGGCACCCGAAACTAGATCGGTATAGTAGAACTGGGAGAAACCCCGGTGCACAATAGCCAGCATCAAAAGCAACAAGAAAGATCGTAACATTATGATTGATTTTCGGTCTCAAACGTACATGAAATTTTGCGTTCCTGAAACTAATGAATAACACCTGCTTTCACACAGCGCCCGGTGCTTTTCACCACTGTACTGTATTTTTAACAGACGTAAACTATGCCCATATGCCAGAGAATACACTCTCTCAAAGCTTCTTAAGACTCGTGACTATCATGGATGAACTGAGGGAACAATGCCCCTGGGATAAAAAACAAACCATCCATACCCTCCGCCCCATGACCATCGAGGAAATGTATGAACTGGCCGACGCTATTACCGATGAAAGCTGGCCCGGCATAAAAGAAGAGCTCGGCGACCTGTTACTGCACGTATTGTTCTACGCAAGAATAGGGAAGGAGCAGCAGCAGTTTACCCTCGAAGAGGTCATCAACGCCATCTGCGAAAAACTGATCGTCCGCCACCCGCATATCTATGGCGACGTAAAAGTGGACGACGAATCCGATGTAAAGCGCAACTGGGAAAAAATTAAAAAGAAGGAAGGCAAAAAATCGCTCTTCAGCGGCGTGCCGCTGTCCCTGCCCGCAGTGGTAAAAGGCGCCCGCATCCAGGAAAAAGCAGCCCAGGTAGGATTCGAATGGGAGAAAAAAGAAGACGTTTGGGATAAAGTGAACGAGGAAATGAACGAACTGCAGGAAGCAATAGCTTCCGGCAACCAGCACCACGTAGAAGAAGAGTTCGGCGACGTAATGTTCAGCCTCTTAAACTATGCACGGTTTTTGCGCGTAGACGCCGAGGGCGCCCTGGAAAAAACAAACCGTAAATTCATAAAACGTTTTGTCGAAATGGAAGAAATAGCCCATGCCAGGGGCAGGCAGCTCGACGAAATGTCGCTCACCGAAATGGACGCGATCTGGAACGAGATAAAACAAAAAAACAAACCGCTTGATTCAAACGCTTAAACAGGCTGCATATAAAAACGGATACCTCCTTATTACGGCTGCCTGGCTGTATACCATTTCATTCATTTTTACCAACTACTTTACCTATAGCGGCTCTCCCGAAAAGGTGAAGTCTACACTCGAAACCTACCTGCGGAAGCAGGAAGACCGCTTCCGCGAGATCATCCAGGATACTACTACCCTGAATATTCTGTATAGCCCCGGCGCAAATAAACTGAAACAAACGCTCACCAAAGAAACCCTCGGCATCTTTACCTACGTGGAAAATGAAACCGGTAAGTATAAACAGGTCTATTGGAATAGCTCCCTTATGTCGGTAAACACCGAACAGCTGCATTTGCCCGATGGCGTCCACACCGTAAGCTACCAGAACGGCCTCTTTGAACTACTGAAACATTCCTTTAAAAAAAACGGGAGGAACTATGTCTTTATAGGACTCATACCTATTCACTGGGACTACTTTATCGAAAATAAATACCTGCGCCGCGAATTCGCGAACTACCCCAACATAGAGAAACTCTACACCATCAGCCCCGATGATACCGGCATCCCCGTTCACAACTCTGCCAACCAAACGGTCTTTTACCTTACACAAAAAGATGCCGTTTCTTTCGACCAGCCCGATGCATTTTCTATCGGTTTAAGGGTGCTGGCTATCCTCTTCCTCATGGCGTTTATGAACGGACTGGCCATCGAAACCGCAAAGCAAAGAGGTTTCTGGAAAGGCTTTATCTTCCTGGTAGGAGTGGTGGCCATTATGAGGGCGCTTACCTATAAGTTCCCCATTCCCTTTGCCTTCCGTAAACTGGAACTCTTCGACCCCTCTATCTACGCCTCCAGCGCACTGCATCCCTCCCTGGGCGATCTGCTGGTGAACTCGATACTGTTCTTCTGGATCATGATCTTCTTTAAGTCCAGGTTCCCGCCGCTGCAAATGATCAAACCCTATGTCAACAGGGTGAAAAATAGCGGCAGATACATCGCCATAGCCTGCCTGGCTATCATGCCCCTTATTACATTCCAGTGCACCGACCTCATCCGGAGCCTGGTGGCCGACTCCAAGATCCCTTTCGATGTAACGAATGTATTTAACCTGAGCGCTTATACCTTCATCGGCTTCGTAGTGCTTAGCTTTATCATGTATGCGTATTTCCACGTATCCCAGATGCTGGTCATACCATCTATTCAGGTGAACTTCGGCTTTTACCACAGGCTTACCATCGTGGCCGCGGCAGGCCTCTTTATCCTTACCTTCCAGATAGGAACACCCGCTATCCTGGTAAAAGTAACAGTGCTCATATGGCTGCTCCTGTACATCACCATCCTCGAATACAGGCAAAAAGATCTGAACGAACCACTGCTGCAGTCCGGCTTCTTCTTGTTCTGGTTCATGTTCTTCGCTTTCTCCGCCACCATCGTTATCGTTACCGAAAACAGGAAAGTAGAACTCGAACAACGCAAACGTATTGCCGATAAACTCACCTACCAGACCGACCCCTCCGGCGAAAGCCTCATGAATATTGCGATCACCAATATTTCAAACGACTTCCTCGTACATAACTTCGACAGGCTCCGCTCCGAATACTCCAACAGGTTTATCAAAGACAGCCTTATCAACGAAAACTTCTCCGGTTATCTCAACAAGTACGATACCCGCATCTACACTTACGACAGCGCCTTCGTTCCACTCTACAACGATGATTCCGCCTCGTATTACATGATCCGCAGAACCATCGAAGGCGAAGGAAAAGCAACCAGCATCCCCAGCCTCTACTACTACGAAAACGCGCAGGACCTCTTTAGCTATATCTATGAGAAATTGGTGATGCTGCCCGACAGTTCAACTGTTGGTCATGTATTTATTATAGCCAAACCCCGCCGCTATAAAAGCGAAGCAATTTTCCCCGAATTATTCAAACAGGTGAAAGATGTGGCTTCCGATCTCAATACAAACTACGCTTACGCCGTTTACAGCAAAGGCAAACTCATCAACAGCCTCAACGATTACGGCTTCTCCTCCGTACTGGCCCCCGCCGATATGCCCAGGCTCGAATACGAGGAACGTATGAAAGAACACAACAGCGAACTATGGTATAATGCAGGCCATAGCAAAGTGGTGGTAGTGGTGAAAAAGGATAACAATTTTATTGAAACCATCACCCTGTTTGCCTACCTGTTCTGCGTCTTCCTCGCAGTGGTAGTGATCTTTCATGTTGCCAGCTTTATGGTAAGCGTTCGCTTTAAATGGAAAAGCATCCGAAGGATCTTTCACTTTAATATCCGCACGCAGATCCATACCACCATCATCTTCATCAGCGTCTTTTCTTTCGTCGTAATAGGTATCGCCACCATCTCGTTCTTTATCGTACGGTTCGACAGGAACAACGAAGAACGCCTTACCAAAGCCATCCAGGTAATGGCCTCCGAACTGGCCGCTATCCGCGACAGGTATATCGATGACGACCTGCCAACGCTTAGTTACGTTGGCGCCGCCGGCGGCGATCTCGAAAGGCGTATCGTTGAAATATCGGAGATCCATAATGTAGACCTCAATGTATACGATATAGAAGGAAACCTCACCGTTTCTACCCAACCCTATATCTACAACAAACATGTGCTGAGCGGAAAGATGGAACCAAGAGCTTACTATGCCATGAACTATGAAAAGCTCACTCAGAAAATTCAGATCGAAACAGTAGATAACTTTTCATTCCTGAGTATCTACGTCCCGGTAAAATACCCCGATGGCTCTATCTACGCCTACATCAATATCCCGTATTTAAACTCCCAGACCGAACTGAATCAGGAGATCTCCAACTTCCTGGTAACACTCATCAACCTCAACGCATTCATTTTCGTATTGGCCGGTGCTATTGCTTTCCTCGTTACCAGCCGTATTACGGCTTCCTTCACTCTCATCGGTGATAAAATGAAACAGGTGAACCTCGGCAAAATGAACGAAGAAATTGTATGGACGCGTAACGATGAAATAGGCGCCCTGGTCGATGAATACAACAAAATGGTACGTAAGCTCGAAGAAAGCGCGCAGGGCCTGGCACGAAGCGAAAGGGAAGGTGCCTGGCGCGAAATGGCACGGCAGGTAGCCCATGAGATCAAGAACCCGCTGACACCTATGAAGCTCAGCATCCAATACCTCCAGAAAGCCATTAACAGTGGCTCTGCCAACGTGAAAGAATTGTCGCAGCAGGTAGCTAACACCCTGGTAGAACAAATAGACCAGCTGGCAAAAATAGCAGGCGACTTCGGCCAGTTCGCCAATATCGGCAATGTAAAACTGGAACAGTTCGACTTATCAGAGGTCCTCGGAACTTTGATAAATCTCTATAACGCCGATTCTAATTTGCATATCGACTGGCAAAAGACCTCCACCGGCACCGATGCTATCATGGCCGATAAAGTCCAGATCACCCGTTTATTCACCAACCTCATCAAAAACGCGATAGAAGCTTCCGGCGATAAACAACCCATAGAACTTACGATCCGTCAATACCGCCTCGACAGGGAAATTGTGATAGCTGTTGCCGATAACGGCAGTGGTATCCCCGTTGAAATGCAGGGAAAAATATTCACCCCTAATTTCACGACAAAATCATCAGGAACAGGTCTTGGCCTGGCCATCTGTAAAGGCATCGTAGAAAAAGCCAACGGCAGAATATGGTTCGAAACCAAAGAAGGCGTCGGCAGCACCTTCTTCATCGCATTCCCTGCGCTCGTTTAGTCCTTTATTTCTTTATTCTCTCAAACACCGCCTCCAATGAAAAACTGCTGAAGTTCTGCTCTTTGGTGACACCGGCTTTCTGTGCCGCCAGTACCCCATAAACGATATCATGGAAACCCGCAACAGCATGCGCATCCGGGTTAATGGAAATAAGCACATCCTTCTCCAGCGCATAATGTATCCAGCGCCAGTCGATATCGAGGCGCCGCGGGTGGGCATTAAGCTCTATGATAACATTATTGGCGGCACACGCATCGATGATCTTTTTATGATCTACCGGGTAGCCGCTGCGGCTAAGCAATAAACGGCCGGTCATATGCCCAAGGATAGTTGTATATGGGTTTTCAATGGCCTTCAGCAACCTTGCCATAGCCTTCTCTTCATTCATCTTCAGGTTCGAGTGTACCGATGCAATCACCATGTCAAAACTTTTCAGCACATCATCGCCATAGTCAAGATTGCCATCGTTAAGAATATCCGATTCAACGCTTTTAAATATATGAAACGGAGCCAGCTTGCTGTTCAGGCTGTCTATTTCTTCATGCTGGGCCGCAATACGCGCTTCGTTTAATCCATTGGCATAAAAAGCCGACTTGGAGTGGTCGCTGATAACAAGGAATTGCAGCCCCTGTTGCTTCGCAGCTACCGCCATTTCCTCGATACTGTTGGCACCATCACTCCACTTACTGTGCGAGTGTATAATGCCGGTAATATCGCCGGGTTGTATTAAAACAGGCAGGGTTTGCGCAGCAGCACGTGGCAGAAACTGGTCTGTTTCTCGTAAACAGGCCGGAATATAGGCCAGGGATGAAGCGCTGAAAATAGCTTCCTCCGAAGCCGCTGTTGCAGGAACAGAACCGTATTGCTGCTCGAAGCAATCCAGGAAAACCGCACTGCTGCTGGTTTTGAACAAAGTACTATAATATGCTTCCGCATTTGTATGATAAAACTGTAAAGCAATATTTTCCTGGCCCCGGTACTCCTCGTAGCCATCGGCTGCAGTTTGCCATTGCAATCCATTCGATTCCAGAAAAACGCGTAGATCCGCCGCCGGTATGGTGGTCACCCACTCCAGTTTATTGATGATCTCCAGCTGCCTTCTGAAATCTCCGGTAAGCTGCACCAGCCATCCTTCAAACTTTTGCAATAGCTCCTGTGTGAATTGTGCGGCATAAGAGGCCACCTGGGCATATAAATAATTGCCTTGGTTACTTAAGAAAAATTCTATGGAATCCTTGATGTTCTGCTGGGTCTTGGCGCCAAAACCTTTATATAACAGCAGCCGGTTTTCATTACACGCATATAGCAGCTCGCCAATGGTCTCCACCTCAAGCTCTTTCCAGATAGTAGCGATCTTTTTAGGTCCAATCCCTTTAATGCTCATCATCTCAAGAATGCCGGCAGGGGTCTGCGCCAGGTATTCGTTTAACTGCGGCAGCTGGCCCGTTTGTAATTGAACCAGTATTTTCTTGCCTATGGCATCGCCAATGCCTTTAATGCTGAAGATCTTTTCCTCCGGAAGGGTCGACAGTTCTACAGGAAGTTTCTCGATGGTAAAGGCCGCAGTACTATACGACTTGGTCTTGAAACTATTCTCACCATGAATTTCCATGAGCTTCCCCAACAGGGAAAAGTTATCAGCTATTTGAGCATTCAGCATATGAAGAGAGGTTGTGGTACTAAAATAAAAAAGTCCCGGATCACTCCGGGACCTTTAGTCTATTTAGCTTAAGAAAAACTATTTAGCTTTCTTAGGAGCAGCTTTCTTCGCTACTTTAGCAGCTTTCTTAGGAGCAGCTTTTTTAGCTACTTTCTTAGGAGCGGCTTTCTTCGCTACTTTAGCTACTTTTTTAGGAGCAGCTTTCTTTGCTACTTTAGCAGCTTTCTTAGGAGCGGCTTTCTTTGCTACCTTAGCTACTTTCTTAGGAGCAGCTTTCTTTGCTACCTTTTTAGGAGCAGCTTTTTTAGCGGCTTTTTTTGCAGTTGCCATGTTTTTAAAATTTAACTGGTTAGTAAATATGGAATAAAAATAAAAACTTTATGCAAACTGTCAAAATTTTTTGTTACTAGGCAGTAACTTCAGCAGCGCTAACTGAAACGGTAGTGTTATCTTTCCTTCCTTTTTTGAATTCTACGATACCATCAGCTAAGGCAAACAACGTGTAGTCTTTACCTACTCCTACGTTTTTACCTGCATGATAAGTAGTGCCACGCTGACGAACGATAATGTTGCCTGCAATAGCTGGCTGACCGCCATATATTTTTACTCCCAGACGCTTGCTTTGGGAATCACGACCGTTCTTTACGCTACCTTCACCTTTTTTGTGAGCCATGATCAGTGGTTTTACTTTGTTAAAACTAGCTTATTACTAAGCGATGCTTTCAATCTTGATTTGTGTGTAATGAGTTCTGTGACCGTGCTTCTTACGGAAACCTTTCCTTCTTTTCATTTTAAAAGCGATAACGGTATCACCTTTAACCAACTCGTTCACGATCTCTGCTTTAACAGTTGCCTTAACGTCGGCACCAGCAGAAATTTTACCGTCATTGTCAACAAAGAGAATTTCACTGAATTCTACTTTATCGCCTGTCTTACCTTGCAGGTGAGGAACATACAGACTTTGACCTGCCTGTACCTTAAACTGCTGACCTGCTATTTTTACAACTGCTAACATAAATAGTCCAAAATTAGGACGGCAAAGGTAGGGTTTTTATGGAATTATGGGCATAAAAAATCAAAAAAAATATATTTCCTACCAGCTCCACCAAACTTCCTCCCAATCATATCTCAAAATTAAAACTTCTCTTTCGCTCAATTCGTGGCATACATTGTTATTTTTGCCTCTCCCAATACTAAGTATTAATGAACTTGAAATCCATATTGGCCCGCCCGTTCGCCAATTACATATATAATAAGATCAAAAAAGGCATGGACACCGCCGTGCTCGATCAGGAGAACATCCTGAAACAGCTCCTGAAGGACGCCGGCCATACGCAATTTGGTAACGACCACGGTTTCAACGACATACAAACCTACGAGCAGTTTAAACAACAGGTCCCCATCCGCGATTACGAAGCCCTGAAACCCTATATCAATAAGGTAAAAGAAGGACAGGAAAATATTCTCTGGAAAGGCAAACCTATCTACTTCGCAAAAACCAGCGGCACTACCAGCGGCATCAAATACATCCCCATCAGCAAGGATTCTATCGATAATCACATCAATTCGGCCCGCAACGCCATCCTGTGTTATATCGCAGAAACCGGGAACGCAGCCTTCACCGGCGGCAAAATGATCTTCCTGAGCGGATCGCCCGTATTGGAACGCACCGGAGGCATCCCCACCGGCCGCTTAAGCGGTATCGTAAACCATCATATCCCCAAATATTTAAGAACCAACCAGTTACCCAGCTACGAAACCAATTGTATCGAAGACTGGGAAACCAAACTCGATAAAATTGTCGAAGAAACCATCCACAGGGATATGACGCTCATCAGCGGCATCCCGCCATGGATGCAGATGTATTTCGACCGCCTCACCCAACTGAGCGGCAAAAAAATAAAAGACCTCTATCCAAACTTCCAGGTAATGGTCTATGGCGGCGTAAACTTTGATCCCTACAAGGCCAAACTCTTCGATAGCATTGGAAAACAAATAGATAGCATCGAAACTTTCCCCGCCAGCGAAGGATTTTTTGCTTTCCAGGACTCCCAGACCGCCGAAGGCCTCCTCCTGAATACCAACTCCGGCATCTTCTTCGAATTTGTGCCAGCAGGCGAAATATTCAATGAAAACCCCACCCGTTTAAGTCTCCGCGACGTTAAAGTGGGGGAAAACTATGCACTGATTATCAGCAATAACGCCGGCTTATGGGCCTATAATATAGGTGATACCGTAAAATTTGTGAGCACAGCGCCGCACCGGCTGGTGGTAACAGGCCGTACCAAACATTTTATCAGCGCCTTTGGCGAACACGTTATTGGCGAAGAAGTGGAATACGCCCTTATGAAAGTGGCAGAACAGCAGGGCGTTAAAATAGTGGAATTTACCGTAGCTCCCATGGTACAGCAGGGAAAAGGGCAGAGCTACCACGAATGGTTTATCGAATTCGAAAACCAACCGGTTGATATGGAGGCATTTAGAGAGCAGGTGGATAATAACCTGAGGGGGAAGAACGTTTATTACGACGACCTCATTGCCGGTAACATCCTGCAACGCCTGCAAATAACACAGGTGCGCAGGAATGGCTTTATCGACTATATGAAGTCCATTGGTAAACTGGGCGGCCAGAACAAACTGCCCCGCTTAAGTAACGACCGCAAAGTTGCAGATGCACTTCAGCCCTACCTGCTGGCATAAACCCCTTATTCATAAATCATAAACAACTTCTTTAAGAGGTAACTATAAAATGAGTAAACGTATTGCTATATTCGGTTCAACCGGATCTATCGGCACACAAGCCTTACAGGTGATAGCAGCCAACCCCGATAAGTTCTCCGCTGAAGTATTGACAGCGCATACCAATGAAGAACTCCTGATCAAACAAGCGCTGCAATTCAATCCCAATGTGGTGGTGATTGTAGATGAAACGAAATATGCAAAGGTCAAAGAAGCCCTGGCTGCTACCGATGTAAAGGTCTTTGCCGGACAAAAGGCGCTCGACGAAGTGGCCGCTATGGATTGTTACGACCTCATGCTCGCCGCCATAGTAGGCTACGCAGGTCTGCGACCCACGCTTACCGCCCTCGAATTCAGTAAACCCGTCGCCATCGCCAATAAGGAGATCCTGGTGGTAGCAGGTGATATCGTGATGCAAAAGGCGATGGAAAAAAGGGTGCCGCTCATTCCGGTCGACAGCGAACACTCCGCCATCTTCCAGTGCCTGGTAGGAGAGGGCAGGAATAAAATAGAAAAGATCATCCTCACAGCCAGCGGCGGCCCTTTCCTGGGCAAAAAACCTAATTTCCTCGTAAACGTAAAACGCGACCACGCCCTGCAGCATCCTAACTGGAGCATGGGCGCCAAAATTAGCATCGACTCCGCCACCCTTATGAATAAAGGCCTCGAAATGATCGAAGCCAAATGGTTGTTTAACCTGCAGCCCGATCAAATTCAGGTGATGGTACATCCACAAAGTATTATTCATAGTATGGTGCAGTTCGAAGACGGTAGCATTAAAGCACAGATGGGTTTACCCGATATGAAACTGCCCATCCAGTATGCCATGGCCTTCCCTAACCGTATTCCCAATAAATTCCCGCGCTGGGACTTTCGCAGACCGGCTACCCTCACTTTCGAGGAACCCGATGTTAAAACTTTCAGAAATCTGTCCCTCGCAATCACAGCACTTCACAAAGGAGGCAACATGCCCTGCGTGCTCAACGCCGCAAATGAAATTGCCGTTTTTGCCTTCCTCCGTAACAGGATAGGTTTCCTCGATATGACCGAAATGGTCGAACGCACCATGGATAAAATACCTTTTATAGCGCATCCGACACTCGAAGAGTATTACGAAACCGACGGAGAGGCCCGCAATTTCGCGGCATCCCTGATCCAGATGTAAATCCCTTTTTGTATCATTGTACAGGTATCATTATTTATTTTTCTAACCAAAACCTTTCCGGAGAAAGGAATATTATGGCATTAGCAGCAATAGTTTGGAGTAGTGTTGGTATTAAAGCATTACAGTTTGTTCTTTCATTCTCTATATTGGTGACGCTCCACGAACTGGGGCATTTCCTTACAGCACGCTGGTTTAAATGCCGCGTCGAAAAGTTCTACCTCTTCTTTAACCCTTGGTTCAGCCTCTGGAAAAAGAAAGTGGGTGAAACCGAATACGGTATTGGCTGGATCCCTTTCGGAGGTTACGTGAAGATCTCCGGTATGATGGATGAAAGCATGGACAAAGAAGCCATGAAAGAACCCGCTAAACCTTATGAGTTCCGAAGTAAACCAGCCTGGCAGCGTCTCATCATTATGATCGCAGGTGTGGTCGTGAACGTAATCCTCGCACTCGTACTCTTTATAATTATTACTTATGTATGGGGTAAAGAATATATCCCCGCTGAAAGGGTTACTTATGGCATTTATGCCGACTCCCTCGGCCGCGAAATGGGCTTGAAAACAGGCGACAGAATTCTGGCGCTCGACGGCAAAGCGCCCGAAACGGTTGATGTAGTTCCTATCGATCTTACGCTTAAAGGAACGAAAGTGGTAACGGTTCAAAGGGAAGGCCAGCGCCTCGATCTCCCCGTTCCCAAAGGCTTCGCGAAAAAACTGAATAAAAACCAGCTGAAAGGTTTTGTCACCTACCTGATGCCCGTGATCGTAGATTCTGTTTCCAATGTAAAGCTTACCGGTAACGCCCCGTTACAGAAAGGGGATACCATGATCGCCATGAATGGCCAGCCATTCCGCTGGTTCCACGAATTTGAAAAACTGAAAAAGAACTACGCAGATAAAGATGTTACGTTTACAGTAATTCGCGCTACCGGCGATACCGCACAGGTAGGCGTTCACCTCGATAAAAAATCGCTCGTAGGCTTTAACCCCCGCGGCGTTGATAAGATCTATGGCACAGAAGTGATCAAATATACGTTTGCAGAATCTGTTCCTGTAGGCATTGGCAAATGCTTCGAAACTCTGGGCAGGTATATCACAGGTATCAAAAAGATCTTTACCGGAGAAGTCGCAGCACAGGATTCTGTAGGCAGCGTGCTTAGTATCGGTAATGCCTTCCCCGGTATCTGGGATTGGCAGAGCTTCTGGACGCTCACCGCTATCTTCTCTATCATCCTCGCCTTCATGAACATCCTGCCCATCCCCGCATTGGATGGCGGTCATGCTCTCTTTACATTGGTGGAAATGATCAGCGGCCGTAAACCCAGCGAAAAGTTCATGGAATACGCACAAATGGTGGGCATGGTGCTGCTGCTCGCATTAATGGCCTATGCGCTCGGGCTCGATGTATGGCGCGTTTTTAGGTAGTGATATTAATTCCAATCTTCTTCATTAATATAGAGGCGTTCATGCTTTGGCAGACGCCTCTTTTTAATTTATAATCGAAATAAAGATCATCTTCCCCGGCTACCTGCACATCAAAATGATAGTTGTGCAACGAAGTAGGATGTGTTTGCTGCAGGTTCGATAATGCTATATCATGCGTGGCAACTACCGCTATGGCGTTTTCTTTGATCAGCTGTTCTATTAAGGCTTTTGAACCGGTATGACGGTCCAGTGAATTCGTACCCCTCAGGATCTCGTCAAGCAGTATAAATACCCGCGCATGCTGGTTTACTTCTGTAATAATTTGTTGCAGCTTCTTTAACTCGGCATAGAAAGTAGAAGTGTTCTCTGCGAGGTTATCAGCTATCCGCATACTCGATATCAGGTGTACAGGCGATAAGCTGAGTTTGCTGGCGCAAACCGGTGCCCCCATCATGCTAAGAACGGTGTTTACACCAAGACTTCTCAGGAAGGTGCTTTTCCCCGCCATATTCGATCCGGTGATAAGCATGATCTGGCCGGTGCCATCGATCGCACAGCTGTTGTTGACCCGCTTTTCCGCAGGGATCAGCGGATGACCTGCCTCTTCCGCTTCAAACGTGAAATAACGGTCGCTGAGTGTTGGAAAGCTCCAGGCAGGCTGGTTAAAATGTAAAGTGGCCAGCGTATGTAATACCTCTATCCTGGCGATGGTGCCGAACCAGTCCATGACAGTTGCCTCGTTCTTCTGCCTCCATTGCTGTAAAGCATGAGCCTGGCGTATATCCCATAACAGAAATGTATTGAGAAAAGGCATCACCATCACATTCAGCCGGAAATCAAACCGGTTGAGTATATGCTTTAGATCCAGTAAAGCCCCCGAAGCAGGCTGTCCGCTTACTTTCGAAGAAGATTGAATATCCTTCAGTGCACCGGCCTTCCACGCAGGCTGCTCTACATGCTGCAGCTGCAATTGCAGTACGCTGATCTCGGGCACGATACGCGAAATATAACTGTAAATACCGTTGATCTTTTTGGTATAGGCCGATGAAATGATGAACAGGATAAATAAACAGTAGGTAAGTAAGGTGAAGGAAAGCTGGCCGGCAAGGTATAAGCCCACACAGGCAAAAGGCACCAGCGGGTAAAGCTGTATAATATACTTCCATGTTTTCCGCTTGAACAGCATGTCGGAAGTGTTCAGCCACTGCTGCACACGTTGCTGGGTGACCAGGCTTATTTGCGCACTCTTGCCATAATTCTGTAACGCCAGCCGCCAGTCCGGTTGCTGCGCCAGCTCACGTACCGCTTCCTGGTTGGCAATGACCTGTTCCGCCGGCAACGGTTGCAGGAAATGATGCGCCAGCAGCTGTTTGCCCTGCTCCGATTCACAGCGGTTGATGTACTGGTACAGCGAATGAGCGCCAAAAACATCTATATCGCCTGCATAGGGATGTACCGCCGGCTCAAACCGCTTGCCATCGTCAAGATGACTGTATTCATGATTAAGAACCGATAGCTCGCTTTGCAGTAAAGCAATATCCCGCTGGGTATATTCTATCCGGCGGCTGTTATTCATATCCTGCGATACTACATACAGGAACACGGAAATGCCCGCTATCACAACGAATATAACAGCAGTCGCATGCCCCGGTATTAAAATATAAAGCAGCGCAACAGGAACAAGCAGGCAGAACAGGCGGATCCAGCCAAGACGGCTTTTACGTTGTAATAAGCGGTGTAGGGCCGTATTGGCCTGTTCCAGCTGCTGCTGATACCATTGTAAGGGAGATAACGCGTTTGTTGTCATAGAGGTCGAAGCTAAGCAGCCTGCTTTGAAATAAACACGTTTTTTTTACTGGCGGTTAGGTAGTAGGAAGATTGTCTTTCCCTATCACCACCCAGTCTTCACCACCATGCCCTTTGGCGATCCAGCGATCCATTTCTGCAGCAATGGCAGGTATCACTACCAAGGGCACATTGGCCCTGGCCGCCGCATCCAGGAACAACTGCGTATCCTTACGTGCCATATTCAGCTCCCATGAAGGCTGACTGTAATCGCCGCTGGTCATTCGCTTTAACCTGGCAGGCAGCATAGCGCCCGGATTCCAGGAGTCAAATAATGTATTGATATCCGCTAACGGCACATCTAACGATTTGGCCAGCCCAAGTGTATCGGCAATGCCCGCAGTAAAAGCTACGAGAAAATTATTGCCAATGAGTTTCACCGCTGCCGCCCTGCCTGTTTCAGGGCCAAAATTGATGACCTTGCCCGTCATCCCGGCCAATACAGGTTCCCAACTGGCTATAAGCGACTGATCGCCCGATACCAGCATATAACCGGTACCCTCCAGCGCATTGGCAGGTCCCATAAATACAGGTACATGAAAATAAGTGTAACCACGTGCTGCCCACGCCTGTGTTCTGGCAATAGCGCCCTCTTTCGAAGTGGTGGTATGATCTATGATAACAGCACCCGGCGCCAGCCCGGGCAACGCCTGCTCCAGCACTTCGTTTACCGATGCATCGTCTTTCAACGTTACATGAATGCGGCTAACGCCTTTTACGGCATCCGCAACCGCTGCATAAGCTTTGGCACCAAAATGCTCAAGAGCGCTGGCCCTCGAAGCTGTACGGTTCCACACCTGCACCTGCTCACCTTTTCTTAATAAAGCCTTCGTGAAATTGGAACCTAATAGCCCCATGCCTAAAAATGCTATCATAGTAGTAATATTTAAGATCCCAAAAGTATTAAACCCCGCTTCCAAACTCAAAACCGGAATAAAACAGGTTGCTTTTCCCATCCCCTGGAGAACCTTAAGTTCTCCTCTCTCAGAATGTGAATTGAATGTGAGCAACTAATGAACGAATGCCACGTAAATTATTTAATTTGTGTATATCCATTAAATTCTTACAGTATGGCAAAAACAATTAAAAAAGCTGCTCCTAAAAAAGTGGCTAAAAAAGCAGTAAAAGCTGCCAAGGCAGCACCTAAGAAAGTGGCTAAAAAAGCTGCTCCAAAAAAAGTAGCGAAAAAAGCCGCACCTAAAAAAGTAGCTAAAAAAACAGCCCGCAAACCCAACGCAGCCTTCATGGCTCCCCTTACGCCCAGCGCTACACTCGCAGGAGTAATAGGGCCTAAACCCCTCCCAAGAACAGAAGTCATCAAAAAGATCTGGGAGTATATCAAGAAAAATAATCTGCAGGATAAAGTGAACAAGCGTATGATCAATGCCGACGCAAAACTGAAACCATTGTTCGGTAAAGATCAGATCTCTATGTTTGACCTGGCTAAAATCGTCAGCAAACACGTTAGCTAAACTTTACCGTTAGCAAAACATTTTGCCTGCAACCAAATGAAAGACAGAGTCGCTGTACCCATCAGAGGCCCTGTCTTTATTTTTATTTTTCGCCCGTTATTCGCCCGAACGTCCACCCCAACTGCGTTTCCGAATTGTTCACTATTATTTTCCACATGCTGTGCATTTGTTCTTCTTGAAAAGAACGCAGTGTTTTTCATTTTTGTATTCTGTTCCGGTGAAAACGACAGTCAGGCACGTACCAAGTGTGTGAATCCGGGTTAACCTTTTAAACAAGTAGATTATGGGCATTTTTGATAAGCGGGTGCAGTATAAGCCGTTTGAGTATCCTGAAGTGTTACAGTTCACTGAGGCGATCAATAAATCGTTCTGGGTGCATTCTGAAGTAGATTTTACAGCAGATACACAGGATTTTCATTCCCATCTCAGCCCCGCAGAAAGAAATGCTGTTAAAAACAGCCTGCTGGCTATCGCCCAGATAGAAGTGGCCGTGAAATCGTTCTGGGGTAACCTCTACAACCACCTCCCCAAACCCGAACTCAACGGCCTCGGTTCCACCTTCGCCGAATGCGAATTCCGCCACTCCGAAGCATACTCCCGCCTGCTCGAAGTGCTGGGATATAACAACGAATTCGAAAAACTACTCTCTATTCCTGTTATCAAAGAACGTATCGACTATCTGTCCAGCGCACTCAGCAACGCAAAATCAGACGATAAACAGGAATATACCATATCCCTCATCCTGTTCTCTATTTTAATAGAAAACGTAAGCCTCTTCAGCCAGTTCGCCATTATTTTATCTTTCACCCGCTTCAAGGGACTGATGAAAAATGTGAGCAATATTATTGCCTGGACTTCCGTCGATGAACAGATCCATGCCAACGCAGGTATCTATCTTATCAACAAAATAAGAGAAGAAGAACCACATCTCTTCAATGAAGAAACCAACGCTAAAATCAGCAGCCTGGTGAAAACTTCCATTGAAATAGAAAGCAGGATCATCGACTGGATCTTCAGCGAAGGGGATATCGACATCATCGACCGGAAAGACCTGCTCAACTTCATGAAGTACAGGGCAGACGACAGCCTGCGCAAAATCAATATGCCCGCGCTGTTCAACATCACAACCGAAGAAAATAAACCCATGTTATGGTTCGAAGAAGAAGTCTTCGCCAATAGCCTGGACGACTTCTTCGCGAAAAGACCGGTCGAGTATACCAAACATGATAAAAGCATTTCAGCCCTCGACCTGTTTTAGATATTGATAGAAATCTGATTTTTTAAGTGATAAAGCTATTGTTATGGAAATACCCGTGTTAGATCAGCTTCCGGGGGTACAAGACACGTACGAACACGAGAAGCTGTGGTGGAAAAATACAGAGAGTGAGCAGATCCTCAACAGAGGTTACCTGCTGAAAGGAGAAACTGTGGAAGGTGCTATCGACAGAATTTGTACCGCCGCTGCACAGCGCTTGTACAAACCTGAACTGAAAGAGGCTTTCCAGGAAATGATCGAAAGAGGATGGATGAGCCTGAGTTCTCCCATCTGGGCCAACATGGGCACAGAACGTGGATTACCTATTTCCTGCTTTAACGTACACGTTCCTGATAATATAGAAGGGATCACCCATAAACTGGGTGAAGTGATCATGCAAACCAAGATAGGAGGAGGTACCTCCGCTTATTTTGGAGCCCTGCGCGAACGCGGTAGCGCCGTTACCGATAACGGTAAAAGTAGTGGCGCCGTTAGCTTTATGCGCCTCTTCGATACCGCTATGGATACCATCTCTCAAGGTGGCGTGCGCCGTGGTGCCTTCGCTGCCTACATGGATATCGACCACTCCGATATCGAGGAATTCCTCTCCATCAAAGATATCGGCCATCCTATCCAGAACCTGTTCTACGGCGTATGCGTACCCGACTACTGGATGCAGGATATGGTCGACGGCGATATGAAGAAAAGACAGATCTGGGCTAAAGTCCTCGAAAGCCGCCAGCAGAAAGGTTTACCCTATATCTTCTTTACCGACAATATCAACAGGAATAAACCGCAGGTTTATAAAGACCTCAACCTCACGATCAATGCAAGTAATCTCTGCTCCGAGATCGCATTGCCGTCAACAGAAGACGAATCGTTTATCTGCTGCCTCTCTTCCATGAACCTCGAACTGTACGACGAATGGAAAGATACCGATGCCGTGAAACTGGCTACTTTCTTCCTCGACGCGGTATTACAGGAGTTCATCGTAAAAACAGAAGGCAACTACTACCTGGCCAGCGCCAACAAGTTTGCAAAACGTCACCGCGCACTGGGCCTCGGCGTACTGGGATGGCATTCCTACTTACAAAAGAATATGATTGCCTTTGAAGGCATGGAAGCCAAACAGCTTACCACTAAAATCTTCAAGGATATCTCCGAAAAAGCCGATAAGGCAACCAAAGAACTGGCATGGATCTACGGTGAGCCCGAGATCCTGAAAGGGTATGGCCGCAGGAACACTACCCTCATGGCTATCGCACCTACCACTTCTTCTTCAGCAATCCTGGGGCAAACCTCACCCGGTATCGAGCCTTTCAGCTCTAACTACTATAAAGCTGGTTTGTCCAAAGGTAACTTCATGCGCAAGAACAAATACCTGACAGCGTTGCTTCAGGAAAAAGGCCTTGACAACGAAGACACCTGGAGAGAGATCATGTTGAACCACGGTAGCGTTCAGCACATCAAAGAACTCACCGAGCATGAAAAAGAAGTGTTCAAAACCTTCAAGGAAATAAGCCAGCTCGAGATCATCCAGCAGGCTTCTATCAGGCAGAAATACATCGATCAGGCACAAAGCCTGAACCTGAACATCCCGTCGAACCTGCCGGTAAAAGACGTGAACAGGTTATTGATCGAAGCATGGAAACTGGGCGTAAAAACCTTGTACTATCAACGCAGCCAAAGCGTTTCAAAAGAAATGGTGACCAACCTGGTGAACTGTAAAAGCTGCGAAGCGTAAAACTTTACCGGTTAAAATAATAGGAGAGGGTGTATCGAACGTACGGTACACCCTCTCTTTATTCACCCCTTGCCGCAACATTAACCGTGTGCACCAACACTTACCTTACTGTTGCCTCTATACTATCTTTGAGGCAACTTTAGATAAGATTAACCGAATGCTATGAAGAAACTCAGCATACATTGTTTTCAGCACGTTTCTTTCGAAGACCCCGGATGTATCACCCAATGGTGCCGCGAAAAGGGACATGAAATGACTTTCACCCGTTTTTTTGAAAAGGACACTATCCCTTCCACGGACGAATACGACTGGCTGGTGATTATGGGCGGTCCTATGGGCGTTTACGATGAAAACCGGTATCAGTGGCTCGTTAAAGAAAAAGAAGCCATTAAAGCGGCTATAAACGCCGGGAAAAAGGTCCTGGGCATCTGCCTGGGTTCACAACTCATCGCCGATGTGTTGGGCGCAAAAGTGTTCCCGAACCGCGAAAAAGAGATCGGCTGGTTCAATATCTCACTGACGGAGCAGGCAAAACTGCACCCCCTTTGGCAGGCAATGGGAGAGTCGTTCCCCGTATTCCATTGGCATGGCGATACTTTTGACCTGCCGCAACAGGCACAGCTACTGGCCAGCTCCGAAGCCTGCCGCAACCAGGCTTTTACAGTAAATGACCAGGTAATAGGCCTCCAGTTCCATTTCGAGGTCACCGCCCAAAGCCTCGAAGCAATGGTAGAAAACGGGAAAGAGGAACTAACCCACGGCACCTATATCCAGGATGCTGTAGCTATATCGAACCAACGCCATTTAATAGCAGGTAACAATGAAAAAATGTTCCGGGTGCTCGATTACCTGGCAGGTAACTAAGCACCCACACCACATTGCCCATCCCTTCCCCATCATCGCTTGATAAGCAGCATCCTCGACCCAAACACAGGTTTTGTTCCCATCCCCCTGTCCGGAGCTATACCCGCGCCGGATGGGTAGTTTACAACTCCTCCGCCTCGAATCCCGCCTGCTTTACGGCTTTAATAACCGCAGCCGCTGGTTGTTCTGTTGTAACAGTAAGTATCTTCTTGGGATCATTGATGTCTACGCTCCAATGATCTTTCCCTGCTTGTTCATTCAGCGCTGGTGTCACCTGTGCTACACACCCGCCGCATTTGATGTTTGTTTTAAATTGTAAAGTTTTCATCTTGTGTTCATTTATCGTTAATAATGATTAACCTGTATCTTTCTCTTTTTTAATCTTAAACTATTGCTCACTACCGATACGGAACTCAGCGCCATAGCTGCTCCCGCTATCATAGGGTCTAATAAAAATCCGTTCACAGGATAAAGTACACCTGCTGCCAGCGGAATGCCGATGACATTATAAATGAAAGCCCAGAATAAATTCTGCCGCACTGTTTGTACTGTTTTTTTAGAAAGGATCAACGCTTTAGGTATAACGGTAAGGTCAGAAGTGATCAGCGTCATCGCAGCAACTTCCATCGCGATATCCGACCCCTTACCCATGGCAATACTAACATCCGCCTGCGCCAGCGCCTGCGAATCATTGATGCCGTCTCCTACCATCGCCACTACTTTCTGTTGTGCCTGTAACGACTTTACAAACCACGACTTTTCTGGTGGTAGTACTTCTGCTTTATAGTTGCTGATGCCAACCGTCGCAGCTACTGCTGCTGCCGTTTGCTGGTTGTCGCCTGTCAGCATATACACTTCTATCCCCATCGCTTGCAGTTGTTGAACAGCCGCTGCTGAAGTCTTTTTCAGAGGGTCGGATATAGCTATAACCGCCAATACTTGTTGGCTATCCGCAAAGTAGATCACTGTCTGCGCCTGTTCCTGTAGCTGAGCTGCTTGTGAAAGCAATAGCGCATCAGCAGCAATCTTATGTTCTTCGATCAGCTTTTTGTTGCCTGCATAATAGGCAGCGCCCTGGAAAATTCCCCGCACTCCTTTGGCGGTAATGCTTTCAAACTGCTCCGCTGGCAGGTTGCTGCCACCGTATTCCGCCAATGCTTGTGTTACTGCGGCTGCCAGCGGGTGTTCCGATTGCAGCTCCAGTTGATAAAGTATCTTGCTGAGTAACTCCCTGTTATGGACAGAAGGCAGCCAGTGAATACGGGTCACTACAGGTCGCCCTTCGGTCAGTGTCCCTGTTTTATCGAGCACCACTGCATTTACCTTATGCGCCGTTTCCAGGCTCTCCGCATCTTTGATAAGTATGTTGCTGGCCGCCCCCCGGCCAATACCAACCATAATGGCGGTAGGAGTGGCCAGTCCCAATGCACAGGGACAGGCAATCACAAGTACCGAAACCGATGTAAGCAGGGCATGGGTGAACGCATTGTCGCCACCTGCTACCATCCACACGATAAAGGTGAGCAGGGCAATGCCAATAACTACCGGAACAAAAATGCCGGCGACTTTATCCACCAGTTTTTGTACCGGCGCCTTACTGCCCTGGGCTTCCTGCACCATCTTGATGATATGCGCCAGTATCGTATCTCCACCTACTTTTTCCGCCCGGAATTGAAAACTGCCTTTCTGGTTCATAGTGCCCGCAAAGACTTGCATATCCTTAGACTTTTCAACAGGAACCGGCTCTCCCGTAATAGTACTCTGGTCTACAAATGAACTGCCCGAAGTAACAACACCATCCACCGGAACTCTTTCCCCGGGACGGACAATAACGATATCCCCCGGTACCAGCGAAGCGGTAGGTACATCTTTCTCTCCTTCGGCAGTAACTATTTTCACCGTCTGGGGCTGTAAGCCCATCAACTGTTTGATTGCGGAAGAAGTTTTGGATCTGGCATTCGCCTCGAGAAATTTACCAAGCGAGATAAAAGCAATGATCACTGCCGCCGCTTCATAGTACACATGTGCATGCATACCACGATCATGCCAGAACGCCGGGTAAACAGTATTGAAAACGCTGAAAAGAAACGCAATACCGGTGCTTAACGCGACAAGAGTATCCATATTAGCCTTCCCGTGTTTAGTCTGCTTCCAGGCCCCTGTAAAGAAGCCACGGCCACACCAGAATAATACCGGTATTGTCAGGATCATGGATACCCAGGGCGCAAAAGGCATATCCATGAAAAACATGCCGATGACGAATACGGGAAACGCAAGCAGTAACGACCAGACCGTATTCCTTTTGACTTGCCGGAAATGTGCTTGTTGCGCAATTTCCTGCTCCCGCGCCGGGTCTGCTGTATCGATGATGATATCGTATCCTATCGATTGAAGTGCCTGCTTGAATTGCTGGGGACCGGTCAGTTGAGGATCGTAAGCTACCCAGGCCGTTTGTGTGGCAAAGTTCACACCCGCTTCAGCCACACCCGCTACCGAATGCAGCATAGATTCTACGCTAACCGCACAACCTGCACAGGTCATTCCGGTTACCGGGAATGATGCACGCGTGGTAGCAGGGGTAGAAGGTATGACTTGTGTATTATGATCTTTCATATGTTATAATCTATAACACAAAGATCCGCCCGCTTTCAAGGGCAACCATTACACAATTGGAGAGAATAATTATATAATTCTAAATAAATGCCGGCTCTAAATGGAGTCCAGTGTTTTCCTCATTTTCTCAACTGATTGAGAAGCTTTGAATTGGGAGGGCGTAACCCCGGTAACTTTCTTGAATTGGTTGGATAAATGTTGTACACTGCTATAACCCAGCTGGTACGAAATTTCGCTGAGGTTGAGCTGGTCGTATTGTAATAACTCCTTCACCTTTTCAATCTTCTGACGGATAATGTATTGTTCTAGTGTCATACCTTCTTCCGAAGAGAAAATGCTGCTCAGGTGCCTGTATTCCTGTTGGAGTGCCTCCGAAAGCAGGGAAGACCAGTTGACCCTGATGTCCAGGTTTTCGCCGCGATGAATTTGTTCGATGATAAAGTTCTTGATCTGGGCCACTAGTCTGGGTTTGCTACCTTCCAGCAGCTCAAATCCTAACGTGGCCAGGGAATTGGCCAGGCTGGCACGGTTCGCAGGCGATAGATCTTCTTTCACTTTGGCAATGCCAAGATCAACCACCAGCGGCGTAAGCCCATGGTGAATGAGTTCCTGCCGCACTACCATTTTGCAACGGTCGCAAACCATATTCTTGATATACAATTCAGCCATAACCTGTTTTCACTTACTGAAGGTACAAAAATGCCGAAATGCTGCTGGCACGATGTATAAAATTTCGCATTTCATGTGTAAGATTAGGAACAACCGCCCATTGGCCTGGATTACCAGTAACGGATGGCATTTAGGCGACGGCATAATTTTTTAACAATAATTATCGCATTATCTAAACATCTAAATCTTCTGTTATGATCAGTCAACACTTTCAGGAATGTATAGACGCCTGCCAGAAATGTGCGGTAGTTTGTAACCACTGTGCAATTTCCTGTACACAGGAAGAACATGCAGATCATATGGCCTATTGTATCCAGCTCGATCTGGAATGTGCCGCCATATGTAATGCCGCCGCTCAGGTAATGAGCCTGAACGGAATGTATGCGGAACAACTTTGCCAGCTTTGTTCCGATATCTGTAACAAATGTGCCGATGAATGCGAAAGGCATTCGGATATGGAACATTGTAAACAATGCGCCGAAGCCTGCCGGCATTGCGCAGAAGTATGTGGCCAAATGGCAAGCGCTTAAACCTTTAAGTTGGTCTTTACACAGCAAATGTTTTTCGCGCCATGCTAACTCAGGCTTTGCCGTGCTTTTTGCGCAGCCTCGATGCCTTGGTAAAAAGCTTCTTCAAAGATGCTGACGCCAGCCAGGTCTGTATGGGCAAAGTGAACCCTGTTGTATAACGATGCCTGCAGTTGTTCTCTGATACCGCCGTGGATCAGCTGCGGCCGGGGCTGTGCCATGGCATGGCCCCAGAGCATGATATCGATCTGCTCAGTCTGCTTTTCTATATCGGGATGTACGATTCTGAGATCATCGATGATCATATTCACCCATTGCTCATGGCTGCGTTGTTGTGCCTTTTTTCTTTCTTCAACAGTGCCATCTGTTAGCATAGGTCTGTAATAAGTGAGTACCCTGCGGGGCTTTAACTGCTGAAGTTGTTGCTGGGTGGCATCTACATAACCGAGAGAAGGACTGTTATACAGTACATTATCCCAACTGGGCGAGGCGCCGCTTCTTTCTGCAAGATCTTTGACGGTGATATTGGCCACCAGCCAGGGACTGTATTGGTAATGTCTATGTAAAAGTTGTAAACGATCTGTGCTGTCAGGTAACAACCTGGCGGCAATTAACTGTGGTATGGCTACGATACAGGTTTTGGCTGTGATGGCTTTTAATGTACCGGCCGTTACATCGTAGTAATGTACGGTAACAGAATCTGTCCCTGGTATCAGTCGGGTAGCCATGGTATGCGGACGCAAACAATGCTGGATGTCTTTACTTAACCGCGAGGCGAGCCATCCGTTCCCCTGTGGCCAGGTAAGTACATCCTGGCTGGCAGCATTGCCCGCCTTGCCTTTGCGGCAGGCGAAATAATGAATGCCCGCCCAGGCGCTAACTTCTGAGATGCCTGTTCCAAAATCATCACGCGTGCAATAGTCGATATACCAGCGCAGGTAGTCACTGGTGTACTGTTGCTCCTGCATCCATTGATGCATGGTGATGGTGTCAAAACGCGTATAATGAGGGTCTTTGCTGGAGGCGTCCACCGGAATAGCAAACGCTTCTTTCGCGTCATTACCTCTGGCTTCTCGGAATAACTGCATTTGCTGCAGAAAACGGTCGATCTGTTGTCGGTCTTCTGCCCCTACTCCCAATGAAGGTACAAGTCCTTCCTGCCAACTGCCATTGATATACAGGCGTTCCTGCGGATCGCTGCATAAATACAACTCATTGTAGATGGGAAGCCCAGCAGGTGTATAGCCGGTAATGACTTCGTTTTCTTGAAGAAAGGCCAGGTATTCGGCAAGGTTCGTATTGGCTATAGGTACATAATGCGCTCCCCAGGGATAGGCGTTTATTGCATTGCTGCCTGAAGAGGCGTTGCCACCGGCATGACTTTCCATTTCGAGGATGACCATATCGGTATGCCCCTGCCGGTGTAGCGACCGCGCGGCAGATAATCCGCTGATACCGGCTCCTATGATCAGTATATCTGTTTGTTCGGTGCTCACAGGCACACTTTGCATAAGACGGCCGTCGCGAATCAGGTGACCGGTTTTGGCCGAAGCGCCTACGATGGTGCCAGGTATCTTGCGGGTAGTGCTACACGACAACGGCAGCAGGCTTGCGCCGGTTAAAGCAGTGGTCAGTTGTATGAATTCGCGTCTGTGCATAAACTTATTGATCTGAATAATGGCTCCATTCCTTTTCAAAATACTCCACAAGCGCCTGGTTGTTCAACCGGTTCACGGTAACAGGTGCTGTTGGTTTCATGTCTTCCGGGAAAAAGAGCATTTGCTGCATCACCGGTTTGCTCATATAACGTACAGGTATCGCAAAGGTATCAGGTACCTGGTAGTCTTGCCGCATGCTGGCCATGATATAACCCCATTCACCGAACGAAGGAACGTAATTATGATAAGGTACGGTTGTGAAACCCACTGAACGCAGTGTTTCGCTCACACACCAGAAACTGCTGGGCGCTACATAAGGAGAGGTACTTTGAATAACAGCATAACCGCCCGGCGATAAAGCCCTCTTCACCAGTTGATAAAAAGCAGATGTATAAAGTTTGCCGACGGAAAAATTGGAAGGATCAGGAAAATCGATGATGATGCAATCGAACTGTTTCCGGTTATCTCTTAACCATATGAAAGCATCCTTGTTATAAATGCTGACACGGCCATCGGAAAAGGAATGTTTGTTGATGCTGGTAAGCATCGGGTTCGAGGTAAACAGCTTCGTCATGGCTGCGTCGAGATCCACCAGGGTAACATGTTGTACGCAGGGATATTTTAGTATTTCCCGTACGGCCAGTCCGTCGCCACCGCCCATCACCAACACTTGTTTAGGACTGCCAGATGCCTGCATGGCAGGATGTACCAGGGCTTCATGGTAACGGTATTCATCGGCAGACGAAAACTGAAGGTTACCGTTGAGAAACAGCTTTAATTCTTTTCTGCTATGAGTAAGCACGATACGTTGGTACGAAGACGAAGTGGCATAAACTACTTTGTCGGAGAATTGCAGTTGCTCACTTAATTTCATGATGGAATCGGACCAGACGAAAGCAGCGATCTCTGCTAGCAGGAAAGCAATCGCCATTACTTTGATAAGAGCAGCCCGTTTTACTTCTCCTTTAAACCGGTACAACAGGTACCACCCAACGATGATATTGAGCATGCCGAAGAAAAGAGAAGTACGTATAAGCCCCAGGTAAGGCACCAGCAACAGCGGGAAGATCAGTGAGGCCAGTAAAGCCCCTACATAGTCTACCGCGAATACACGGCTTACCAGTTCTTTAAAGCTAACCCTGTCCTGTAATAAACGCATTAAAAGCGGTATCTCAAGTCCTACAAGAACACCTGTAATAAACACGATGGCATACAGGATAAGGCGGAAAGAAGCCGCCAGGGGAAAGGTGATGAAAAGAATAGCCGAGCTGAAACCTCCGATAATACCTACCAGCAATTCAATTTGTATGAACCAGCGTAAGAGGTTCCCGTTGAAATATTTGGAGAGATAAGAACCCACACCCATGGAAAACAGGTAAACACCTATGATCGTACTGAACTGTGTGACACTATCGCCCAATACATAACTGGCGAGCGTGCCCGCCACCAGCTCGTAAATGAGTCCACAGGTGGCGATAATAAAAACTGCCGTCAGCAGTAACCATTGCGCACTATCCTTTTTCGGCGAAGTTTCTGTTACATTATCCATGGATCGCGGAAGCTATGATGATGGCGATGGAAAGCATGAAAAAGCCTGCCAGAACAGCCAGCGCCATGTTTTTATTTTCGAGTATTTCTTTGCGAAGGTTATGCCGTGGCGTTAATACTTCGGCGATGGCAAAAGCTATGAACAAAATGGCAATACCTATAAATGAATAAACCACTGAACTTACGATGTAATTGTACATATTAGCGTGTTTAAATGATTATTTATGTCTGGCGCCTGAGCCATAGGCGGTGCGGCCTCCCGAATGACCCGAACCCCATTGCTGACCCGAATTTAAAATGTTGGCAATACGCCAGCCGGTATAGTCGGCATAAGCCTCCCATATCACCAGTGCCGCCGTTATCACAATGAACCAGCGGAAAGGATATAGAGGCGACCGGCTGTCCCGGAAAAAATTATTCATATTCATAAGGCGAAAATTCACTGTTATACCACCTGCGCCTGTCGGTCCAATACGATCTTAAATAGGCATAGGTGGGCCACAATAATACTAATACCAGGAACAGGAAAAAATTTGAGTGAACAGCCACATTCCGGTTCACTGTTACCTGGAAATGCTTAGGGCCGAAAAGAGAACCGGAACCCGTATGCTGTATACGTATAAAATACTGCCCTGCGGGTAAATTGCTTATGACATCGGGAGAAGAGGTTGTTCCTCCCTCCGTCCAGCTTTCACCGTCTTCATAACCCGCATAATACGATACCTCCTGCGATAGCCCGTATTCTTCACCGGTTTGCGTGTTTACTACCTCGTAATCTATATCCATCCAGTCGTTCGATACACTGGCCGTGGTCGTAATCTCAAGGTTGTTGCGCCAGTTGGGCAGGGTAAATGATCCTGTTACAAATACCGGCGACTGTACAGTCGCTGTATCGGGAAGGGAATAGCTTTCGGTTAATACATGCCCGTTTTCGCGTGTCAGACTGAAAATAAGATGCACCAGCAATAGCACGCCCGCCGCTATGATAGCTTTTTTTAGAACGAGTGAAGGTTTCAGAAATGGGGGAGAAAGCACGCCCATTTCCCTGCTGTCGGGCAGCGGCACAGAAAACGCATGCAGCACATCTTCCCTGGAAATATATTCCGCCTGGAAATAACACACCGAAACCTCGCTTTCCCGCTCTGCTACCCACATCAACGGGGGAGCAATAAACTCATAGGCATAACTCAGGCCAAATACTTTCCCGGGGTATTCCCCCTGCATCTCCCTTATCTTATAGCCATACCTGTTGTACAGGCGAAAATGAGTACCCCGGTAAATGAAGTCATGGCTGGATCTTTCAGCCGCTTCTGCCGGCGCTTCACCCTTTTCCCGGCTGTATATCCAGTTCCCCTCATACTCGTTGAGAAAAGCATAGCCTTCCTGCCTGTTATAAAGCACATATTCCCGCCATTCTCCTTCATCCTGCGTGGTATCCCGTTTTACGGAAAATCCTATTACTTCATAGTTGATCCCCTTGATGATGCCTGTTTTCCCTGGCGCTATATCAGGGGTATATTTTCGGGGCTTAAACTGCCCCGCTTCCTGCAAACCGGAACTATGCGCCAGTTGCAGCTTTGCGCCACAGCTACAACCATAACTCTGGGCATAAGGAAATGTTTTAATGGTTATCTCGTCGTGGCAGCGCGGACACTTAAAGAGCTTGGGCGTTGGAGGCCCTTCATCAAGATGCTGAAGCTTGAGCGATTCAAAACTGCAGTCGTGTACCCTGAAAGCTGTAAAGCCATCAGCGTTTGTAGCAACAGATATGTTTTGCCCTGTTGCGGCATTAAGATCGTAAAAGGTCTGATTACTTTGTTGAAACAGATCCCATACTTCTCCTTCTATTTCATAATGGATACACGAACAGCGTTTGTCGAGCGTAGCCCTGGTACTGCCGTTGATAAGTGTGGTATCGCCCGCTTTATTGAGTTCGTTTAGATTGATCCGGGGGATGTCCTCGTATTTTTCGAGTATGCTGTACACGCCATAGCTTTCTGCGAGATAATAAAGCCTGCTATCATCTGCCAGCAAGGTCCAGTAGTTCAATGCACCATCGCCCAGCCAGTAACGTATCCTGCCAATAACCTCAAAGTTTATCTTTCTCCATGAGCCTGTGGTGCCAACTTTGATGATGTCGTTATGATATTGTACTACCAGGATGGCTTTCGCAACCAGTTTGTCATTCTCGTTCCTTTGGTGGGGAGTATAACACGAAGGACAAACCAGCAACTGCGAATCGGCATGTCGGAAACTGAAAGGGTGCCGGCAGGAAATACATTCATACAAACCAGAAATACTTCCCATTGCTATCGGTTAAGGTTGTGATGTTGAAGCACGCGGGCTTTGAAAAAGGTGACCAGCGCCTCATAAATAGCCTGCACGGTGCCGTCGTTGCAGCGTTTATAGTTACTCAGGTAGATGTCTAAATTAACCTTTCCGAACTCCGGCCAGGTATGTATCGAAATATGACTTTCACTCAGGCAAATGACGGCTGTAAAACCGGCAGGCGAAAAATTATGATACACCGCTCCCAGGTTATGCAGGTCATAACTGGCAATAAGCCTGTTTATTTCCTGCTGAAAGGCCTCATGGGTAGTCAGCAAAGCAATATCAGCTGTCTCCAGCGATGCGATGATATGGGTTCCGGGTAAGTATTTCACGGGCGGCAAATTATTGTTTTCCGATCTTTTTTCTGCTGTTTTTGATCATAAAATCGGGGAATGACTAAGCAAACCGGGATTTTCTGGTTATAGCGGAGATCAACACAAGAGAAATCAGGAAAGCAGAAATCAGGGTAACGACCATATTCCCGTATTCATTATAATGTATCCCACCCGAAAACCGCAGCACAACGATAAGCAGCGTCAGTAGGATGATGGCTATCCAGTACCGGGCACTGACGATTCGCTTGTTTTGTACGGTGGCCGGCATTTTTAGAATAGTGAAAACGATCACAAGCATCCCAATGAAGCTGCTGCCATGTTGCAGCACTTTAAGCACAGGCAGCCGGATGCCCGAAACCTCGATACTGCTGCTGAGTACAGGAAAGATGCTTACAAAATAACCGGTTTCATGGGTAAACGCATCCCATAACACGTGCGAAGCAGCCCCGGCTATAATGGATAGCGCAACAACAGGCCAGGCTTTCCTGAAACGCTGATGCCAGTCGAATGGCTCAAATACGGTAAACCGCGATTGCAGGAAATAAGGTAGATGCCCGATGAGCTGATTCCGGACAATAGTATGAAACAGGAAGGCGAGCAGAATCCCCAGCGGAAGATCGAATAAGAAAAGCCCCGGCAGGGTATGACTGAAACGGCTATGAACCCTCATTCGCATGAAATACTCGAAATCGGGCGCCATACTGCCAATGATAAGGCCGGTAATGGAAATATATCGCCTGCTGAGATAACCCAGTGGCAAAACGATGGCCGGGTGTGAAAAGGTAAATGGCATCCTGATATATTGCCCGGAAATGTACGGAGAATAGCAGGAATAACAGCCGGAACTTGTATAGGTTTCGGCTACAACAATCTGAGATCTGGCTACGTCCGTTACTTTGGCAATACTGACTTTTGTAAAGTCAAAAAATCAGTATTATGAAAATTGTAATAACAGGATCGTTAGGCCATATCAGCAAGCCGCTTACTGCAGAATTGGTTGAAAAAGGACATGCCGTTAAAGTAATAAGCAGTAACCCCGCTAAACAGCAGGAGATTGAAGAAATAGGAGCCACGGCAGCTATCGGCACGCTGGAAGATGTTGCTTTTCTTACAGAAACTTTCAGAGGTGCAGATGCAGTGTATTGTATGATACCGCCAGGCAATTACCTCGATCCGGCTTTCGATATTCAAACACACTACATAAAGGTGGGAGAGAACTATGTACAGGCCATTCTGCAGTCAGGCGTAACACAAGTGGTGCATCTTAGCAGTATCGGCGGCAATATGGAAAAAGACAGTGGATTGCTCATTATGCACAATAAAGTAGAAAAGTTATTCGAATCCCTGCCGGCGTCTGTTGCTGTAACTACCATGCGTCCAACTGCATTTTATTATAATTTATATGCATTCCTGCCTTTGATAAAAGCAAGCGGTGTTATCATTTCCAACTATGGAGAAAACGATGTCTGTCCCTGGGTGGCTCCATCCGATATCGCAGCCGCAGTTGCAGAAGAACTGACCGGTACGTTCAATGGCAGAAAAATACGTTATGTAGCCAGCGAAGAAATTAGCTGTAATGAAATAGCCGCATTGCTGGGCGATGCAATTGGTAAACCAGGTTTGAAATGGATCGTCGTGTCCGATGAAGAGCAGGAGAAGGGTATGAAAGCGGCAGGCATCAACCCGGCTGTTGCCGAAGGATTGGTAAAAATGAATGCCAGTATCCATAATGGTAAATTGCTGGAAGACTACTATAAAAACAGGCCGGTATTGAGCAAAACGAAGATCAGTGACTTTGCCGCAGAGTTTGCCGCGGTTTATAATAAACAATAATTTATATTCGTAAACGTGGCAGAAGGTAAAACATATAGGATCAAAACCATAACGGAGTTTCATCGTTTAAGAGGGCTTCCTCAACCGGAACACCCTTTGATAAGCGTGATAGATTATGCTGCCATTAAGCATTCTACCGATAATAATCCTATCAACTGGTTCTTTGATTTTTATTCTATTTCTGTTAAACGTGGCGCGAATACCCGTTTAAAATATGGCCAGCAGTTATGTGACTTCGACGAAGGCGTCATGTTTTTTATGGCGCCTTCGCAGGTCTTACGGGTAGAAGTGCCGCACGACGATAACGCTACTACCCGCAATGAGGGATGGATCTTGTTGGTACACCCTGATTTTTTATGGAATACGCCGTTGGCAAAAAAGATAAAGAAATACGAATACTTTGACTATGCCGTTCATGAAGGCCTTTTTCTTTCCGATAAGGAAGAAGCTACAATAAAGACGATCGTGCAGAATATCCGGCAGGAATACCAGGCCAATATCGACAAATTCAGCCAGGAGCTGATTATTGCGCAACTGGAACTGCTGCTTACTTACAGCGAACGGTTTTACCAGCGGCAGTTTCTCACAAGAAAAGTGGCGAGCCATACAATACTGACCCGCCTGGAAGAAATGCTCGATGCTTATTTCAATGATGCTGCACTGGCCTCGAAAGGACTGCCTTCTGTACAGTTGATAGCAGCGGAACTGAATGTATCTCCGGGATATTTGAGTGGTTTGTTGAAGACATTGACAGGACAGAGTACCCAGCAGCATATTCATGATAAACTCATAGAAAAAGCAAAAGAAAAACTGTCCACTACAGACTTGTCGGTAAGTGAAATAGCCTACGAATTGGGATTTGAACATCCGCAGTCTTTTAGTAAATTATTTAAAGCAAAAACAAACACCTCTCCCCTGGATTTCAGGCAATCGTTTAACTGAGTAGATGATCAATGTAAAATATATTCCTAACCTTTTATCGGCAGCCAGGATACTGCTCTCCGTTAGCCTGCTCTTTCTCTTTGAGCATACGCCGGCATTTTTAGTGGTGTATGGCGTCGCAGGATTAACGGATATATTGGACGGAACGATCGCAAGAAAGTATAAGGTGCAATCATCGGCAGGCGCCCGCCTGGATTCAATTGGAGACCTGTTCTATTTTGTTATTCTTGTCATATACCTGGTGGCAGAGCATGGTAATGTGATGCTTTCTTATATAACTGTTATTGCTGTAGTTTTTTTACTGAGAATCTTGAATATAATCGTTGGGTTTGTTAAGTATAAAAGGCTGATTATGATTCATACGATAGCCAATAAAACAGCGGGATTACTTGTGTTCTTGTTGCCGGTAGTGTTACTGGCAGCAAACAAGTCGTTACTGGCAGTTGTAAGCATCGTGGCATTAGTCGCTTCGATAGAAGAATTTATAATGATCATAAGCAGCCCGCGGGACAAAATTGACCTGAACCAAAAGAGCATTTTACATCCCCGGAGCAATTAGTTTTCATATGGCTTTCCATCTCTTGGCCAGGATCCCTGTTGCCAGGCTTAGGTCGATAGCACAGGTGAATACACCGCTTTCTGTATATGGTTGATGTGCAATAAGGCTGCCATCGGGAGCCAATAGCGATGAGGCCGATTCGGGATACTTTGTATAATAGTTGGAACTCGCGAAATAGATGGTGTTTTCCAGCGCCCGCATCATCATGGCTTTTTCGTAATAAGGTTGTTGCATGCTTCCCCATGTTTCCGGTGTGTATCCTTCTTTATCACTGCCAGCAAAATGCGGATGAAAAACGATCTGCGCACCCTGCCTGGCCGCCCACCGTACGGTTTCGGGATAGCGGAAGCCTTCATGGCAGATAGATATACCGAATACAAGCCCGTTAACCTCGAATAACTTTCGCTCGTGCCCGGCATCCCAGATGGCGTCTTCAGAAGGATCTAGCTGTACTTTCGCCTGGTAGCCAAGGCTGCTGCCGTCCGGGCCGATAACCTGTGCCACGTTCAGAAATTGTTCACCTTCATACCAGTCCATAGGTAAGATGAGGGCAATGTTATTGTCCGCAGCAATACTGCAAGCCATTTGAAAGGCTGTATTCAATTCCGCTTGCGATAAACGGGTATGTGGTTGACCCGGCAACGGGTAACCCGGGATATATGTCTCAGGAAAGCAAACAATGACAGCGCCATCCTGTGCTGCAATTTTAGCGAGCGTATTTACCTGTGACAGACCTTCTTCAATGGTCCCTGGATATCTGGGAGAAGCTACCGCTATTTTCATCGATGGGTATTTGAAGGCGTAAAAATAGGCCTTTTTAAATCTAAGCCAGGAGGTTGATGATAGATGGTAAGCTCTTTATCTGCTAACCTGTTTCAGGGTGCGATATGCGCTGGAATAAAAAGGCCATATCGTAAATACGATACGGCCTCTCACTTGTTGGTTCGGGTAAGGGTTGAAGTGCTTTTGACCTTATTTCAATAAATGTGCTGCAAAGAATTTGCGCAAACGATGCTCGTAATAACGCTTATACACTCCCTCGTAGGTATGTGACTGCCCAGGTAAGATAAGCAGGTCAAAATCTTTACCTGCCTGTATCAGGGCATCCGACATACGCATAGTGTGTGCCGGGTTTACATTGGCATCGGCCTCACCGGCCACCAGCAGTAACGGGCCGGTGATATTCTTAGCAAGCGCCTGGTTTTTGGCAAATGGCTTGCTGAAGCCCTGGTAGCTCTCACCCCAGGTTCGGTTGTAGATGGTATTGTCGTGATTGCCGGACGAAGCTACACCCGCTTTATAGAAATCAGGATAAGTGCCCATGGCGGCAACTGTCATCATACCGCCTCCCGAATGACCAAATATGCCTACACGCGTGGAGTCGATAAAGCTAAACCGGCGTGCCAGTTGTTCCAGGCCATACTTGTCATCTTCCAGCGCATTGTCTCTAAGGTTCCCATAACCATATTTGTAATAGGCGGCGTTACGAATAGGGGAGTTGCCTCTGTGCCCCATACATACTACTATAAAACCTACCTGCGCCAGGGCTGTATTGTTATACCTGTCTGTTACAGTGAATTCTGTCCAAACAGTTTCTATCTGCGGACCTGGGTATACCTGCGATATGATGGGGTATTTGCGGGTAGAATCGAAATGGAAAGGCTTCCACATAAGACCATACAGGTCTGTGATACCGTCAGCTGCTTTTACTACAAAAGGTTCCGGCGCCTGCCAGCCTGATGCATATAATGCTGTGAGATCGGGCTGGTAGGCTTCCATGATGAACTTGCCTGAAGTACTTCTTACGATCGTTTTCGGGCCCTGGTTTATCGTGGAGAAATGGTCGATAAAGTATTCCCTGTTGGGGGAGAGAAATACGCCGTGAGTAGCTGTTTCAGGCGTCAGCAATGTAAAGCCGGTGCCATCGAAGTTTACTTTATACAGGTAGGCGTAATAAGGGTTGACGCCTTTTTCCCTCCCGTAGCCATAAACGTAGATGCATTTTTTAAGTGTATCTATACCCGCAAGTTTACCTGCTGTCCAGTCTCCGGTTGTTATGGCATTCAGGAGTTTGCCTTCGCTGTTGTAATGGTAATAATGGCCCCAGCCTGAACGGTCGCTCCACCATATGATGTCTTTCCCTTCATTCACGATATACTCATGAAACATATCTTCATTGATGAATGGCTTACTGGTTTCATGTATCACTACGCGGAGAACACCTGTTTCGAGATTGACAGCGCATAGCTCCATTTCATCGCGGGTACGTTTCCGGCGGATAATATAGATTTCCTTTTCTGGTAGTTTGGAACCTGTTATCTGTACTTCCTGGTCCGGCCATTTTGCAATGTTAATCTTTCTCAGCGTGTCCGCATCTATAGACCCGATATACAGTTCATATTGCGCAACGATACTATCGCCGGGCATTTCATATTTGTAGGTGTTCAGATACGGACGTCCGAATGAAGTGGAGCTGATTACACTCATGGTGGGTACGCGGCGGTTGTCTTTACGGATAAGACAGAAGTATCGCGAATCCTTGCTCCAGCAGGCATTGGTAGGCGTATGCCCGTTCATATTGGTTTCTGCTACGGAAGAGTAGGAGTTGAAAAGGGAACCGTTGCTGGTAAGCGCTTTGCCTGTAGAATCCGCTTCGTGTTTCAGGTAGAGATTATGATCCTGTGCATATAGCTGCCATTGCCTGTCGGGCGAGGTGTCTGTTCCATAAAACTTAAATGTTTTCGGGAGTGACGACGGTGTATCCTTTGCCGGTTCTTTGGTTTTGGCTGATGGTGTAACCCTGTATACCTGGCGTGCTTTGGAAACAGGGGCTTCTACGGTAAAGGTGAAGCTTTTGCCATCTGCCGAAAAAAATGGTACAGGCGTCAGAGAGCCCGTAAGCTTCTGCAGTTGCAGTGCATCGTATTTCTCTGCTTCGTCGAAGGCAGGCTTTTGTGCTGTTGCATAACAGGTGATCAAGGTAAGCCCTGCTATTAGCCATCTATTTCGCATGTAGATCGATTTCTCTTTGTTTATATTCTTTACAGATGTTTACCAGGAATGGATTGGTAGAGGTTTTTACTATCCTATCGGCAATAACGCCGAACCCATCGTATTTGTAGTGGGGAATAGACAGGCACATAGCGATATAGTCGAAAACGATAGATTTGTTTTTCTCAGAGAGAGTGTCAACATTCTCTGCTAACAACCTGGTGACTTTTTCTGTGTTTTTGTCAACGGCTGCCTGGGAAATATCCATCAGTAGCAGGAGGTCTTTTTTATCGGGCAGTTCTGTACCTTCTATTTGTTTTTTATACGTAGGTATATCCGTCGGCCGGTATTTCTCGCTATTGGTTTTGGCATTGTACCGGCCCGCTACGAATACCCCTGCAATTTTGCGGTAAATAGAGGATAGCTTACTGTTAAGCGTATCGCGGGGAATAGCAGAAAAGTCGCGCCAGTGTTCTGCCAGGTAGTTGAAGTTTTCGCTGCCCGCGTCGGAGAGATAGAGTGAATAGCGGTTGTCTCCAAAGAGTACCCAGTTTTCGGGTTTGGCTTTGTCGGCCCTACTCAGTTGCTGCATGAGATCTTTGTTGAGCTTTTGAGCAGGTGCTATTTCCATCAACCATATCTTCTGGCAGATGTAATCTCTCAGGAATTCCGATGAGCGCTCTCCGGCATCATAGCGCGCATTCATTACTGCTACTGCATTGTTGGGGTTGGTGCCGGCTTTTGTTTTACTGATGAATTCTGCGGCAGACATGCCACCTACAAACTTTGATACCAGCACACTGTCTTTATTCACCAGTAGGTAAGAGGGATAAGCGCCCACCTGGTATTTTTTGCCCAGTGCTACAGCTTCACCTTTATCCATATCCATCTTGAGGTTGATGAACTGGCTGTTGAAGTAGTCTGCTACGCTGTCTACTGTAAATACATTGGCCTCCATATGTTTACAGGGAATACACCAGCTTGTATAACAATCGATGAAGATGAGTTTGTTTTCCTGTGCTGCTTTGATGCAGGCCTGTGCCAGTGTCAGTGACTGGAATTCTATTTTACGGTGTTGTGCAAAGAGCGCTGTGCTCCATAATATCATTGCAGCACCTGTTACTAATTTTTTGTTCATACGATCGGGTGTATTAGAGCGGTTTCATTAAGTATTCTTTTTCGATGTCTTGTTTCAGCAATTGATAGCGGGTTCTTGTGGTGCTATCCGTATGCGTTTTAGACATGCGGTCTATGTTTTTGAGTGTGTGTACAAAGTAAACATGCAACACTTCATTCGCGCCGTTAAGCCCGCTTGTGATGGCGTTTTTGGATACTGCCTGTATAAGCTGGCTAACCATGCTTCTTTGCAGACTTACATGGTGGGCGTCGGGGATGATTGTTGTACTAAAGTTGTAAAAGACAGTCTTGTCTAAAAGGGTAAATAATTCTGCTGCAGTAAAGGCTTTATTGCCCATTGTATTTTCTGCTGCAACCAGGGAGGCCAATACATCGGTATTCAAAAGGCGGGCAATGATGGCATCCGCCATGCGCTGGAAGGCTTCGTCCATTGTTTCGCCTTTGAGCCTTATGGCTCTCTTGTTTTTCATAAATGCGGGAACGCCGTTGAATAGGTATTGTTCCAGGAAGTTAAAGGCTTGCTGTTGCTCCTTTTTTGAAACATATACTACTGGCGTATCGTTATAGTTCCTCAATACCGGGCGTTCAGACTGACCTCCGATATGCCATAACACGTTTTTAAGATAACCGTCGTAGGTTTTCAGCATGGCTTTTGACAGCTCATCGAATAAGGCCCAGTCCTGGTCGCCACCAGGCATGGCGGCTGTTATACTTTCGAGCTGAGGATATAAAGTAGCGATATGTTTAATCCCCAGCGTAGAGGCATTTACCGCGTCGGCTGCAAGATCGAGACGTTGGGTAAACGGATCATTATTCTCCTGGGGTACATAACGGAGGGCAGTGTTACTGTAAGAGATATTGCTGAGGTATTGTTTCGTCTCCTGTTCGTTCCTGAAGCATTTGTATGCCCAGCCAATAGCGAGAGAGTCGTAGGCGCCCACATGAGCGATGAGTGTGTTTACCGGCAACTGATCGGCTGGCTGTGCTACGTAGTTGAAAGGAATGGCGTCGGTTACGGAGCTCGTGAGGCCATGTGTTTTTACCCAACTGGTATTACGCAGTTGACTTGTGCTGAAGGCGTTGCTTCCGCTGTAGTTGTTTTCCATACCCAGCAATTCACCCATGGCATTGGCTGTTACCCATTCGAGTAGTTCGCCTTTAACCTGGAGATTGTTGAAGTTGCTGATGACGCGCTGATCTTTTAAACCACAGGCTACAAAATACCATGGTAACAGGTTGTCTGCCAGGTGTTCGCTAATGGTGAGTTTGGCAGCGAGGATTTCACCGCTGCGGGGATCTGCTATCACAGACTGGTCGGCGTTGTTGTATACACTTCCCCATTTGATGAGCAGTTTGCCGTATAGAAGACGATTATCTTCTTCATTGCGGCTTATCTGGAAAACATTACGGAAGCCTGCTGCCGCAAACGCTTTTTCCCATTGACGAATGGCTTGTTCTACATAGGGAACAAAGAGGGAAGGCATGTTGCGATCTATGTAAACAGTGATGGGGTTGGCTGGTGCAACCAATACCCCGTTCTGGTAGGCGGTGGTATCGGCAGGTTTTACAGAGAGGTTCCATTTGCGTATGAGTTTTACATTCTTTACGCTGTAAGGACTTTTACCAAAATCATTAAAAGCGACTGTAGAGAAGCCGATGCGGGGATCCGATTCGCGGCCCTGCATTTGCTCGTCATGTAATAGCTGAAAGGTGAGATGGAGGAGGAAGGCACTGGCGATTTCCATTTTTTTGCCACCACCTTGTGTAGACTGATCTGTTTGCGTGCGTAAGACGGTGAAGGTTACTGCGTCATTGGCTGCTTTTATGGTTTGTACGCCTGATCTTTCAGGATCGGGGCGGCTGAGCGCATTAAAGTCGCGGAAAGAGAAGAATTGCCCGCCTTCTCTTAGCTGGCGGCTGAGGTCAATGATCACACTGCCCGGAGCTTTACCATAGGCTTCTATTTTAACGACAAAGCTTACGGGGACAAGATTGGATAAGCGAACCAGCGGTTCCATCTCCTGGTTGTAAGAAGGAGAGACGGCTTCCTTGTATTCCTGCCTGATGATATTCAGGTGAGAGGAGTCGCCCTGGCTGAATTTTATAACACCCGAGCTGGGCGCTATCAGGCTCGAATAACCTTGTGTTATATCACCTATCACCAACACGTCTTTTTCTAAAATCTGTGCTGGTATTTCCATGTAATACTTATCGTTATCCTGGTATATGGTAAAAGTACCAGGGGTTATTTTCATACTGGCTTTATAGAATTTATCGAAGGAGAGGGGGCGCTCTGCTGCATATAGTTTGCTGTACATTACTATTGCAGCCAGCGTGATCCGTATTATATGTTTCATCTTATTAGTCACTTTACTACTTTACAGTTACGAATTATTTCTGATAGGCTTTCCTGGTTCCTGTTTTCCACATTTCAATAAGATCGGCGAGGCCTCTTAAATGCGCTGCCGATAAATGGTCTTTGTTGATGGCGGCGCCTGCGCGTGCTGCGGCAGATGCGTTTTCGAGCATTTTAATGAGTTCCCTGTTTATAGGATCCGGCACGGCACGGCTACCAGCATGGGTAAGCAGTTTGTTTGTGAAGGATGATTGGATAAAACGATCGTATTGCGAAATGGGCTGTCCATTGCGGATATTGCCGAAAATGGTTGTGTAGAGTTGTTGCAGGAATTGTTTGGGCTGATAGTCTGCGCTGCCCGCTACAGCGTTGTTCCGGTTGATGAAGTAGTACCGGGATAACAGCCGGCCCATCAGGTCGTCGTAAGGCCCTGCCACGTCTCTGGCGAAATTGAATCGTGTTTTGGTGAGGATATCTGCGGGATACATCCATGTGGGTTCTTTCAGCATGAACTCACAGATATAATTCACCGCTTCCTGCTGTAGCGCTTTACTTACGGGGATGAAATTATCTTTTTGTTCGGCACGTAATGCCACATCGATTGAGTCGCCACCAATGTTCTTAAGTACATGCCCCAGGTAAGTATAATAGCGGCCTTCTACGGCACGGTACATAGACCTGAGCGTGGCGTAGTCGTCTTCGGTAGTATTATCGGCCCATTCCTCGAGATGCTGCATGGTACGTTTAAGGTTGGCTATGCCCAGCCGGCTTGCTTTCATGCTGTTGTTGCCTACATCTTCAGATTGTACGCGGGGATCGCCAATGGTGCTTTCGTCGAGGTAAAAGCAGCGATGGTCCTTACGCTGTTCTGATACCCATTGTTCGAGTTCTTTGCTTTCCTGGTAGGGATTGGTTGGGGTGGTATTATAGCGATAACCCCACGCGATGGCGTAGTCGTCGTAAACGCCGATCCTTGGAAATAAATCGTCCTGTGTCATGCCGTCGCCCGGCTGAGCTACATAGTTGAAACGCATATAGTCCATCACCGAAGGCCCGAAGCCATGTTGACGAACATAAGCCGGGTTGCGGATACTGTCGATGTCGTAGGAGTTGCTGCCCGCAAAGTCGTGACGCAGGCCTATGGTATGGCCTACTTCGTGCGTGATAACGTTCTGGAGCATTTTACCTGCGAGCGCTTTGTTCATAGGCAGGTTCCGTGCCGCGGTATCGGTAGCGGAACACATGGAAAAATACCAGCGTTGCAATAACTCCAGGATGTTATGGAAAACAGCGATGTGAGAGCTTAAGATTTCGCCGGAGCGCGGATCTACAAGCTGTGGACCATAGGCATTGGCCATCTCGGAAGGTTTGTACGAGATATAGGAATAACGTGCATCTTCCATGCTGTAAAGAGAATCTTCCGCTGGCGTAGGGGCGAGGCGGGCCAGGATTGCGTTTTTGAATCCTATCTTCTCGAAGCTGGACTGCCAGGCATTTACGCCTTTGATGACGTACGGGATAAGATAAGACGGCATATTCCTGTCTACATAGAACACAATCGGCTTTTGCGGTTCTACGAGTTCGCCCCGCAGGTATTTGGGGATATCTTCTTTACGTGGTTCAATGCGCCATCTGTTGGCGACGGCTACCATAGCTACCTCATTGGGGTTTTTATCGTAGTTCTTTTGAACAGTGGTAAAATACCCGACTCTTTTATCTGCCAGCCGTGGCGTCATCGGTGTTTCAGGCAGCAGGTACCAGGATGCGCCTATTTCCCATCTGGTGGAGTGTGGCGGTTGCTTTTTCTGCGGAGCGCTTGATGCTTCCTCTCCGGGAGAGGCTGCTCCCGTATTGGAAGCAGCCCCATAGCTTTTCTGTGTGCGGAAAACAAGGTTGTTCTCAAAAGCGTTTACACCTATGATCTTTGATTTCTCTGGTTCAAAGGAGCCTAGTTTCAAATCGTCTTTGGCGCCGTTTAAAGAAATGAGATCATTGTCGTCATCCAGCAGATCGGTAAGGTCTATCAGTGAACTGCTATCGGTGTGTGCTTTTATATCGAAAGAGAGATAAGCCGGCAGCAGTCCCGATTTCCATACATGGTAATAGAGATTGGTGGAGTCTGTAGCCTGTGAAAATACCGGGGTGGTAATTTCGATCCGGTCGCCCCCGGCTTTCCTGAAGCGGATAACCCTGTCGTTCATGGCATCCCCTGCGAAGCCGAACCTTTGTGCAGGATTACGCTGACGCTGGGCAGAGCCTTTAATGATAGTGATGCTGGTGAGTATATCGCGACCCAGCAGGCGATCGGGTATTTCTGCCAGGTATCGGCCTTCCTGCACATACAGGTTGAACATACCGTAGTAGCTGTTGTGATTTGCTTTGATGATATCGCGCATATCAGGAATCCCCTTTTTCTCTTGCTGTGCGCCTGCAATTGCGGGCATAGCAAACAGGGCTGCCTTTATGAGCCATTGCTTTCTCAGTTTCATTTCCTGTTTTCTTTAGATATACTTATTGACCCTTGGCGGCGTTGCCAATTTTCTGAAGATCCACCTGGTATTCGTTGATGAAATAGTTGCGAACCATATTGTACCGCTGTCTTATTTTACCATTTTTATCTTTTGTAGCATTCAGTATGCCGGCTGCGGTTGCATCGGTATCGGCAACGGAGGTATTTAATTCTTTTTCGGAATAATTTACCATTGCTGCCATATAAGCATTCCAGTCGCCCTGGGCAGTAAGCCCATTGTAATACACCTGGAGAATTCCCTGTGCATAAGCTGCTCCCTGCGAAGTATAGGTAACCCCGTAGTTCACGGAACTGGAGAAGGTAACCGGGGGAACTGATAAGGTGCGGCTTGCTATACTTTTTATGAATTGACTATTGGTTCTTGCCATGAAATTCCGCTTGTCGGTAGCTGTCAGCTTTGTGATGGTATCGCTTCCGAAGCCAACGGTTATGTTATCGTAATTATAGTAAGCGGGAATAGGTTTCGTTACCTTGGAATAGGCAAAAACCGGGACAAAGACATAACCTGCATATACCGAATCAAGCTTGCTGCAGAGCAGTATTTTCGAAGGCAGGAATTCTTTCAGGAATTTATCGGAATAATAGCTGAACCATTGTGATTGTATGAGATCCAACTGGGCAGATATGTAATTCACGTTGGCAGGAGCTACTTCTACGCCGGTTGACCAGAAGCCGGTGCTGGCCATGGTTGGCTTTGTATTGGCAGTAGGAGACCAGTACACATCACGGTCCGTGAACTGATACAGCAGGTAGGTGCCGTATTGCTGGTGATAGCTGACGATGCGCGTATCGAAATCATGGTTGCCCTGCGGCAGGGTATAGGTATCTATGATGCCGGATGGCGTGGTATCTACAGCTTCCTTTTTGCATCCGGAGACAACTGCGCAGAGAAGGAGGATGCCGGTAGTTATATTTAATTTCATTGTAATTTTTTTAGAATGCATGTAATTAACGGGGATTCTGAGCCAGTTCTGAGTTGCTGTTGATGGCTGTGTACGGCAGCGGCAGGGCATACAGGTTACTGTTTGCTGCTATTGTGCTGGTGACAGGCTGACCATCGGTTCCTGTGAATACATGGGTTACGGGCAGGCCCCAGCGTTTGAGGTCAACCCAGCGATGTCCTTCCTCCAGGCATAATTCGCGGCGGCGTTCGTCCTGGCAGAACTTATATAGTTCGGCCGGATCGGTAATGGATACGGGACTGTACGTTGCGCTACGGCTATCGTAGCGGCTTTCTCTTAGTGTATTTAAGTCGTTTAAAGCCTGCTGGCGGTCGGTATTGTTACCGGTAAGAGCCGCACGCTTGATAAGCGCCTCGGCTCGGTTCAGATAGAGCTCGGCAACTCTTAATCCTCTTGCGCCATACACGGCTGCCGGCGTAAATTTTTGAGCGCGGTAAGGAGTGGAATTAACATGCGTAGAGAAGTAAACCTTATAACGCAGGTCACCATAGTTGAATGAATCGACTCCTTTGTAATAAAGTTGCAGCAGACTTGTTGAGGCGGCATATGGAGGAACGATCCCATTAGTAGGAACCGGGAAATATGGCTCCGAATACTCTCTGCTGCCGAATACCCATATAGTCTCGGCATTGGATGTATTGAAAAGCCCCAGGTTCGTGACCGTTTTATTGGCGTTAACAAAACCTGTTAACTTAACCAGGCTGGAATTTTGTGCCAGGGCCAGGGTGGCATAATCGATGGCTTTGGTGAGATCATCGGCACCACCGCGGTACAGGTACATGCGGGAAAGTAATGTCCATGCAGCCACATTACCTACACGGAATGCATTTGCAGGTGTGTAGTTGGCGGTTAGTAATTCGGCAGCCTGCAGGAGGTCTTTTTCTATCTGGTCATATACTGCTTTAATACTGGCGCGTGTTATACCACCGTCTTTTACTTTTGAACTCAGTACTAACGGAACGCCGGCAGTAGTGGCAGGATCGATGTCAGAACGGGTATAAGGCTGCGCATACGCTGTTACCAGTTTCAGGTAATAATACGACCGTAAAAACAGGCATTGACCCCGGACGGCATTTTTTTCCTGTTCGGTACCGGACATCTTGTCGATGTAATCCAATACTACATTACATCCTTTTATCTTGGAATAACATATCTGGTAAACATTGGCGCCGTTGGGAATGATATTGTTGGCGTCGAACATGGTAGGATCGAAGCGAAACATGGCCGCGCCTGTTTGCAGGGCGGTGAGATAGGTTTGGTCAAAGTTGCCGCCGGTGCCACGGGAAGGACCGTTGCATTGTACATCATCGGTAAGGATATCGAAGTTGTCGATGGCTGTAGCCGCGGGGTACGCGTCGGCATACATGAGGGAAGATAGTTCCGAAATGTTACCGGGCCTGATTTCATCCTGGCTGTATTCTTCCAGGAATTTTTTACACGAGCCAAACAGTGTGCTTACAAGTATCAGACTATATAGGGTGATTCGTTTCATGCTTTCTTGCTTTAGAGACTTACGTTAATGTTACAAGTATAAGACCTGGTACGTGGCTGCCCGCCGGTGGCAACTTCAGGATCGATGCCACGGAATCCGCCGGCATTGACGGAGAATACATTTGAAATGCCGGCTCCTATATTGATCGATTTGAAGCCAATACGCCGGGCCAGTTTATTGTCAACCATATAGCTAAGGCTTAGGTTGTTACAACGCAGGCTGGAAGCGCTTACGATCCTGTCGGTACTGTAGTTGTACATTTCATAAGGGCTAAGGGAAGTTTTCCCATTAGGCAATGCCACATAGGGAACTGCTGCATCTGGCAGGCCAGGCATGGTAGCAGTTGGATTTCCCGGTGTCCATCTGTCGAGAATGTTACGGGAAAGGTTCTGGTATTCTGTTGGCAGATCACGTGTAAGCTTGTACAACGGGGCAAGGAATTTTTTGCCACCTAACTGTAAATAGAAACTGGTAGAAAGGGTGAGTGTTTTGTAACGTAAATTCATACCTATGCCTGAGGTGAAATCGGGATTGGCTTTACCTGCATAGGTCATATAAGTAGTTGGATCGTTTGCTACATCGGCACCGTCTTTATAGGTAAGATCTATTTTCGGCTGGCCATTGGTTGGGTCAATGCCATCGAACCGGAAAGCATAGAATCCGCTTACAGGGTTGCCTTCTTTGTAAAGGCTTCCTCCAATAGCTGTTTGATAGGTGACAAGCTGGTTGGCGCCTACTTTTTTAACGGTATTGATATTTTTGGAGGTGTTGACGCTCATCGACCAGGTGAAGTTTTTGGTTCGCAACGGCACAAAAGCGGCAGTGACCTCGTATCCCTGGTTATTCATAGAACCACCGTTCACAAGCATGGAGGTAACACCATATTCAATCGGAATATTCAGGGTAGTGATCATATCCTTACCGCGTTTGGTATAGTATTCGGCACTTACCTGTACTTTGTTGTTGAACAGACTGAGGTCAAGACCAAGGTTGACGCTGAGGTTTTGTTCCCACCGCAGATCAGTATAAGGCAGCTTGGTGATGCTTAAGAGATTGTCGCCGGTATAAGGATCAACGGCAACGCCTCCATTGGCATTACTGGAAATCTTTACAATCAGGTCAGGACTTGCACCAGCTGCGATATTCCGCTGGTAGCCGACTGATGCCCTGGCGCTTAGCATAGAAAGCCAGCTGTTTTTTTCGAACCATTTTTCATTGGAGATATTCCAGCGCGCCCCACCCGCATATACCGGGTTGAATTTTTCATTGGTGAGCTGGCCAAAGCGGTTCGACCGGTCGGTACGCACGCTCATATTAAACACGTAACGGTTGTCGTAGCTATAGTTACCGGTAAGGTAAAGCCCCATATTGTTGGTGAGGTTATCGGTGATCTTCGGCGTCATTTTAGTAAGCAGATCATTGGGCGTATTGGCAGAGGTTACAACGGAAGGTAAAACTGCGAACGACTTACCCCTGTCTCTGAGATAACCATAGTTGGTAACGTTAAAGCCGTTGTATCGTTGGCTTTGCAACTCCTGACCAAACATGAACCCTATTGCATGTTTTCCGCGAAATACTTTGCTATAGGAAATACTGTTGCGCCAGTTCCATGCATTGCTGGTGGAGGTTAATTCATTGAGTTCTCCTCCTATGGGAAGGCGGCTGTTCTTATAGGTGAGGTCTACCGATTTTACCGTGCCGTAGTCTGAATAACGCAAAGTAGATGCTACATATTTCGACTGTTCGGTTGCATAGGTTTCACCATTGGTGCTAATGGCGTTATAGCTGAACAGGGTTTGCAGCCTTAAACCGGGAATGATTTCATAGTTAGCTTCCAGTACTGCATTTGCGGTCAGCACTTTATTGCTGTTACCGGTATTGCCGCGTTCGTTGACAGCGTTGTACAGGTAACCGTTTGATTCCCTGTAAAAGAAAGGACTGCCATCAGCGTTGAACGCAGGTACTACGCGGTTCATGTTTGTTGCATAGTCGTTGGGGTCGAACTGATAAAATCCTTCTGTATTTTTGAAAGAGCCTGACAAACGTGACGAAAGGGTGAGTTTGTTATTTACACGGCTCATGATGGAAACGTTGGCTGTGTACCCTTTTGAGTTGTTGCCTATAGCTGTACCAGTTGAACTGTTGTAACCGATAGAGGTATAATAAGAGGTATTATTACTGCCACCGGAGATGCTCAGCGTGTGGTTTGTGCTGAATGGATTGCGGAAGAGAATATTAAACCAATCGGTGTTTTCCGATTCCATGGCTGCTACGCGGGAATTGAATTCTTCGGCACTGATTGTTTTAAGGTAGAGATATTCGTTCAAAGCGCCTGCATAACCTATCTGGTTATTGATATTGGCAGAGCCGGCAATAAGACCGCGGTTATAGATTTCCCGGGAAACGGCTACGCGTTCTTTTGAACTCATCATGTTCAGTTTCTCATAATCCACTTTATCGGTCATGCTGAACGAGGTGTTATAGCTGATGTTTACCGGGCCGGATTTGCCGCGTTTGGTAGTAATGACGATAACGCCGTTTGCGGCTTTGATGCCGTAAATGGCGGTGGCTGCAGCATCTTTGAGTACGGTGATATCCTCTATATCGTTAGGGTTGAGCCAGTTGATAGAATTGCCGACGAAGTTGCGGATATAATCGAAGTTGTCTCTGGTAATACCACCGGATGTGTTTAGTTCCTGTGCTTTAAACGGAAGAGGATCCTGCTGGATAATGCCATCTACCACCCATACCGGTTCATCGGAGCCGCTGAGAGTAGATACGCCGCGTACGGTCGTTCTCTGGCGAACGCCTGTTAAACCACTGGTGTTTTGTATGACAACACCCGCAAGTTTGCCTTGCAGCGCCTGTTCCAATGTATTGATACCATTGAGGTAAAGACTTTTTCCGCTAACCGTTGCTGCCGACCCTATGAAGTTGCTTTTCTGAAGGATCTGGTAACCCGTGTTCACCTCTATGACCACATCGGATAGGTTGTCGATTACCGGGAGCATTTTAAGTGAAAGGGTATTTACACCTTTGTTAACCTGGTAGTAGAGCGTTTCGTGGCCAACATACGTGATCACGAGCATGTCACCCGGGGTGGCGGTAAGCGTAAACTGGCCTTTGGAATCGGTTGTTACTGTTTTGGCTTTGCCGCGGATATTGACAGATACACCCGGGAGTACATGACCGGCCGTGTCGGTGATACGCCCTTTCAGCGTGATATCTTCCTCCGGTAATGCTGCAATGAGATCGGTGTATAGGACGGCATTGGCCTGGGATGAAGCGGCAGGCCGGCGGAATAGGGAAATGGTTTTATCCTCTATCCGGAACGAAAATGGCTGGCCTTTCAGTGCCTGGGCAAGGAACTGTTCCAGCGGCATATCCGTAGCCGTAATGGAAACTGGTTTGCCTTCCGAAAGCAGGTTCTTGCTGTAGAAGGCTACATAACCTGTTTGCTGTTTAACGATAGCGAACAGGTCTTTCAGCGATACTTCCTTTTTGGAGAGGGTAACCGTTTGAGCCGACCCCGAAGCATACGCCTGAACAAAAGCAACAGTAAGTAAAATAGCGGTTAGTTTCATGACTAACAGAGTTTTGGTGAGAAGCGCGTGCTTTGCGGCTTTGGCTGTATACACAGCTCCGCCTGCATCGCTTCTGAATGCAGTTTTTTGCATAATTTGCGATCAGTTTTGGTGATTGAATAAGTGGTTGCGTAACCCCTTTTACATGAACCGGAATCTTTCGCCGGAAGCGGGCTCAATCGCTTCCGGTTTTTTATAGCCGGATCAGTTCTTTTGCCTGTTTATTTCGTAATAATCAATTTCCTGTTTTTTTCTATTCTGAAGGTGAGATCTGCATCCGCCAGCATTTTCAGCAATTTCTCGAGGCTTACGTTTCTGCTTATTTCTCCGTCGAACGGAATCTCGGGAATGCCATTCTCATATATTACTTCTATATCGTACCAACGTTCCAGTTGCTGCATAGCTTCTGCCAGGCCGAGGCCGTGGAAGTTGAATAAGCCGTTTTTCCAGGCCACAATTTTGTCGATATCGGCATTGTTTATAATGGTGATGCCTGATGCACCGGATGTGCTCGACGCATTGCCGATAACGGCTTGCTGGCCTGGTTTTATTATTATTCCTTTCTGGCTGCTTTGGGCTCGCTCCTGACCTGCGACTATTCTGATACTGCCTTCCACCAGCGTGGCCTGCAGGGCTTTGCCGTTGTCGTAAGCGTTGATATTAAAGCTGGTGCCAAGCACTTCTATGCCTGCTTTGCCGGCTATGTCAATGAGGAATGGGCTATGGGCATTGGGAGCTACCTCGAAGTAGGCTTCTCCGTTTATAGATACGCGGCGTTCTTTGGGGCTGAATGCGGTTGGGAAGCGGATAGTGCTGGCTGAGTTTAACCATACCTGTGTACCATCCGGCAGGGTAATACGAAACTGCCTGCCGCGCGGGGTGTACATCGTATTGTATTCGGTTGTACTGCTGCTATTGCCTGTTGCCTTGTATTCGAGGAAACCATCTTCTAATACGATATTGGCGCCGTTCTCCGTGGCTATCACACCGTTGCCCGCGCTATCTAGCACGAGCTCCTGGCCATTGGCCAGTGTAAGAATTGCGCCGTTTTTACCAGGATTGATAGCCGGTACAGACGCTATATGGCTTTGGTCTGACGACGCTGTTTTGCTGCGCTGTTGCCGCAACAGCACTATGCTCGTGGTCAAAATGGCGATGACAGCCGCCACTTGCATCCAACGGCGCCAGTTAATGGCACGGGGCTTATTCGCTTCTGTAGTTGAAGCGCTGCCCGCAGCACGCTGCCATTGTTGCAACAGCTGCTGTTTCTGGTCCGCATCCATTGCTGTAAAGCCAGGCTGGTCCTCGTTTTCACTTGCAAACCCTGCTGCAATAAAATGCCATTCCTCCGGCGTATCTCCGCTGGAGTCTATTTCCTTCAGAAGCCGGTCCAGTTCTTCCGGGGTTGCTTCGTTGGAAAGCATCTTATTCCAAATCGCCTCTATATGTTCTTTTCGTGTTTGCATGATATGTTCCTAATAATAAGCGATGAAAAAAACTGTCAGGACTATCGCGTCAGAAAAAAAAGTAGAAAAAAAATAAGATCAGGCTGTCCCCGTGCTGCTGCAGCAGGTAACGCAATGCCTGTAGGGCACTCACCATCTGGTTGCGCACCGTGTTCTTTGAAATATTCAGTGTTGCCGCAATTTCATCGTAACTGAGACCTGATTGTTTGAGCTCAAAGATGCGCCGGCGCTGAAAAGGCAAGGCTTCTATACCCGCCGCCAGCAGGCGGCGGGTAGTTTCAAAATTCTCTTTGCTGATGAAACTGTTTTCCGAATGTGGCACCAGTTGCTGTTGTATAAGGTACTGTGCCTTTAATTCGCGTTTATTGCGCCGGATCCAGTCAATAGAACGGTTCTGGGCTATGCGGTAGAGATAAGCGAGCGGGTGACTTAGCGCTTTGAAGTCCTTGCGGCCTTGCCATACCTGCAACCATACATCCTGTACAAGCTCTTCAGCCCAGTGATCAGATTTCGTGATCTTGAGAATATAGGAATAAAGATTATCGGTATGATGCATCATGAATGCAGCAAATGCCAGCTCGTCATTTTCCGCTATGCGGGAAAGCAGTTCTTTCTCGTTATATGCATGGTGATGAGACAATACGGAAACTTATTCTACGGAGCTGCAAACTATGTAAAAAAAGCGTTGACAGCTAATTTATGAGTCCATCCCTCCGCGATCGTTCGGCGGAGCATGTGGCGATGGTATCTATGCACAACGCCGGAGAATCTTGGTTATATATTAATATCTTAATATGATCGGTTGGTTTAAGGGAATTAAGATGCTGTTGTATTTTATATGTTTGCGTATTCGTTTACCTGATCCGCAGCTATGATGCTACTAAAAGAACGCTTTAATAAACCGATCGCCCGCTACAGCTCTTTTATCCGCGAGGCGATGTATGAACGGTTCGAAGGTGATGAGCACGTATTTCTTTATTGGCAGAACGATTTGTTTGTCCAGATTATCATTTGGGTGCTTCCGGTATCTTTTATTGCCCTGGTACCGAGCATGTATTTTGAGGTCAGGGATGGCTATTGGCCTGTTGCTTTGTTGGATGTACTATCATTGATATTAATATATGGTATAGCGCTTCAGCGCAGCATTAACCTGTATTTGCGCAAGGTACTGGTTGCCGTTATAATAGTCGTTTTTTGCATATCCCTGATTGTATTTATGAATGCGCTCGGACTGGCAGGACTCTATCTTTTTAGTCTTAGTGTATTTATGGCACTTTTATTTACAGGAAGGATGGCGTTTGCCGGGCTGGTAGTGAATGTAATTGCCTGTGTGCTCTTTTCTTTATTCTTTTATTGCAGGCCTGAATTGGCTGCCGGTTACCGGTTTTCACTTTATACCTGGGGTATCTATGTGTCCAACTACTTATTTCTTAACCTGGTAGTTGTGGTGCTCATACGACGTTTATTGGGAAGTATAGCACAGACAATGGAAAAAGAATGGTTGCTTAACAGGCAGCTCCAGGAGGAAACGGCAATGAAAAAACAACAAGGTGATAAGTTGCGGGAAATAGCCTACCTGCAATCGCATGTGATACGAGCGCCATTGGTAAATATTATGGGACTGGCTTACTTGATAAGACATAGCCCCGGATCTCAGGTGGAGGAAGAAATACTGGATAACCTCGATGAATCGGTTCTCAGGCTCGACGAGGTGATTAAGAATATTGTAGATCATACAACATAAGGAGGATGGACCGCAATTCCATTCCATACCGGCATATTGTAGTTGCCTGTATTAATTTGTTTGTTTTCTTTGCATGAATTAGTTGTCGTCAAAGTTCATTTGAGGCAGTAGGCTAAATCCTTAAGAATCGCGATGAAAATTCCTCAAATCACTTTTACCCGCTTTGTTGCAGCTATTTTAATTGTTATATATCATTACGGGCTTCCCATTTTTAATTTCAAGTCCTTGGACTTTGTTTTTGAGAAAGCAAATGTAGGGGTAAGCTATTTCTATATTCTTTCAGGCTTTATTATGATGATCGCTTATGGAAGAAAAGAATATATTGATTTTGGGTATTATATAAAGCAGCGGTTTGCACGCATATACCCGGTTTATATCATCGGGTTATTGCTTGCTATTTCGTTGTTGGGAAATGTCCGGCCGGCGGCTGTCGTACTTAGCCTGCTATCATTGCAGAGCTGGGTGCCGGGGTACGCATTAACTTTAAACGGGCCCGGATGGTCTATTTCTGTTGAATTCTTTTTCTACTTATTATTTCCTTTTCTTTTTAATAGCGTTTATGCCAGGAGAAAAAATGCTAGAGGGCCCGCATTCGTTGTATGCTTTATCTGGCTGGTGATCCAGGTGCTCACTAATTGGTTTGTCTCTTCTTCTTATTATCATGGATTTCCTTCGGCTGGCCATGATCTGATCTATTATTTCCCCCTTATCCATTTAAACGAATTCCTTGTTGGTAACATAGCAGGCCTTTATTTCTTACGTCATCCCGGAGGTAAGAAAAATGATATATGGATACTGGTAGTTTTTATTGCCACCTTGCTGGGACTGAAGTTTATTCCTTTGATAGTGCATAATGGATTGATGGCATTGTTTTTTGTGCCTTTCATAGTATTGGTTGCAAAGAATAACGGTTGGTTTAAGCGCTTTTTCTCTTTTCGCTTTTTACAGTACCTGGGTGATGTTAGCTTCGGTATTTATATTTACCAGTGGCCTGTTTTTCTGCTGGTGAAAAGGCTCGTAAAATACTTTTCGTTTCAGAAGATGGGTAAGGTTACTGGCTTTTTTGTATATATAGTCTTCCTTATCGCTATTGCGGTACTGAGCTATGAATTAATTGAAAAGCCCGTGAAGAAATATGTGAGTAAAAGGCGGGGTTCGGGAAGCGATGTATTGAAGTCCTGATTCAGTAAAGAGATCATAACTTTTCTTCCCTGTAATGCTCCAATACTTTCAATGCTTCAGGTAGCGCTTTAAACTGCTTTATCTTTCACTTGTTTCCATTCGTGCTCTATATGCGTCATTAAAAGAGCGTTATCGAATTGTATGCTGCCTTTGGGGAAGATAGTTTCATTTTCATAAAAGCTGGAGTGAACCTTGGATACTTCCAGCGATTTTACCTGCCATTTATACGTTTGAAGTTCGAGACCTTCATGTTTTTCGCCGTTAGGAGAGTAGCCAATCGATCCGGTTTCAAAAAAGGCAGAAGCATTTTCCAGTGTTCCGAAAATTGAATTGACAGGAAAGTTGTTTGTTGTCTGGCAGTCTATCGATATACTTGTATTGTCTGAACTGGTAAAATCAATATGATAATTGCCGCTTCCTTCTGCTACATTGAATTTTGCAAGATAATGTTTGCCGGGAAAGAGCCTGCCGCCTGCTATCGCATTAAATCTTTGTGCAGTATCACGGCGCGGGATATATACGCCTTGTTTTGTCATGCCGCCTTCTTCCCATTCCACTGCTATGCGGTGCGCGCCATTTTCGGAAGATATACCCAGGAAGTCCGGAAAGCCTTTTGGCTTGAGATGCTTGAAACGTATAAGACAGATGCCAACGATTGCCCTGTCCTTATACAGTTTTGGGCGGAAAATAGATGGCAATAAGTGACTTACAATTTCCGGCTCCGTTGTAAAATTAACAAGGATACGCCGGTCAATATACCCATGCATAACAGGTAGTAGCATCATAAGTGGTTTGCTACTAAGTTAACTAAAGTACACAGAAAAAGGATGCTTGGCTGGCGGCGACGATGAACAGGTAGCATGTTTATTCCTGCACCGAACTTAAATTTAGATTTATATGCCAGCCAGGCATTTCCGTATATAAAAATTGCATGATCTCTTCTCTCTCAGTTTCGCTTTTGATACGCCCGGTAATGACAAGTTCCTGCTGTATGGTTGCAGCTACGTTCAAATCAGCGATCTGAAAACGCGTTCTTAGTTTCATACCAAGTTGTGTGGCTATTTCAAATGCTTCACGGGATAATCTTACCTTTTCCTGTAATTCCTCGGAGTGTTTATCAAAATCGGATGAACTCATAAAATGTTGTTTGGTGTTTAAGGCGGAGTTATTTTTTATCGATGCATACCTGTAAACCGCTGCCATAGTCCGTTCCAGAAGCGGTGTCTTTCCATTTTTCGATGAACATAGGGTGTGTTTTTGCTCTTTTATGCAAAAACTGAACCAGTTGTAGAGTGGTGTGCGGCCCTGTTTTACCTTTTGCGTAATGCGCGTATCTGCATTTTGTAGGCTTGGGGAAGCAGGATTTGTTTGATTAGTTGGTCTGCTTTGATGAAACGGGCAAATTTATAAAATGGTAAGGCTAGGCGAAGCAAAGTAAAACGAGGAAGTGGCAGCAGGAGGCGCACCTGGCTGGGCGTTAAAATCTGTTGCGCGTGCAAAAGGAGTTTAAACCTGGAATGGCCCAGGTGTTTTTTGTATTGTGCATAGAGGTCGTTGGTAAAATCACTTTTCAGCAGGTTGTTTTCCAACAGGTATTGGCGGTGCTGTTGCCAGCTGGCAAGATCCGGAGGCAGGGATGCCAGCTGCATACGTTGTCCTACCCTGTGGAACACATCGAAAACAGCTGCATGCTCCTGTTTTGTAAGTGGCCGTTCTATCAGTTCATAAGAGCGTATGCTGTAATCTATGAGCATATACAATACCTCCAGGTAGGCGACATCTGGGATACGGCTATTCCTTGCAGCTTCTACATCGTTATGGATAGCTGCGATACGATCGATGGCTGCATGCGCTTGTAGGGTATCCGCAAATACGATTTGCTGGGCATATTGTACAGTGGAAAAGAGTCGCCCAAGGGGATCGGATGGTAAGCGGCCTGTGAAATACAGCCAGTCGACCGCTTTGTTTAATGCAAATTCTGCGGCTGCGCCGGCGAAGATCAGGAGCACTGTGTCTTCATTACCCCAGATCTTACGCACGATGGAATCGTGTGAAACGAATGGCTGGTTCATATACCGGAGTTATATAGAGTGGGTGACTGCATCATGGCTGCGTTTTTTACGAAATAGATATTCAAGTGTTATGATGGTAGCTACACCGAGAGTGTAGGCCCAGATGTCGGTCCAGGTGAAATAGCTGCCCAGTATGGTTCGCATGATACCCGGTTCCGTGAATCCCAGTTTATCGGCCATGCCCCAGTACTGAAGTCCCTCGATGAGGTAGGAGAACAGGAGGACGCCGATGGCAGCAGGCAATACAGGAAGTGTTACAATGCTCATGAGCATACAATACAGCAGCATAACGACAAGATAATCGCCAACATAGGGTCTGATGAAGTCGTCATGTAAACAGGCGCCTATATAGATCTCTATGGCCAGCAGGAGGATGGCCAGAAGAAAGTAACGGATGTTAAAACGAAATATCTTGTTCATGAAAGCGCTTTGTTTTGCAAAGTTAAGGCGAAAGTCTTGGAACATCCAAGGTTTGTGAAATAAAAATATCGGGTGGCGAAGCTGGCATCTTTGTTATGTCAATACCATAGATGTTTTTTTAAATTCCCGAAATGTAATTGTATTCCGCCGTTGCGATCACTATGCTTATCGACAAGTAGGTGGATTGGGGTGGCAGTTGTTAATACCCCATTTTCTTCAATGCTGCTCTCACAGAAGAGACTGTTTTATATTTAGCCTTGTGGCTGCCGGTTTTAGTTTCGCCTTCAAACCCTCCGTCTAGCTTATCGCTTATTTCTTTATAAAAACTAAGTTTTGCGGGCGGGTTATTGAGATCCGGCACATCATATACCTGCGTATCGTAAAAGTCGCCGTCGATATGAGCGCCTCTACGGCGTTGCGGCCATTTGATCATAATGACTATTTCACGTTGTTTGTCTTTGTCAGCGTTCGCAAATAATACCGATTCAATGACAGATCTACCGTCGTCAGGCTGAATGGTATCTATTAATACACGTCTGTATTGCCGGTTTGTTCCGGGAATAAGCAGGTAGCCGGTGACAGATTCTTCTTCACTGTCCTCTACAAAATAGATAATGACTTTCCTTGTCGAGTCCCATTCGGCAGTTTCTATAACCGGGTGGGGCAAGTACTCCCGGTTTGTTATTCTTTTGACGAAAGCCTCTGCAGTTTCATTATTGTTCCGGTGAAATGACTGGGCTTTAGTGGTATATAAAAAAAGTAGAAGCAGGAAAAAATATTTTGCTTGCATGTTTTGAGAAATGGGTAATCGGTTGGGGTATTAATATGTAATAGTTGCTTTAAGGCTAAATACGAACGAATTGATTAATAAATTCGCTGTAAGGTAATTGCTTCCTTGCTAACGGGGGAGACAGCTTACAATGACCTGAGGATGGCAATGAACTTTCTGATTACCGAAATAGTCTCACTATCTAGTCCTGATTGAAGAACGAGATTATGGTGAGAAATAGGTCATCTTGATGTTTGCGGCCGACCTGATGGAATAGGTGGGGATTCTGTATAATCTTTCCTTTTGCTGTACCGTTGTCCCATTGTGTAGGCAGTTGCTGCATAAAACAGGCTCTCTGGTTCATTCAAATTTGAACTAACTTACAGTAAAAAAAAACATGTATCAACAGTTTTCCGATAATTTTTACAAGCTTAGCACTTACATAACCATAATAAGGCAGTTTAAGGAAGATATTTCTGAGGTGGAAGTAAAAAACGAAATTAAAGATGTTTTTGGCAAGCGGTATTGTCGGGTTTATATAAATATAAAGCTAAAAGAAGGCTCGGATAAAGAATATGATCTCAATAAATCATTTTCTGATCATTTTCGATATGAAAAAGAATACTTTTCATTTTATCTGGGATCAGGTAGTTATCGTGATGATGATGATTTTAGATTGTACAATAGGGAGGAAGAGGTGCATTATAATTACATCTGGAATTTTCTCGCTTGGTTTATAAAGAATGATAATATTCAAGTTGTTGATAGGCCATTTATAAGTGAAAAAACAATTCGTCGACAACAAATACGTCAGGAAAGAGAATGTGAAGAAAGAATAAAGCGCGAAGATGAGGCCGTGCAAGATCTACTTCCAGAGGAAGGGCAGTTGATTGCCATAAAACAATGTTCTCATAGTTCAATTCGTATAGGATTGATCACCCAGATTACACTGCAATCACGGAAAAGCTCCTTCTCTATGACAATTTCAGAAGTGAAAAAAGATTTATCAATAGGAAAAGTACAAATTAACGATGTTTCCAAAAGAAAAATATATGCATTGATAAAAAAGGAAAAATTGCCAACAAAATCAAAAACAGACTTGATTGCTAAAATTGAAAGTAATAAATCCTTTGAGGGATTAATTTGGAGAAGGCCTCAGGGACTTTGGGAATAACCATCACTCATATATGTAATATGGGAAGAAACAATATTGTGAATATGGCTAATAATATAATAAATAAACTATCAGATCCATCTGTAGAATCTAAGGTTGAAATTATTCACTATTTGATTAAGCGAATAGAACGAAAGCAAACAAATGAATTGTTTGCTGAGTCAATACTTGACCATCTTCTTGAAAGGGAAAAGTGCTCCCATTTAAGCCACTATTGTATGGTAGGCCCAAAATATGCATTAGGCTGTTTCGTAGGACATTTTCTATATCACTATGTAACAGAGCCAAATTTTAAGAAGCAGGAGAAACTTCTCGCTACTGCATTAGATTATGTTAAAGCTTTTGAGCCCTCAAACTCAGCCCTATTAAAGAAAACAACTACCACGAAGTTAATACGCACTCTTGAAAACTTCGGGATGCCTTCCAGTTTTCTATTAAATCGTGAGTACAGGCAGCTACGAATTTATTATATACCTTATCAACGCGCTGATTTAAATGGAGCGTACTATCCTCATCTGAATAGCATTGCTTCTTATAAGCCTAAAGAGAAGTCCAGCCCTGAATATATATTTCTCCACGAAATAGGTCATTTGTTTACGTATAATATTACGGGTGATCCTAATAAGGTTCCCGGATCTTTTATTGAATTGAATAAAGTAATCAATCCTACATGGAAAGGTGATCTTGTAGAGGTTTTTGTGGACTTGTTTTCATTTTCCGTAATGGTGGATACCGAATTTGCTTCAAAAAATCCATTTATAAAGAAAATTCCGCCTAACGCTCAAAAAATAATAATAGATTATTTTTCGAAATTAGTCAGTAACTGTGGGTATGCTAAGCAATTGGAATAGCATAAATCGTTCTTGTAATGAGTTTGCATGTTGCTAGATTTTTCATGGAATTGATTTTGGGAAGGAGATAAGATGAAACTTAAGCAAAGCTCCTAATTATACAATATTGAAGAATATTTAGTAGCTATCGCCTAAAAATTGTCAATGGCTTTATTCCTTACAGCATTATTCTTTTAGTCCAGAGGGATAAAGACGTTATAGGCTGTTTCCAGGATATTGCCTTCTATGTCTTCAAAATAGAAGAAAAGACCGTCGAAGCGAGATACCATCGATTGTAACTTTTTCTTCCGTACTGACTTGCTTTCATTCCTGTTCAAAAAAGAAAAATTGCTTTAATGCGATGCATTCCCTGCCTTAACTGGTAGCAAACGCACCAATGCAATGCATAAAATAATAGCAGCCGCAATGGCCATGAAACTGTAACCCATCGCAGCATTAATTGCAGCCGACCGTTGTACAATAAAGAAAACAGAGGTAATGACAGCGGCGCCAATACTGCTGGAAAGCTGCTGTACTGCACTCAGTGAACCGCTGGCGCTGCCTGCTTCTTCGGGGTCGATATCGCCAATGGTAAAATCGAACAGTGTCCCGAAGCAGAACCCCATTCCGCTGCCCATTAAAAAGATCGCGGGAGCAAATGCCCACGGATTGTTGACAGCAAGGGTCAATTGATAAAACATAATACCGAGCCCGGTTAGAATAATGGTTAGGCCAATGCCAATAATATTTCGTCCTGTTTTTTTGATGAGTGGTGGTGTTATGAGAGAGGAAGCGATGATGCCAATTGATAGCGGAACCATTTCCATTGATGCATCAAATGGCGTAGCACCTAAGCCCAATTGCAGGAAAAGCGAAATGAGGTATGCAAGACCAGCTACTATGCCAAAGAAGAAAAATCCGAGAAATAGTCCGGCAGAAAATCCCCTGTTCTTGAACAGCGTTGGTTGGATGATGGGGTTGCTTGCTTTCATCTGTCTCCAGATAAAAAGTAGCAACAGCACTATGCCTGATATGATAATTAAGATAGACCTTGTTTGCCAGTTGTTAGCAGAGCCTTCGATGATGCCATAAAGTAAAGAAAGCATCATTCCGCCTAATAAAACCGAACCAGTACCGTCAATAGTGACCGTTTTATTGCCGGTGTCCTTCGGAAGAATTTTATACGCCGCTATAAAGCCCAATGTGCCAATCACAATATTGATGAGAAAGATAGAGCGCCAGCCACTGTGAAAGATATCGGCACGAATAAGCAACCCGGCGAGAATAGGCCCGCAAATAGTTGCGATGCTCAAAACGGGACCAAAAACAGAAAACGCTTTGGTCATCATCTCCCTTGGAAAATGCGCGGCCATAATAGCCATTCCCTGGGGAATAAGTAAGGCACCAAGAGCGCCCTGAACCAATCTGGCAATGATGATCATTTCGGGCGATACCGCTATCCCGCAAGCAAGTGAAGCCAGCGTAAAACCCGCCATGCCAATTAGGAATAATTTTCGCTGGCCATATTTATCACCCAACCTGCCGCCTACCACCAACAATACGCCCATTGTCAATGCATAACCTGCGCCCAGCCATTGCATCAGTTCCTGGCCGCCACCAAGTGTTTTGGCTATCATAGGAGCAGCGATATTGGTAATAGTAGCGTCCAGCATATCAAGCATATCGGCAACCATTACCACGGCTAAAATGCTCCATAGTCGAATATTTTCTTTCATGTATTCTTGTTTGTTAATGGTGATTTGAAACCTCAAATCCACTTAGCTTTTTGAAATTATAATAAGCCAGGAGATAATTGTAAACAGCTTTTATATAGTTCTGCTCAGCCGTATTGATAGTGGCTGCTGCATCGAGAATGGAGCTGTACGTAACCGTTCCATGCTTGTAGTTGTTTAACTGGTTTTGGTGCAAGGTGCGTGACAATGCTAAACTCTTTTCTGCTAACTGAATATTATCGGCAGCATTCCATAACTCGGTTTGGTTTCTGGATACCTCGTAGTTCAAATCCTGCTGTTTCTGCTTATACTGCATGTCAAGCTGCGAGGCTTTGAGCTGAAACTCTTTTTTATTAGTGTTTGTTCTTAATAATTCGGTAATAGGCAAACTGGCTTTTACTCCAATGTAATTATAAGGTGTCCACAGTGAGGCTGTATATTTAAAATCTGCCGCCTGGTAAAGCGTAGTATAATTGCCGGTTAACGATAGGGTGGGTGTCCATTTATAACTTTCTTTTTTTATTTTAAGGTCGTTCGCTTCTTTTAAGAATACAAGTTGTTTTAATTCTGGCCGTTCCTGCATACTAGTTGGGTATTCGGCTTGTTGATGCGTACTTATTAAAATTGCTAGCGAGTCTGTCAATGCCAATGGGATATCATCTTTCATATTCATCTGGTGCCTCAGTGCATTCATCGATAACTCATAATTCTGGGCGCTTTCTTTTTCCGTCAGCTTCGCGTTTTCAAGGTCGGTTTGCGCTTTTAACAGATCAGTTTCCAGGATGGTTCCCAGGCGTTTTCTTTCTGAAGCGACATCAAGATATTCCTTGTAACGCTGCGTATTTTCTTTAATCAATAACAGTTGTTGCTGTTTCAGTAGCACATTCAGATAAGCTTCTGCAACTTGCATCCTTATGGTGTTTTCCTTTTCGGTGGCCTTTTCCTGCTCCGCTTTTTTTTCAACTTCGGCGATATGGATATCCGCTTTTAACCCCGGTTTGTAGATATTTTGCGAAAGGTCCATACTGAGTGTAGTAAAATTGGTGGTACCTACTTCAATCCTTTCTTTACCGCCATTATTATTAAAACCGTCCAGTATCATCGTTTGCAATTGGGCATTGTAGCGTACTTCTCCATCTGCTTTAATGGTAGGCAGCCATTCGTTTTTGGCTTTGCCAATTTTATTGACAGCAATGTCTACGTCCAGTTTATTTGCCTGGATATCGTAGCGCTTTTCAATGGCTGTCTGCATTGCCTGTGCCAGCGACAATTGCTTTGGCGGCAAGGTTTGTGAATGTGAGGCTATTGCCAGCAGCATTCCGATTAGTATAAAAATTCTTTGTTTCATCGGATGAATCATTTACATTCTGAAAATCTGTACCGGCTCCAGTTTGAATATCTTTCGCATCGAAAAAATATTCCCGATCAGGCTGATGGCAAGCGTTACGAGAAACAGCCCAACCAGCAACGATGGCGAATAAACAATAACCTGGTTCACTGCTGCCATTGCGGCCTGCAATCCGTAAAGCAAACCCAAAGAGGTTAAAAATCCCATCGCAGCATAAATCATGGCCTGCCTGATGATGAGCTTTGCAATAAGGAAGTTACTTCCGCCAATCGCTTTGATGGTGCCATAGTCGCGGATATGGTCGTTTACAGAAGAGAACATTGTTAAACCGACAATGATAATTCCGGTAAGCAGTGAGAAGCCAATCATCAGGTAGAAATTAGCTACAATGCCGCTTGCAGTTTTTACATATTCAATAGAAACATCTGAAAACTCCTGGCCCGTGTAAGCTTTTACCGAGGGTATAGCTTTGTTGATTTCGTTCACGACTGCTCTGATCCTGGTACTGTCTGTAAAGGTGCTTTTAATTAGAAAGGCGCTCACACTATTGTTGCTAAAACCGCTAAGTAGCCTTGCCCGTTCAACAGTGGTGATGATATTGTATTGTCCTAATCCTGCATTATTCACAGACATTCCGCTCACGAAAACCCGCTTGTCGTTGATCGAGAAATGTTCGCCTGTTTTAATGCCTTCCATATTTTCCACATCACCCGCATCGATAATTACGGCTCCCTCATTTTGCAGATTGCTTAAAACTGTTTCAGGTGTATAAAAGGCGGGAGCGCCTGCCATCTCAGGATACTGAACGCCAATGATCTGTGCCATTGCCGAACCGCCGGATTTGGATTTGGTAGTGCCTCCCGCTACAATCACCGGGTAAACTTTGTCTACGCCGGGAATCGATTGCAGTTCATTGCCCACCCGCTTGTCTACATTCAGGAGCGAGGTCGAGGAGGTACTTTTTTTATCAACGGCATAAATATATTCTTTGTTACCCTTTACGATACCCAGGCTCATATCAAGGATATTATTCAGTATACCCAGTTGTGCGCCAATCAGGAAAATAGAAATAACAATACCACATAAAATTCCGATGAGCTTGGCTTTATCGTACGTCATAAAACGCAATGCTGTATTCCACATAGTCATTTACTTGAGGTAGATTTTGCAATCCATTTTATTATTGATGGTAACCCTGGCGTCGATATCGAGCAGTACTTTCACTTCCCGCACACGTCTGTCTTCTACCGTATTTTCATCGGAAAAGAGTGATTTTTTCTTCAGAAACCCGGCGATGTAAATCACCGTTCCGGTTCCCAGTTTTTGCCCGTTCATTTGGGAGAATATTTCGGCCTTCATTCCTTTTGCTACTTTATCTGAAAAAAGTTCATCGACTTCTGTTACCGCTATCAGCGGACCATCGGGCGCAAACTGCCCTAGCTTTTGACCCGGTGTTACATAATCGCCTTCGTGTACATCCCATTGCAGTACCGTTCCGGGAAAAGCAGATCTGATTTGCCTGTCTGATAAAATGGCTTTCCTGTATTTTATACTGGCATCAATTTCCTGCACTTTACGCTGCTGCTGTACGATGTCCGCCATCAGTTTCTGATAATCGTATTGAAGCCGGATTACTTTAGATTTACTGTCGTTAAGAGCCTGTTCAGTGATCGCTTTACTGTTGAATAACTGTTCATTTAACGCTACATCTCTTTGTGCCTTTTCAAGGTCGCTAAGCAGTGCTTTCGCATTTTGCTGCGCAGACAGAATTGCCGCCTCTTGCGCCGGGGCTTTGCTTTGTTCAATGGAAAGTAGAGCGTTATCCGTCTGGTTATCCAGCAAAGCCAGGTCGCTTCCTTTACTTACGGACTGGTTTTCAGAAGCGATAATTTTAGAAATGCGCCCACTGGCGTTGGCGTAAATATTCAATAAGCCTTTTTCGGGCTCAATCCTGGCGATACCAACCACCATATCGATGACCGCTTTTTTAGAAGTAGTATTATTTTTACTTACAGTGTCATCTTTTTTGTTTTCCCCTGAACAGGAAATCAATGCCATCATCACTATCACAGAAAGGGATATCGTTATTTTAGTTTTCATGCTGGATATTTTTATATACTAATGCCCCATTGTACTGGCAGCCTGTACCACCGAAATTTTACCGTTATTGATTTCAATTGCCCGGTCGGCATAAGAAGCCAGTCGCGGGTCGTGTGTTACTACCGCTACTGCTTTACCGCTTTTTGCAAGTTGCTTCAGCTCTTCCATTACAATGTAAATGCTGTCTTTGTCCAACGACGCGGTCGGCTCGTCGCAAAGAATAATTTTAGGATCAGTCACCAAAGCTCTGGCAATGGCGATACGCTGTTGTTGGCCACCCGACAACTGCCTTGGTAGCTTTTTTCGATGGTCCTGCATATTGACTTTTGAAAGGGCTTCCGTTGTCCGCTTCTTTATTTCGGATGATTGTAAGCCCAGCATTTTTAAGGGGAAGGCAATATTGCCTTCTGCCGTAAGTGGCGCCAATAAATTGAATTGTTGAAAAACAAATCCAATAGTCTTCAAGCGGATGGCCGCCATTTCTACAGCAGATAAGGTGTTGGTTGTTTTGCCGTCTATTTCTAAAATGCCTTTTGTGGGGTTGATGAGGCAACCCAATAAAGAAAGCAATGTTGTTTTTCCTGAACCGGACGGGCCGATAATCAATAACAGTTCTCCCTGGTTAACCTGGAGAGTGCAGTTGTCCAGGATGGTCATTTTTCCTGTGGGTGAATCATAAACTTTGCTGGCATTTAATAATTGCGCTATCATCTCATTTCAATTATGATACAAAGCTATTCGGGTAAAATGAGGTAAAATAGCGTACTTTGACCTAAAAATGTTCGTAAACGGTCGCTATGAAAATTGAGCTTACATCAAAAGATGGAATAGGGATGCTGGCAGCATTTGCCCAGAAAGTAGGCAGTACTGTTGAAAATGGAAGAGTGGAAGTGCCGGAAAAGTTTGGGTGGGGTTATATACAAGGCTTTAATTTCGATGAACGATTGCGAATGATGATACGGAACTACGAGTTGTACCAGGACTTTGCGATCAGTCGTAGAAATCAGCCAGCCAATATGCTGATATTTAACTTTCAGCATATTATCAATACATCTAAAACACCTGCCGGTAAAAAATTAGCACCATCGGTACAAATTACCACCCAGGGATTAAATGCAGAAATCTTTATACCCAAAAACACCGTTCTGAATTCTATTGCATTGGTAATTGACGCCGGGTACCTGCGCGAATTGATTGGAGCACGCATTGATCATCCTTTGGTGAACACCATTTTAGAAAATAAGCAACCATTGTTGTTCGAGGAGTTTGTAGTTGCGCCGCTTTTGAAAGTCGTCGACAATATTGTGACTGCTAACGTGCCAATACTGCTTCAGGATTTTTATTACAAACTAAAAACGCAGGAACTCATTTGCCAATTACTGATTGCCCTCGTCAACAGGGATGGAAAGAAATTGTACGGTTTGAATATTGCAGATATCAAAATGTTGTATCAGGTAAAAGAGCGTTTATTACAAAACCTGGAAGAAGCGCCTTGCATTGCAGAGCTATCGAGGTTTTCCGGTATGAGTGAAACAAAATTGAAGAGATTATTCAACCAGGTCTTTGGTAAGAGCATATTTCAGTATTTCCAGAATTTCAGGATGCAGGAAGCTGCCCGTTTGTTGAAAGAAGAAAGGTTATCTGTTTCGGAAGTCGGTTATCAGCTTGGTTTTTCCAACCTCGGCCATTTTGCCAAAGTTTTTGAAGAGGTAATGGGCGTTAAGCCGAAACAATATAGCAAGTTGACCAATAATTAATGAAGTTATCGAACTGTCCGGCTTTTCCGGACAGTTCGATTGTAAAATAGCCGACTAATATTGTCTATGGAGAAAGAACTTCTTCAAAAATACCATGAATTGTAAATTGGGCAGTTTCATCGTTTTTGAGTTCAATGTTCTCGTATGTTTCGTCTGTAGAAAGAGGCATTAGGGTAATACTCTCGTGTTGCCAGGTGCCGGTTTCCTTGTTTTTTACCTTTTTACTGTAGTATTTTTTTACTGTATAATTGGCTCCGTAGTCGGCATCCTGGATGTCGATGTGGGAGGCTAATACAATCTCTCCATTCCGTGAGCCAGAGTCGTATTTGCGGAATAAACAGATGGCTCCATTGGGTATTCTTTTGTTCATGGATTCACCTACAACTTTGCAGGCAAAGTGTTCCCTTGTTATTCTTAGGTCTTGAGGGACAGGATACAATTGAGAGGCACCGGTTACCTGCTGCAGATCGCTGAATCCACCGGCAGATGCTTCTAAATTGTACAATGGCACACTGTTGACAAAAGGTATTAGAGGACCACTAGTATCTTCTTCTACAGAAGTAGCTTCGTCATGCCAGGGAATATGTCTGGAAAAATAGTTGCGTAGTGCTTCGTCGCATACATAAAGGTAAGTGCCTTTCATGCCACGTAACATGAGCGTTTTATAAATATTGAGGATGAATTTTTTTAATAGTTCCGGTTCTTTTATGCCATTTTTACCATTGGCGTCGAAGTAGTGTTCTTTCCTTATAATAATTTCGTTTTTCTCTTTGTCGTAGCCGATTTCGTTGCCTAAGATGATACCTGCATAGTTCAAATCATAACCCTGTACAGTGTGAATGCAACCGACTTCATTAATGGCGTTTGCTGAATTTATCCAATCCCGTTTAACGCTGTTCCATCTGAGATGTGTTTCTCCTATGAAGATGTCATACGCTGTTTTATTTTGTTGTGATGGCCAGGGCCAGGCATATCCGGCAATAATTCTTGCGAGGCCTTCCTGCTCCTCCTTTTTTTTGATATGATCAACCATGTTGTTTACATCATGAAAAAGGCTGAGTTCGTATTCATCCAGGAAGAATTTTGGCTCATTCTGGGGACGTTTGCATAGTAGAAGTTCGTCAATAAACGCTACATACGGAAGTCCGCCACGAACGCGAAACTGCGAGATCAAGTTTCCTGTACCAGTTTCTTCTTTATTATTCATTAATTCATCAAATTGCTCGGGAAGTGCGTCTGATGGTTTTACAGATTGAAAAGCGTCGTAAAAGAATATACTTTTACAAGATTGCTTTAATATCCAATCAACTTCACTGGCAGTATTTTTATCCAGGTGTAGTTCTTCGCAAATGCTGTCAAAAACACCGAAGTATGGGCCTAAGTTTACCCTTCTTCTCAAACGATGAGCCTCATCAACAATTATAATATCGTAATTGTTTTTCCTGAGATCGGCTGGCCCTACTACCATCTCGGCGCCTAGGCCTTTTACATGTTTAAAGATAGATTTGACGGTTGCTCTGAATGAGTCCATTGGAATAACCAATGCCATTTTCAGGTTTTTGTTTGCCTGTTTTATATCCTTCACTAATTGAATGATACGGTAGTCCTCGTCTTTAAAAGTACCGAAATTGAAGTCTTCTTCTGAAGTATGTAGTAACTTAAATAAGAAGATGGCCAGTATTGATTTTCCCGAACCTGCGCCTCCCTGAATAACAAAGCGTTTTTTATCATTATTAGCTATTGCTTCAAGTAGAAAAATCAGATTTTTTGTTTGCTCGGGGCTTAGAGCTTTATATGGAGAATATTTAAACAAGGGAGAATTATCGATATCACTAAGCGTTTTCCTGCATATTTTCAAGGCTCTTAATTCTTCCCAAATGGCTTTAAAAATCTCCTGGTATAGCTCATCTCTCTGATAATAGTTATGATCTACGAGGCCGAGGTTGGCGTTTAATAACTTATACTTTCCATCTCCCGACAGATATCTTATTAAGCCCGATTCTATGTCTAAAGTCGCTGATTTATTAAACTTGTTGCCATAAAAAAAGTAAGTGTCCTCCAGTTTTACTTTGTCAGGATGAGCCAGATGTTTAGTTAATCTTGAAATTGCATCAGCAGTTTCGCCTACATAGGCCAGCGGCAATTTCTTCTCTTCTTTTTTCAACAGGTAAACAATAGGCCAGAGCTTTGTAGCGAAAGGATAGTTCCTCAACCTTCTAAGCAGATCTGCGGAGAAAACATGTTTGTCTATTTTATATTCCTCCTGGATACTCATAGCTCATTGTACTTTTTAGCGCTTCCTTTTGCTTTCTCAACCGGGTATTTCAGAGCGTTTTTGTCGATTTTGCTGTTGACTATTTCTTCTATGTCAAAGCCATATTTGTCTGCTAGTAGCAGGGCGTATGTAAATATATCGGCCAGTTCTTCCTTTACTTTTTCCTTGTCTGCCTCATCTGCTTTTTTCCAGAGAAACAATTCATTTAGCTCTCCTGCTTCAATGCCAATGGCTAGGGCCAGATCTTTGGGATTGTGAAACTGGCTCCACTCACGTTCCAGGTTAAATTGCCTTATTCTTTCAATAAGAAGGTTCCAATCCTTCATGTTTCATCGATTTATTGCGGTAATATAGTAAACTAGATGTTCCGGGAGGCTAATAATCCGGAAAATATATCGAAACAAGGCCCGGATATGAGGCTATCGTTTCTTTGGCTTTTTATGTTTTTCTATTGTGTGATGCTCATAGTGCCATTGAAAATAGCCGCTAGAATGCTCATTATAGCTTCCGCATTTGTTTCTTACGATTTTCCGGATATAGGAGGAAATTGCAGTAGATGCAGGTTTGCTATTGGTTCTTTTGACGTAGCCATTGACAATACAGATGTATCCCCGTTCATACAATTCATCGCAGCCCATTTTGCACAGAGGCATGACTATATTAGGGTCTATACGTTCCTTTAAACCACAATATACTCTGATCTTGATGTGAGCTGTGACCAGGAATGATACGGGAAATCTCTTGTTGCATATGGCACACGTATTTATTTTTTTTCCATCATGTAAAACATCGGCAAGAAGCGACTGTTCTAATCTGTATGTTCTTGTAGTTTGCTTATCAGTTTCAGAGGTCTCTTTTAATTTATCGAGTGCTGCTTTTCGCTTGCCCCCAGGTTTATTAGGTTTAATAATTTCTTTATCAAATGAAAGCTCTTCCAGCGCTTTCTGACTGGTGAGTATGTCGAGTACCCTGAATCCTTGTATTAAATAATTAGGCTTATGGTCGGCTGCCAGATTGTATTCGGCTAAAGGGATTGATAGGTCGTTTATGTCTTTGAGGAAGTAGATATATTCCCAGGTACTTTCGGGCCCATTACTTCCCCATAGATATCTTGCTAAGGAGGCATTTTGCATCTTATAAGTAACAATTCCCGAACATATCAGGAACTTGTCTTTGGCAAAAACAGCCAGATCACCGGGAGTAATTTTCTCCCATTCTCTGATGTTGGGGCCTTTTTTAGGTTCAACGCCCCAGACAAAAAAATGGCCGTCGGGATAAATCTTCTTCAGTTCAGTTTGTTGCTCCCGCGTCAGGAATTTATTTATACGGGAAAGCTTTACTGAGTTCTTAATAGTATCCCAGAAATGGGCATAGGCCAACTTGTTAGCACAAGGTTGCTCAATGAGTTTACTCATTTAGGTCAGTTTATAGAGTACAGCATTAAAGGAACTTCAAATTACGAATTTGTAAGGATTTACGGAAATGGATAAAGTGAATTGAAGGAGTGGTAATGTGTTGATTTTTAGTTTTTTGTGTGATTATTGACTTTTTATCCCTTTGACTGAATATTTATGCCGTGGTTATTTCGTGGCTTGAAAAAATCGGAAGCAGGGTTTCCTCTGGATGGCAATTTTCAGTGGTTCCTGCCAAAGCCATTCGGGAGGATTTTACCTACTGAACGAGGTACTAGAATTGGAGGAAGCATTGGATATTATAGTGAACGTTGCTCGGCAAAGAGCAAAGTGATATAACTAATACGGTTTCCCATAAATTAGTCATTTTAGAATATCTCATTTTGTGAGCTAAAATAAATTATTAACTATGTCGACACATCAAGTATCATGCATTAACAAACGTGGAAATCATTATGATGCTCATGAAAGAATTTCTCACATCGGCGGACTAAATAATAGTGGAAGCCGTTGGAAGTTAACAGAAGACGAGGCTATCAAATCTATTGAGGAAAACAAATATCAATTTTATGTCAGCGTTAACGGCCGAAGTGTTAATGTTGTTATTGCGCAACATGAGAATAGGAAATATCTCAAAACAGAATCTGATAGATATAGCCCTAACAATTTATTGAATCTGCCCGAATGTCCTTAAGTCTTAAAGCTGCTCAAGAGTTTCTACACGGTGGGCAAAATGTAAAAAGCCTGCGAGTTTGTCCTTGCAGGCTTTCAGAATATAAGTATTGATTGGTAAGTACAGCCGAGTTTCTTGTTTTTTTAGACGTTAATCCTGTCGGCTTTCTTTATTTGTAGTTTATTATTTCATCAATTAAATTTATTGAACTACAAAATTGCCTGAGGTTATTCCGAATAAAAGTCGCGTCTTATGCAGACAAAAAATTCCCCGGAACCCGCAATCCGTCTTCACTCGACAATACTTTGCTCATTACCTTCTGAAGCCCTTTAGGAATAAGGTCTATTTCAGGTTGCGCAAGTGGCTGAAGCAACTCAATGAATTCATCCTCGTCATCATAGTATCCGAACTGCAATACCCATTTGTTGTCAGGTAATAACCGGAGGGCCATTTCCTTGTCCTCCTCATAAATATGCACTTTAATTACTGCCCATAATTCATCGTCCTCGTCTTCAAAATGAACTTCAACAAAATCTTGGCTTATCACTTCTGTCACGATCTTCTCCACCAGGGAGCCAGGATGTTTCTTTACCAGTTCTTCGTATGTCATGTTGTGGCTTTAAACCTGTGAAGTTAAGGAGATCCCTGTCGAACTTATTTTTTGTTGTTACTTTTCTTTCCTGAAGACAAATATCGAAGAAAACGCCGCAACCCAAATACCAATCCCAAATAGCTGAAATGCCCTGTCCAGACCGATATCGACGATCAGGCTCAATACCAGGCTGCCGAGGCCATAACCTGAAAAAAGAAAAAAAGCGAAAAGTCCTGTAGCAGCACCTTTTTTGGCACTGAATGTTGTGACGATAGCGGCAAATAGTGGATGGGATAAATCAAACCCTAAAGAAAGCAGTGCTACTAAAATACAGGAAACGGCAAGACTGAAATTCTGGCTTAATAGCAGCACGGTGATTGCTCCAAGGAATAGACCAATGGGTATGATCTTATTTCTTCCATAGCGGTCGGCCAGCCTTCCCAGCAATGGCCCGAGCAATAGTCCGGGAATACCGTAACCTAATAAAGCAAGACCGATCTGAAATTCGTTCAGCCCGTAATTACTGTAAAAGAAATAACCTAACCAGGCGAAGATGCCACTATGAAACATCCCATTGAACAATACATAAAAATAAGTGCGCCTTGCCCTTCCGGCCGATAAGATAGTGCGGAAAGACAGCAAAATATTATCCCTGGTTGTGATAGCTTCCCTGTTTCCAAAGCTGTTTTTTTGTCGTATCAATATCAGGATAAGAATAACCAATCCAATACCGGCGACCCCTGCAAAAAGCCCCCGCCAGCCTATCAGTGAAGTAATGAACGCCCCGGCGCTGGATCCAAATGCCGTACCACCTGCCATGTTGCCGAAGAAGATCCCTAAGGCATGACCCCGTTTTTCATAAGGATAGGTATCACTGATCCAACTAATCGTTGTAGGGGCAACACCGGCAGCGCCGATGCCTGTCAATAATCTTAGGAAGATCATCTGATTAATTCCATTTACGAAGGCTGTAAAGAGTGTAAACAAGCAAAACATAAAGAGGCAAAAGGTTACAATCCGGAACCTGCCGAAGCGGTCGCTAAGAGGGGCATACACCAATGTAAACAGTCCATACCCAAGCAGGTATGCAGGTTCAATAAAACTAACGTGCCGGACAGTAGTATCGAACTGTTCCGAGAGCATTGGCAGCAGCGGCGCTACCATGAAGCCCTGGAAAAATATAATGAAAGTGGCCAGTGATATAATATATACCGGCAACATGGATACCTGTGCAGCCGTTCCTCCGCCTTTATTTATTCCGCTCATTCTTTTCTTTGTTTAAGAGCGCAAATTTCGGCAAGGCAAAAGAATACGGCTTATACCTATTCAGGCAATGATTGGACTTTTTATCGATTTTGCGTGTCGAGAGGCCGCCGCATGAGTTGAAGGGCATCATCCCGGTAGGCAGTAGGTGTTATGCCTGTCATTTTCTTGAAGAACCGGTTGAAATAAGCTGCTTCATTGAATTGTAGCAGGTTGGCGATTTCCGATACCTGTAAACCGGTGTGCGTCAGCAGGCTTTTTGCCTCCAGCAATATCTTTTCATTGATATGATGTAAAGCGGTGTGGCCTGTATATTTTTTGACCAGGAAGTTTAAATGGCTGGGTGTGAGGTGCAGTTCTTCTGCAATACTTCTTACCGTTGGCCTGTGTTCTTTTCTTTTGTTGGGCGTATCTATAGAATAGGTGTTCAACACTTTCCTGAACCGAACCATAAGGGATGCCTGCTTTAACTGGATATCTGTTTTTGCCTGTCTATCTTTATAATACAGGCGGCGAATCTGGATAAGCAGCACTTTTAACAAGTGTTGTATCATTTCAAAATTATCGGCATTGCCGGATTTCATTTCAACAAGCAGTGCTTCGGCTGTATGCCCTATGGCATCCATATCTGGCTGGGATAATCTTAAAATTGAACTGGCCCCGTTCACGAAGAAGGGGAAGTCTTTTGTAAACAAGGGACTCTGGGGGGATATTCCCGCAAATTCAGGCGTAAAACAAACGAGGTAGCCATATATCGTTTCCACACGTTGCCAGCTTTCTATTTTGCCCGGGTAGGCAAAATAGATACAGTTTGAAGAAGTGCTGACGGTTTCGTCGGGCAACAGGAACCGGATTTCTGGTGTTTTGCAAATGACGAGCCGGAAAAAGTTCCCACGAAAGAGCGGCATGAACAACAACTTGCCTTTTGCCTGGTCTTCCATCCGCATAATGGTAAAAAAATTATTCTCTGCCTTCCCAATCCTGAAGGTATCGTAGAAGTCGCTGATCTTATCGAGCCAGGGAATGTAGACTTGTTTGTTTTTCTTCGCCATGCGTTATCCAAAAATCTAATCCAAACTTACACAAAAGATTCCTACTACGATTTGCTGTATTTCGTACTATTCAATACAGGATAAATCGGGCCTTTTATCCAATGGATGTTTTAATTGTCAATTTTTCCTTAACGACATGGGGCTGTCTTTTCAGCAGAGAAGCAACAGTGTCAACACTCTTGCATAGAGCATAAACTCTTGACATTATTTTAAGTTCCTCGTCTGTCCAGTATTCATATGCAAGCGGATAATAGCGCTTAAGTTCAAGCTCCTGAGGTGTGTATTTTTTGTCATTCCTTACAGGCAGGCATGCTACATTGGGGGCTTCTTTATTTAATAACAGTTCTATATCCTGCTTGTCCATAACCGGCCTATGTTGCCTAATGGATTTGCCGGAACTATGCGCTATATTATTGTTGTTGCTGTGGACGGGATTAAAATACCATTCAAGTGTATGTTCCTTTTCAACACATGAGCATTGTTTAATCAAGTACAATAAGTTTGATTCTTTTAGCTCTTTTAAAAATGATCGAAAACGTAGGCCTGCATGGCGATCTTTTTCAACTAAGCCCTTCCTGGATAAAAAATCATATACATCCGTTGATCTTGCGTCGGCCATACCAGTTTGAAGCAAAAAGTCTTGAATGGCATTGCTGATTCTTCTGCATTTTTGAAATAATTCCTGTGTGAGCTCCATGGTCAGGTAATTTGTTTCTGTATTTGAATCGAAGAAAGATTGGGTAGGAAGAGAGAGTCACGGCGCTGAAAATATTATTGAGTGCCTTATATTAAAACACCTTTAGATGGAATTGATCCCAGCCGGTATAAAGGTCATATATTTACCCTGCTTTTATGAAGTATGTGAGTCATGTACATACAGATGTCTGCCAGAAATCAGGGAGATCTTGACCTGAGATTTTTTACCCAACCCAATAGTTTTGATCCAAAGATTCCCAGGAAAGGTATCGACCAGCTTTTCATAATGAGGATTACTGCTAGCAAAAAGAGCAGGAGCATAATAAATAGAACTACCAATAACCAATGAGGTGTCGCCCCTTTAGTTTCAGTTTCCAAAGAAAATTTCCCTATTTGACATTTAAAGGGAGTGTTTGATGATTTGGCCATGTTTGAATATATTTTTATCTCTTATAAATATCAGAAAGAAGCTAAGGAAATCAGCTTTCGCCTTTCATCGACAACACTTACCCTTCTTTAATTGCCGCTTTTAATTTTATCTAGCTTATTTCCTGATTATTCTAAACGACAAAGCTATTTTTTCGCTTAAAAAAATAAAAGGACAGGGGGGACAGGCTGCAATGATAAATCTGCTGCTTCCACTTAATGAAACAAATTTGACACAACTGGCAATCCGAGGAGTATAGTCTCCATTGCTATTGCAGTATAGGAGGTTGCATTCTGTTGTATTAATAAAATACTCTTACATGGTGTTCTATCGAAGGATGCCGGAAGATTAGTATTGTTTTAGGGGTGATTGCGTCGTAGTAAACTACAGCTATCAGTAGAAATACTGAAAATGAATTGAAGCAACTCAATAAGGACAATAAGCTTTCGCTTATTGAAAGGAAAGTTAAGGCTGATAAGTTAGTATACAAAAGCATAAAAGGCTTTACTCAGTTAGTTTTATGGAGTTCTTCATAATGTAAAAATCTTAACTTTTTAACATAAGGTCTTTTAGTTATGCCTAGAGAAAAGTGGAGTAGAGAAGTGATTTTGGATAAATGTACTGAACTTTATAGCCAATGGGGATGTGTTCCGACCAGCAGCCTAATGAAAAAAAAGGGTTATAGAAAATTGGCTCAGTCAGTTCCTAGATACTTTAAAAACTTCCACAACCTATATTCAGAGATGGGGTTGATAAGCGACAAGAAACCAGCTGGTTATTGGACTAAAAAGACTACAGTAGCCGAATTGAGGGAGTTTTGTCAAATAAACCAACAGCTTTTGGAGACAAAGTCAATTTTTAAGCTCATACTCGAAATGAAAATGACTGCTTTGACTAATGCAATAAGTAAACATGGCGGCCTAAAAGTGTTGAATAGAAAATATAAATTGGGCATTAGATTAAGAAAAAAGATTTGGACGAAAGCTAGAGTGACTCGAGAATTGAAAGAGCTTCATGATGCGGGACATCCCGTAACTGTATCTAATTTACTTAAGCTTGGCAAAAATACTTTAGTCGCTGCTGTAAGTAGATTGGGTACTTTATGTGGCTTTAAAAAGGCTGCTGGTATTCCTGTAACGAAAGTTGTTCGATGGTCTGATAAATTGATTGTAGAGCACCTTAGGCCTATTATCGAGGAATATGGTTTTTTTCCTAATGCATCAGTGCTGAAGATGATAGGACGTTATAACTTATCGCATGCGATTTCCAAAAATGGTGGATATCCCAAGTTTTATAGATTACTAGGTATGCGCTCTGAAAGGCTATTTCCTGCAAATGATGGACATTATCTGCAAAGTTCCTACGAATGTATTTTTGATAATATACTCTTTAAATACAATATACCTCATCGGGTACATGTTAGGATTTCGAAGAAGTATTTATACAAATGCGACTTTCTGATCGGGAAAACCTATATAGAAATTGCGGGGTATAGCCGTACCGGTAGTGATGCTTATGAAGTTAAAATGGCTAAGAAGATTTCGGTGTATAAAAAGCTAAGAAAGAAATATATAATTTTGCCTCAAAAGCTCTTTTGTCAACGAATTGAGTGGATTGAAAAAGAGGTGATTGGTATTATTAATAGAATAGGTTTTTGGTCGATAAAAACATCAATTTTGTATAACGATTGTTGCCTAAAGCCCCCGACTTACTGGGCTGACTTCAAAAATATAAAAACGGAACTGCAGCCATTTATTTCGAAGTATGGAAGAATGCCTACCATAAAGGAATTGTATTCTGAAGGTAGAGCTTCAATGGCTAATGCTATTTATAAATATCATGGTACAACGTATGATGTTGCGCAAAAGCTAAAAATCAAATGTCGGCAGGTTTCTCGGGAATACTATACCCTGTCTAAAACAGTTGCTGATTATAAACAGCTTTGCATAGATCATAGTAAATATTTGACATCTAGGGAACTTTATGACATGAATTTGAGAGGGTTGGCTCACGCGATCATCAAATACAAAGGCTTTCAAACTATTCGTCGGAAATGTAAATTAGCATTTACTCTACGCCGCTTTCGTGGAAGGGAATATTCGGAAGAGCAAGCGATTGTTGACTATAGGAGAGCCTGTATAAAATATAAAAGATTTCTTACTCGACATGAACTAATTGCCTATGGGTTTACCCCGCTGGCTCGCTGTCTTAATCGTCATGGGCTCACTTTGGAAAGGGCGCGTGCTGAATCTGGGCTAAATTTTGAGACTCCTTACTACCTACGCAATAGATACACAATAAAAGAGGCGGTAGAAACTTATAAGCTCTATTGTAAGGAGTACGGCTTTTTTTTAACAATTCCCCAGTCTCAGGACTTAATGCCTGCTCAAATGATAGGGTATATTATCAGGACTATTGGTTTTAGAAAAATGAGGGAGTTGACGAAGCTGAAATACTGATTTTTAATCTGATACCTTATCGTTTGTTGAGTTCTTTTTGAGAAATTTGACTGATTCTGAGGTGAAAACGAATAGTTAAATTGCTTCACTTGAGAATAAGCAATAAAAACTGGACAAATGTGCGGTAGAGCGATTTGTCCAGTCAGGTGGCCGATTCTGAACAGCTTTCCAACTTCTTTCTCGAAGATTTGAAGCGGTTGGCTGATTTAAATATATGATTATCTACTGTTTACTAAGTATTGTGTTTGCGCGTTTTTTAGTTCGACGTTGATCGCTATAAATGAGTCGTTTGATTCACTTATTGATTGCCAGTAGAATCATTCTGTCACAAAAAAATACCATATTTGTGACAACTGCTGCCTCTAACCATTTAGTGAGTGACTTGAAGAGAATAAATAATGTTTCCACTTTCACAATTATATTTTTACTGACTTTTGGTATTGAACAGATATCCTCATTAAGTTATTTAATCCCTCTTTCTTTGATTACAGTGTCGCATAGACATCGGTTAATCAGACCAATTTGAATTTACGATATTGATATTATATTATTATATTGTAGCCAGATATTTTCGGCTACTAATTTTTTATATTACAACCTTGACCTGTCATGAAATATCTCCATACAGCCGACTGGCACATCGGTCAGTTGTTCCATGAGTACGACCGCGCCTATGAGCATCAACAGTTTTTAAAATGGCTGCTTGGGTCACTTCAAGCTGAACAGGTGGACGTATTGCTGATCAGCGGCGATGTCTTCGATCTGTCCAACCCTTCGGCAGAGTCCGTGAAAATGCTTTATTCCTTTCTGAACCAGGCCGTGACTGCCAACCCTGATCTGCAAATAATTATTACTGCTGGTAACCACGATTCGGCGGCCAGGTTGGAATCGCCAAAGCCATTGCTGGAATCATCCAACATACATATTGTTGGCCTCGTTGAAAAGAAGGATGATAGAATTGACTACGAAAAACTTGTTATCCCTCTGAAAAATAAAGACGGAACTACTAAAGCCTGGTGCCTAGCCATTCCATTTTTGCGTATGGGCGATTATCCGGTAATTGCAGACGCCGAAAACCCATATTCAGCAGGCGTTGCAGCATTTTATGCGCAGGCGTATGCCTGCGCATGTTCCAAAAAACATGCAGAAGAACCCGTTATCTGCATGGGGCACCTGCACGCGCAGCAAACAGATATGACCGATATTGATCAATCGGTGGAACGGGCCATCATGGGAGGTGTTGAATGCATTGGCATAACGGCTTTCCATGAAGATATCCGCTATGTGGCCCTGGGGCATATTCACAAGGCCCAGCGTATTGGCGGCAAAGAACATATCCGCTACTGCGGCAGCCCAATCCCCATGTCGTTTTCAGAGCTGAATTACAAGCACCAGGTCATTGTGTTTGACCTGGAAGAGCAAGGCATTAGCAATTTGAAAGCTATTGAAGTACCCGTGTCGGTACTCTTAAAGAGAGTACCCTCGGTACATAGCTCACTTGCCGAGGTGACAAATGCACTACAGCAACTGCCTGTTGCGGGTACCGATCTTCAGCCAGCCCCATATCTCGAAGTGCGGGTTCTGCTTGATGGACCAGAACCAGGCCTTCGCCATAAAATAGAAACTGCCCTAAGCGGCAAACACGTGCGCCTGGCTAAAATTGATGTAAAATACCCAGTAGTCAATACCACGGGCAGCAATGCAGTAACCGTTGCAGAAGATAGCCTTCGCCAGTTGCAGCCCAAAGATGTATTGGAACAAGTCTATCAATCCCGTTACAGCGCTGCTGTTCCAGTCGAGCTGCTCCAATTATTTAATCAGGTAACCCAGGAGGTGACCCAAACTGAAGCCGTATGAGAATTCTCGGCATTCGCATAAAAAACCTGGCCTCGCTGGATGGTTTTACTGAAATCAATTTCACGCGGGAACCCTTATCCTCCGCGGGCATATTCGCTATTACCGGTCCTACCGGTGCCGGTAAATCCACTATACTCGATGCGCTCTGCCTAGCCCTGTATGGCAAAACACCACGCTACAAACAAGGGCAGGAGGCAGGTGTTGATATTATAGATGTACAAGGCAGCACCATTAACCAGGGCGATCATCGGGGCATCCTGCGCGATGGCGCTGGCGAAGGCTTTGCCGAGGTTGACTTCATTGGCACCGATGCACAAACTTACACTGCCACCTGGAAAGTAAGGCGGGCCAGGGACAAGGCTGATGGCGCTTTACAGCCGGATACGACATTGCTTACCAACAAATTATCCGGAGCCATCTTTCCTGGTAAAAAGAAAGAAACGGCAGAAGAAATTGAGCGCCTGGTAGGCCTCAACTTCGAACAATTTACCCGTTCCGTATTGCTGGCCCAGGGCGACTTTACGGCATTTTTAAAAGCAGCCAAAGACGAAAAATCGGCCCTTTTGGAAAAGCTTACGGGAACCCGTATTTATTCCGAAATATCCAGGCAGATATTTGCCCATTACAGCCAGGAAAAAAGAGCGCTGGAAGACCTGAATCTGCAACGGGAAGGTATTGTCACGCTTACCGCAGAAGAGCTGCAGGAGCTGGAGCGGCAAAAAACAACTATGGAGCAAAGCATGGCCCTGCTGGAAAAAGAAGCGGAAACGCTAAATCAGGAAATAAACTGGCACGACAGGCTTAAGCTCTTGCAAACTACGCTTAGCGCCGCTAGTGCGGCGCAGGAGCAGGCTATGCTGGCCAGACAAAATGCTGCAAGCCGTGAACAATTATTAAAGCTGGTGGAACAAGTACAGCCTACCCGAAGTTGGATGGAGGGGCAACAGGCGGCGGAAAAGCAATTGTCCGAAAAAGCGACCGCACTACAACAGCTACACGCCACGCTTCATCACCTGCAACAGCAACAGGAAGCATTAAGCCAGCAATTGCAAACCGCAAACGAAGCAGCAGCCGCCACTATCGGGCAGCAGGAAGAAGCTCTTCCACACCTGGAAGAAGCAAAGGCATTGGATGTACAGATCAAAGAAAAAGCACTACAGGTAGCCCAAGTTACAACAGAGGTAAAAACGGTTGAAGAAACCCAGCGGCAGTTGGAAAGACAACTACAGATACATCAGCAGCAAGCTGAAAAATTGCACTTTTCCATTACCCAACTACAACAATGGAAACAGGATAATGCCGCCCGGCAGCCTATTGCCGAAAATCACGGCCTCATCAACGCAAAACTGGCCGACGCACAGGTTCTGCTGGATGCTGCGCAAGAGCTATTGCCACAACTAGAAATTGTTCAAACCGCTATAACCGGGGCGCAACACGCAAAAGCGGAGCTGGAAATACAATTGGCAACTATAACTCAACAAATACAAGCCGAAAGGCCAAAACATACCGCGGCCGCTGAAGCTTTGGCCGGTATACCTATTGCAGATGTAGAAAAGGGAAAAGCGGCTATCGATACCCATATAGAAGATATTATTGGGGCAGAAGCACATTGGAAAATAATAAGCCACAGCCAGGCAGAGCTAGATATACTAACGCAAAAGCTGGCGGGCAATAAAGACGAACTACAGGCCAAAGTGCATTTGCTGGCCTGTGCGTCCGAACAGCTCCTGGTAGCTGCGGCTGAACGGGATGCATCGTTACGCATGCTGGAAAAGGCAAAGCTGGCTGCTGCCGAAAATGTGGAACTGCTGCGATCGCAATTAACAGCCGAAGAGCCCTGTCCTGTTTGTGGCAGCAAGGAACATCCCTACGTTACCGAACAACCACAATTAAATCATGTGCTATCCGAACTGAAAGCAGCACACGAGCAACATGATAAAGCTTATACTACCTGCCTGCAAGCGGAAAGCGGTTTAAAGCAAACGGTCAACAATTTAGAAGAGACTATCGACCTCCAGGAGCAGGAAGTAGGCACCAAAGAAACGTCGCTTGCAGTACAGCACACAACCTGGTTAGCTTTTACCATTTATCCGCAGGCGGATACAATATCTGACCAGCAAAAAGCGACTTGGCTGGCCCAGCAATTGCAGGATGCTCGCGCGCAGCAAAAACACCTGCAACAACAAATACAGTTGCATGCCAATCAAAAACAGGAGCTGAATGCACTGCAGCAGCACATACACCAACTGGAGCAGCAGCACAACCAAAACAGCAATGCCTTAAAAGATACGGAGCGCCAACTGCAATCCTTGCAGCAGCAACAGGCACAACAGCTTGCACGGCAGCAAGACAGCCACCAGGCACTGGCTGTTATAGAAGAAAGCCTGGCCCCTTACTTTGTCACAACCGGTTGGTTTACGAATTGGCAACAAGATGCTGCGTTATTCCTGCAACGCATCAGCCAGTTTGCCGATCAATGGAAAACCACCACTCAAAAGCTGGAAGAGGACACCCGGCAACAAGACATACTAACAGCAAAAATAGAGGCTGCAAAGAATCAGCTACAAAACGCTAGTGCAGATGTACAAAAAAAGCAAGCTGCACTTGGCGGTGTAACACAACAACAGGAAGTCCTTACCCAAAAGCGGCAGGCCATCTTTAATGGCGAGGCTGCCGCAACGATAGAGCAAAAATTAAAGCAAGCCGTAACGGCAGCACTGCAGGCGGTGGACAAAATGAAGGCCGACAGGGAGCTGCTTCAAACCAGCCTGACCCGTACAGCAACCCAAAAAGAACAGGCCGAAAAAGATATACTGTTGTTGCAGCAACAAGCCGAAGCTCTTGTCCAAAACATACAGCAATGGCTGGCTACATTTAATAGTGGTAATGCATCTGTATTAACCCACCAGCAATTAGGGCAACTGCTGGCCTACGATACCCGCTGGATAGCAACAGAGCGTGCCGCATTAAGGGTTGTAGAAAATGCCCTTAATGCAGCGCAATCCGTATGGCAAGAACGCAATACGCAATTACAGCAGCACCAGCAGCAACGGCTTTCCGAACGAAATGCAGAAGAGCTAGTCACTTTACTGAATACCGCAAAAGCAAACCTACAGCAGCAGGTACAGCAGAAAAATGAAATTGGTTTCCAGCTACAGCTGAATAGCAGCAACAAACAAAAAATAGGGCAACTGCTGAACGCCATACAGGCCCAGGCGCTTACTGCCGAAAACTGGGCCAAGCTCAACGAACTGATAGGCTCAGCCGACGGTAAAAAATTCCGCCTTATAGCACAGGAATATACCCTAGATGCACTGCTTACGTATGCCAATGTGCACCTGGCTATGCTCAGCAACCGTTACCTGCTACAACGTATACCCAGCACTTTGGGCCTGCAAGTGGTCGATCAGTATATGGGCAACGAAGTACGCACTGTGTATTCTCTTTCCGGCGGCGAATCCTTCTTAGCATCTTTGGCCCTAGCCTTGGGCCTGGCGTCGTTATCGGGTAGCCAAATGCAGGTAGAATCGCTGTTTATTGACGAAGGCTTTGGTTCGCTTGATCCTGCTACGCTCAATATAGCTATGGATGCCCTGGAGCGCCTGCACGACCAAGGGCGTAAGGTGGGGGTGATCTCTCACGTGCAGGAAATGACGGAGCGCATACCCATACAGATAAAGGTGAATAAACAACAGAGCGGGAGGAGTAAGGTGGAGGTGGTAAATGTATAATAAAACTCGTGTGCGCTTATAGACATCTTTCATGAAAATTTTCTATCGCCATAAAAGGCAGCAAAACGATATATATGAAAATAACTACTCTTAATCTTAAAGGCTTTAGAAATTTCAAAAACTCAACGATAAATGTTTCTGAAAAGACGCTGATAATTGGTACGAATGATATCGGGAAATCTAATCTGCTATATGCAATGCGCATATTATTGGATCGAAGTCTTTCTGAATGGGATATCGAACCAAAGGATTCCGATTTCTATTGTTATGAAGACACGAAGGAACTTAGCATTACTATTAAATTTGAAGAAGTAACAGAAGATTGTGTTCTTTCAAAACTTCCGGGAAAAATTAGTGATGACGGTGTGTTATACCTATCCTATAAAGCATGGAAAGAAAGCCATGAGTACAAGTTTTACGCCGGGTTTCAAGAGGATCAGCTAGAAGAAATACAGGAGAGATTCTATCGGAAAGTGCTTCATCTAAAATATATAAGCAGCAACCGCGATTTAAACAGCTATATAAAACGAGAGAAGCGAAATCTGTTGAAAGATGCGCAGGAAAAGAGATCCGGTGCAGAGGTAACAACAGATGAGCAAAGCCTGTTAGAAATTGAGAAGGGGCTACTTTCTACCAATGAAAAGATATCTAAACTCTCCTATGTTAGTAGAGCAACCGAAGCTATCAATACAGAGTTACAAGAGTTATCCTTTCATCATGCAGGGCAGGAAGTTGTGTTCGATGTGGGTAGTTCTGATGTAAACAGCTTCGTCGGAAATTTACATCTGGCTTCAAAAGTCAACAATGCAAATTTAGCAATAGGGGGAGATGGGCGCAACAACCAAATCTTCTTGGCGCTATGGGCAGCCAGAAATGAAATTCAGGAAGACAATCCTTTAGAAGTTACTTTCTACTGTATTGAAGAACCGGAAGCGCATCTGCATCCGCACCAGCAAAGGAAATTGGCTGAATACCTAATTAGAACATTAAAAGGGCAAATTTTCATTACCTCTCACTCACCACAAATTGCATCTGAGTTTTCGGCAAATTCGATTGTCAGGTTATTACAGAAGGATAAGAGTACAAAAGCTGCCAGCAACGGTTGCAGCCATATCATCGAAGATGCTGTTTACAATTTTGGTTATAGACTAAATGTTATAGCAGCGGAAGCCTTTTTTGCCAATGCGGTGCTTTTAGTGGAAGGGCCTTCTGAAATTCTATTTTATAAAGTTTTAGCGCGTGAATTGGGAATTGACTTGGACAGGCTTAACATCAGTATCCTAATGGCCGACGGTGTAGGGTTTGAAACATTTGTAAAAATATTGCACGCCTTAGAGATTGAATGGGTAGCCAGGACAGATAATGATGTGTTCAAGATACCTAAAAAGGCAAAATATAGGCTTGCCGGAGTGCAGCGGGCTTTATCAATTTATAAGAATAACTGTGAGAGAGATCAACGCGTTGAAAGACTCATTACTTCTCATGAGAAACTATTAAGTGGTTTTGCTAAAGAAGTTCCGCCAGAAAATAATTTAGATGCTGCCAATAAGTTTAGAATAGAACTGGAACGGTGGGATATTTTTATTTCCCAGAAAGACTTGGAAAACGACATGTTGGGCCAAGGGCTCGAAGCCAGCATCCTGGCTTATCTCGGTGTAGATGATAAGCAGGAAGCGTTAAAGCTCATGCAGAAAAGAAAAGCAACATTCATGTTTGAGTTTTTACAGAAACAATTCAAGTCATTAAAAGTGTTGGAAAAAATGGGATTAGCCAAACCGCTATTTGCTTGTAAGAAACTTATTGAGAATAATGTATGAAGCCAACAGTACAGCAAGAGAAAATTATTGATGCACCCGGTAGTTTAGTTATTGTGGCTAATCCGGGTAGTGGGAAGACATTTGTTTTGTCTGAGAAAATAAAGAAAATACTCCCGGATACACTCGAGATCAAAGGCGTAATAGCGATATCGTACACGAATAAAGCTTCTCATGAGTTAAGAAGTAGATGCTTAAAAGAAGGTCTGGCTCCTAAAGCCTCATTTTTCGGAACTATGGACAAATTCTATTTGTCTGAAATTGTTATCCCGTTTGCAAAGCAGCTTTTTGGTATTCCTAAAGTAGAGGTAGGCATTGTGAGAAGATGTGATCTGGAAGGCAATATTCAGGAAGAACTTAACTGGCTGGATGATGCTATTGACCTAGAGAATCTTCCTCACGAGCATGTTAGCTTTTTAAAGAAATTATTTCTGAAAGGGAAAGTTGTGTTGGAATCAGTAGGTCTATTGTCTATTTACATATTTGACAATAGCAAAGCTTGCCGTAACTACATTAAGGCCAGGTATACATATATAATCATCGATGAATACCAAGATACAGGTAAGGAGCAACATCTGCTTTTTTTAAAGATTAAGGAACTGGGATTATACGCAATTGCGGTAGGCGATGCTAATCAATCCATTTTTAAATTTTCTGGAAAAAGTTCCGATTATCTGATCGATTTAGCAAAGAGAAAAGAAGATTTTACGCTTTTTCCGCTTGATTATAATCACAGGTGTGATGCGTCTATCATTAACTATTCTCTTCTTTTACTAAATGAAGATTCTGACCTGCTCCCGTATAAGGACATTCATGTTTTTGAAAAGAAAGTGCAGGGGAATGAAACTCAAATTGCTGAATGGCTAAGAAAATCAATGGCTCAGTATATTGGAAAATATAGTGTTGAGAAGGAAAACAAAATAGGTATTCTTGTTCGTAATGGCAGGACAGGTACACTGATACATAACAATATAGGACTACCTCACAAGTATTTTGAAGCAACTCCCTTGGATGAAGATTTTACAATATGGTCCGGACTTTTCAGAGAATTACTTTCAATCGTATTTGACAAAAAGCTGTCGAAAACAGCATTTGTCGAAAACTACATAAGTGCCGATATAAACCGCTTTAAAGTCATAGAAATTTTAAAACAGATTGGGAGGTTAGAAGCGGAATTGGCTGCTCCACATTTTGATGTGGTTTCAGCTGTCAGCTTAGCGGAAAATATTGTAGCACACCTTCATCCGACCGGAAAAAATGCTAATTCCATTGGTCTAGTGAAGGAAGTATTATCAGACTCTAGGTTGCTGGAGTCATATAAGCCCGCTGCTGCCAACGAAATACAAATAATGACATTGCATAAATCCAAGGGATTGGAGTTTGACATAGTTTTTCACTTAGATCTGTATGAATGGATACTTCCTAAAAAGGAAATACAAGATAATAAAAGTTGTTTTTCAGACATTGTTCAAGATATTAATCTTCATTATGTGGGAATAACCCGTGCGAAAAAGTGTTGTGTTTTATGTTATAGCACTAAGAGAACAAATTATAAGCAAGAGCAAAAAAATGGGAACCCGTCGGAGTTTTTACAATTAACAGCACTGCGAAGTAAAAGGCACCCTTCTCCCTTTTAATTATTTAAATGGATCACAATACTGTCAAGTGATAAAAATAAAACACAATGGAATTTTTATATATTTGGATTAACGAATATCATGGCATAAAAAAGGTTGGTCTCAATATTAGTAATGAATACAGATTTCATTTCAATGAACTTGAGAGGCAACTTTCGATAACTAATTCTGAAAACTTTATCCCATCTTTTTTTGCTGATAGTATCAGTAGTCTTACTGCTATAATTGGCGAAAACGGATCCGGAAAAACAACATTGTTAAGATATATTGTTGAATATCTATCTGATGGAATAAATAATCATAAAGATGAACAGAGTATCGTCGTTTTTAAACGTAATAATAAAATTCATTATTTTAGTCATTTTAGCATCACTATTACGTCTCCAAATAATTCTATAAAACTTGAAAAAATTAATGATAATAACAAAATAAGAGACTATGCAACAACTGTGTTTCTTTCTAATACATTTAATCCTACCTCTTATAATTCTCATGACTATCTAAATGGGCAGTTGGGTAAGACAAAAAATTTGTCGACGCAATATCTTTTGTATGCTGATTACCAAAATCGAACTGGACAGGACGCATTTAATACTGCACTTACCTACCAACAGCGATTCTCTTCATTTGCTGCGGAAGAGCTCATTCGTATTGTAAGATTACTTAGATGGTTGAACTATAAAGAGGCAAAGGGGCATGCTTTCCCAGTGAAACCACCAGAATACTTGAATATTTCATTGGTTTTTAGTGAAAATGAAGAGTTTAAAAGTGAACTGGAAAAGATTGCCAGAGCAGCAGAAAAATATTTTAATATTACTCGGAATAAAAAAAATAAGTTCTTGATACAAGTTTTTCTGGCTTCGGTGTATCACTTCATAAATGAAATCAAATTTATTAGCGGTCCGGAGATTATTGCCGATACATATGGAAAGGTGCCAAGTCTGATTTTGGAGTATTTCGAAAATAATGAATACAAAAATCATCCGGAGAATTCTGTAGTTCCTGAAATGCATGATATATTTTATTCAATCTTAAGGAAAGATCAATTTTCAATTCTGAATGATCGCATATCACAAATGCAAGCCTTTCTTGAGCTTTTGGGTGGATTTGTTCATACGAGAAGCGTGAAAGTGTCAAAAGCAAATAATCTAATTTCCGTTGTGCTTACTAAAGCTAACAAAGCTGACCTTGAAAAACTTGTTGAGGAGTATTACAAAACAGAACGAATAGCTGGTTATGTGGATTTTTATTTTAGTCATCAGTCAGAAGGAGAGTCGTCTTTAAGCTCTGGGGAATATGCTATGCTAACGGTTTTCGCTAGGCTCAATAGTATGAAGGTTGAATCCCGAAAGCCATTGCTTATTCTGATGGACGAAGCTGAGCTGGCACTGCATCCACAGTGGCAAAAAGAGTTCGTTTATCATTTTGTTGATTTTATCTCAGAGAGGTTTGCATCTTATCAAGTTCAAATTATCATAACGGCACATTCCCCTTTTATTTTATCTGATATACCACCGCATTGTGTAGTACTGTTAAAGAGGGGTAATCATCATACAGTTGTAGTTGATAGTTTGGAGTCGAATAAGGAGACTTTTGGTGCGAATATACATGAGCTATTTACCGATTCCTTCTTTTTGCAAGACGGCCTAATGGGAGAATTTTCGAGACGCAAAATCCAAGACCTTATAAAAGAAATTGGTACAAGGGATTTTATCAGTCTTGAAGAATTTGAAAACAGGTTTAAAAAGAGGATTAATATTATAGGGGAACCTTTTATAAAATCTAAAATCTTGGAGTTGGTAGCCGATAAGTCAGACATATCTGTCATTGACCAAATAATTACTCAACGAAATGAAGAAATTGAGCTACTTCAGCAGATAAAAAAACAAAAGGGAAATGATAAAAATAGAACATCCTAACCTGAAAAAAATTGCGCAAGAGTACTTTTTGCAAGTAAAAGAAAAGTGCATAAGAAGGGCTGGTTATTATAAAAAGATTATTGAAGTATTGTTTAATCATGGCCCACATGCCGACTTGAAAGATTATAAATTGAATGGTAAGTCTAAAACATCTCTTGCTAATTTATTTCTAAATTCCGCTAGTAAACTAACAGATCAGCATCACTATGCAAATGTTGTTATTGCAAACTGTTATCCGTGGGTGGCTGCCAATCGCCTTGTTTTTGAATCAATAGCAAATTACTTAGATAATGATAAAAATTTGGAGGAGCTAATCCTATGCATGCCGGACCAGTCTATTTTAATCGAAACAAAAATTAAGAACCAGGTAGGTGTAACTGCTGCCAACCAAGCCATTGTTACTCCATTTATTAACTATATTATTGACTACAGACAATTTGATTATTTTGCATATAATATAGCAAGTCAACTTGCACACAACACCTGCCCGTACTGTAATCGTATCTACATTCATACAGTCATAGACCGGCGAAAGAAAGAAATCATACGACCAACATTCGATCACTTCTTTTCCCAAAAAGACCATCCATTATTGGCGTTAAGTTTTTACAACTTAATCCCAAGTTGTTATTATTGCAATTCCAGCTTAAAAGGAGATAAGTCCATGGCATTGGCTACTCATTTACATCCTTATATGGATAAATTTGGGGATGATATATCCTTTCATATACTAATCAAAGACGTTCATAAGGATAAAAGCAATCCGGACAATTATCATTTATTCCTTAAAAATGATGTGCCTGATTCCCATCCAAAGTATGGGCAAACATCTTGGGCTGCTATGCCAACGCCAAATGAACATAGAGGTAATATCAACTTGTTCCGTTTAAATGAAATCTACCAGTCGCATTTGGATGTTGTGGGCGAATTAATTGTCAAATGCGATAGTCTAAGCGATGCCCATGCCCGTTCTTTAGGAAGTTTCTTTAACCAGCTTCATACAAACAGGACTGAATTCTACCGGTTTTATTTTGGCAACTACTTTCATGAAAAAGATTTTCATAGAAGACCGTTAGCTAAACTCACTAAAGATATTATAAGGAAAACCTTACCTCATTTTGCAAAAGATATATAGCCACGCCTCAATGATTAATTATAACTAGCATTTATATGCACACAGACAAACCCACATCAACAAAATCCGAAGACTGCTTCCAGCGCTACGAATTTTCAAAACGTATTGCCTCCATCATTGCCACACCCAAGATCGACAAGTCATTAATTGTGGGACTGTATGGTAAATGGGGTGAAGGGAAAACATCGGTGATGAATTTTGTTCAGCAAGAGCTTCCAGAGGATACTATAGTGATCAACTTCAACCCCTGGATATTTTCAGACGAACAGCATCTAATGCGATCCTTTTTTGCTTCGATATCTAAGCAGCTGGGAGCAAAAGACAAAACGATCAGAGAGAAGATCGGTGGTTTGTTAAGTGACTATAGTGGCGCAATTGGTTCTGTAACACAGTTTGCCGGTTTTGGTACGGAAGGCTTGGAAAAGCTCGGCGATAAATTAAAAGAAATTTCGATAGAACAACTGAAAAAGAAGGTGGATGATCTGATTGTTCAATCGGGCAAGAATATCGTTGTCTTTGTTGATGATATGGACCGGCTGGATGTTCAAGAAATCCAATACGTTTTTAAACTCGTAAAACTAGTAGGCGACTTCCCCCGGACAGCTTACGTACTTTCTTTTGACGACGAAATGGTCTCCGCAGCTTTAGCGCCAAAATACGGTGGTGATAACAAGGCAGCGGGCTATAATTTCCTGGAAAAGATCATACAGGTGCCCTTAAAAATACCCAAAGCTAGTAAGAAGGCTTTGTATCAATATACTACCAGCTTGCTCAACAGTGTATTGAAAGAGGCCGGAATTGAATTGAGCCAAGAGGAGGTAACCAATTTTACAGAGGCGTTTAATACAGCATTCTTACCCTTCATGGATAATCCCAGGATGGCGATCCGGTATGCGAACACCCTTGCTTTTTCACTGCCCTTATTGAAAGGAGAAGTGAATACAGGAGACCTGGTTGTCCTTGAAGGTGTAAAGATATTCTACCCCGAGCTGTATGACTTTATGCGATCAAATGCGTACCTGTTTACACAAAGAACCGGAAGCAGGGAACATAATCATGCGCAGCAGGAAAGCGACCAAGTAAGAAAGAAGCTATCAAGCGCCATTGAGATGTATAGTGCTGATAAGCGGAGCGCCATTGTTCAGGTACTGCAAGAACTATTTCCACAATTAAAGGCAGTTTACAGCAATACTAGCTTCCCTAACAGTACCTATACAAGATGGGTGAAAGAACGGAAAATATGCTCGGCAAAATACTTCGAGCGATATTTTTCTTATACCGTGCAAGAAGGAGACATGCCTGATACTTACTTTGGCCAGCTGCTGGCAGACCTTCAAATTAATACCGTTGAGCACCTGGTTACACAATTCAACCAGGCAGTGGAACTGTATAATGCTTTTGATCTAGTGCAGAAATTCAGGCAGCGGGAGCACGAAATAAATGAAGTGCAATCTGAAAACCTTACTAAGGTTTTAGCACACGTTGGCCATTCATTTCCAGTCGAAGAAGACATGCACTTTGCAACAACCTACGCACAGTCGGCAGGTCTTATCGCTAGACTGATAAGGAACATCAAGGCTCCTAAAAGGCTTAGCCTTGTTCTAAACTTACTTTCAGCATCTCCATCCTTGGAATACGCTATGGAGATTCATTATTGGCTCATGTACCGGGAGAAAGATTATCCTGACACCGCTATCTTCTCGGATGAGGATAAAACCGCGATGCAGCAACATCTTGTTACTTTATTTAAAGACGAGATGACAGATGATAACTTTTTCACCCTTGTTTCGGATGGTAACCTTTGGAGGCTACTGGCCTGGTGGAGTAAGTGGGATGAGGAAAAGGGTGCTTTAAAAATATTTTGGCGCAAACATTTAGATAGGGGAGACAACCATGAATTTGCACTGAGGGTTTTAGAAATTTTCACTCCTACCATAAACGCCTCTTCTTATAATCCTCAGGACAAAAAAGTAAATAGCAGTAGCTATAAATCTGGATTTTATAATGTCAACTTCGATGCCGTGAACGAAGTTGTTGATGTTGATTTGCTGAATAAAAATTTGATCGCATTTTATGGAGATAACCCACATAAAGAAGGACCATCCGTTATATCCGACAGAGATCCAATAGATGATAAAGTTTTGGTCTCTATTTTTCAATGGTTTATGAAGACTAAGTTAGTAGAAAGTAAACTCAAAGAATAAATATTCCATTTTCTGATCATGAAAGAAATTGATCTCTATTCCGAAGCCAAGCCCCGCTATCATCTGCTTATTCCCAATAAGGAAGACGGGCTCGTCATTCTTGCGCTGTATCAAAAATACGGGCAGCAGGAATTTACGGAAGACCAGATCATCCAGGTGATCAATAAGGTACTGAGCGATCTAGGCAGTTCGGGACTACGAGAAGAGAGTAATCGCAACAATAACGTTATCCTGCGCCTACAAGAATTCTTTCTCTGGCGCGACAGGAAAAGGAAGCTATACGGGTTTAAAAGCTATGGAATAGAGTTTTGTGAAAAAGTATCCAAGCGTCTTTCTGAGAGCTACCATCCGGCCAAGATAGAGCGCCTGTTTAAACATCTGCTGGAAACCTTGAACGCAAGCCTTGAGAAGGGGCCGGCCGACCTATTGATATGGAAAGACGATCATTTCCAACAGCGCAGCGTTGAGTTAGCCAAGCAGATAGAAATATTAGACCAACAAGTAAGCCAGTCAGTAGCAGATTTCCGTTTCCAAATAAAACAGCCTCAGGAAAACATCGTGCAGGTGATCGATAACATTAGCGCGGGCCTGGATGGTATAAAGCAGCATGTAGATGAACTTAAGGCGGGTTTTCGTATCACTTATGATATAGATGATGTTTTGGAGCCGATGCTGAAAGATCCTGCATGTTTTGAGCTGCTGGACAGCATCGACGAGGTAATGCGGTATAACGAACATGTGCGCAACCATCTGGACCAGGTGAGTGTGCGCATTGATAAAATAAAGCCCGGTATACGGGAGTTTATTTTTGAGTTTAACCAAAGGGAGCTTGACCGCAAAACGGATCAATTTATTCACTACCTGCTCGACCATGCCACTTATACCCGCCAGGAAGGTCAAACCAAAAAACTGACATTGCCGGCGGAGGTGATGCCGCTCGTCATTAAAATTCCAGAAGCTGTCCCCAGATTTTGTGTACTTACAGAAAAGGATCTCAGCAGAAGAGCGCCGCTGCCCGTCATTGACCGGTCTGTAGATATGGAGCAGACAAGGGTGGTTATGGCCAAGAATCACGAGAAGCTGGCGCAAAGGAAGCGTATTCAGGATTGGACCCAAAAGGCACTGCAGCAGATAGAACAAGATGGCCAACTGGACTTTTCGCCTTTCTTCTTCCACGTACTGGCTGCCGAGGAGGCCGACCTGAATATTCCTGTAAGGGTTGCACAAAGGTTAGTGAAGCAATGCAAAGGCCGGCAATACACGATAAGGGTAGCTCAGCAAGAATATCATGATCCCGACTATCAAAATCTTTCCCTATGGAATATGACGATACTGAAAAAGATCTAAACCTGCGTTATTCATTTATGACGGACAGGTCAGCCAAAGGCGTCTTTGCCAAACTGGATTACCAGCTCAGGTCGGGCACGCACTTGCAGCGCAATTTCCCTAAACCCGCCGCGCTTTATACCTTCCTGGATAAATACTATGACAGCCTGCAGGCTTACTACGAGGATTTTTTTGATATGCTGCTCAAAAAGGAGGGCGAAGGATGGAGCGCTTATTTCTATCTAGATTTTCATGAGAATTCACGGGGGAAAATACCTTCCGATCCTTCCTTTAAAGGATATCTAAAAACTGAATACGTCCTGATAGGGCTGCTCTTTTTCAAGGTATTCAAACTCGACGGCAATATTGAATTGTCCAAAATATCGGATTTCATTAATTTGTTGTACCAGGAGTACGACGACCTGCTCCATAAGCTGCAACGCGTGGTGTCGTCTATCGAAAGCGACGCTGGTTCGGATATGAACGAAGGAAAACTGAATAGCTTGGTTCATAAAGCCTTTTCCGAATTTCACCAGTTGGGCTGGATAGAAAAAGATGCAAACGATAGCGATTATTTTACTTATCAACCCTCGTTTGAAAGATTAAGAAGGATTTACTATCCGCAGATTGAAACGATTGACGAAATCATAAAGCGCAAGGAGCATGGCTAAGTTTCAACCGAAGATATACAGTCTGTCTACACTCAATATAAGGCAGCATTTCAATTGCGATTATCGTTTTCATGATTTTCGTACAGATTTTAGCGGCGAAAGCGGAAGCGGCAAAAGTCTGATCGCTGATTTTATACAATTGCTTTTGGTGGGCTCCGGTGTTTTTAAGTCAGGAACAGAAGGTGTAAAAAGCAGGGATACCAGCGGGCTGGCATTGAAAAGTGCGGGAGGCAACTATGGACGTGGTTATATCCTAATCAATGTGGAGGTACAACCACGCCAATACATTGCGCTCGGCGGATACTTGGAATCTTCCAGCACGCAGATGCTGTTTTTTATTGTCCAGGCAGGTTATGATTTTGAGGAGACGCTTGCTCCGATGAACGCGCCCGTCTTTTACAGGGATTTGTTGTTAGATGGCCAGATAGATACTTTAGAAAAGCTGGAGAAAAACGCTTTGGAAAAGGGCTACCTCAAAAGGGTGAGCAATAAGAAGTACTACCATCTGCTTTTTAATAACGGTATTCTGGCTGTAGATCTTAGTCAAAATGAGCAAAGCCTGAAAAGCTACGCAGCCATTATTCGTTCTTTTTCCAGGGGCAAAGGCTTTTCTACCCATTCAGATGCTTTAAAAACTTTTCTGTTTGGCGACGCGGACCAAAAGCGGCTGCTGGCAAAGTACAACGACGAATTACAAAACATTCATACAGACCACCAGCAACATCAGCGTTTGCAAGAGGAGATTGCACTGATAAAGGACAAGGAGCAAAAGATAGAACGTGTAATGCTTGATTTTAACGCTTATCATCATTTGAAAAAGCAGCACAGCCAGGAAAGTGCAAGCTTTTGGTTCCGGGAAAATGCCCATGCTGCCCAAGAATTGGAACAAGCGGAGAAAGTCTATCAAGTAAGCAGCGCCCGGAAGTTTTTGGTTGCAAAAAGGTTGGCCGCCAGGAAAAAAGCGGACATAGCGGGCAGGTATGACGCAATAAAGAAATTAAGAAACAAGCGCAACAATGCAGAACAGGATACTGCAATGCTTGAAGCACAAAAAGACAATGCAAAAAAACTGCTGGACGGGAGCACGAGATATAAGGAGCTTATTGATAAAGTAAACAGTTGGTTGACCGAGGATCGGAAGGACTCGGAGTCCATCCGGCAATGGTATTCGGAAGAGCGCAGCAAGCTAACGGATGCGGAAACGCTTAAAGCGTTTGAGGGTTATCTTCATGCACACAGGCTGCAGAGTGAATTCAAACAATCGGATTGGTATCAGGAGGACTATGTAACGGCGCGATATAATACTTTGCAAAAGCTGAAGAAACTAGAGGATGCTATCACTAATAAGGAGGTTCAGTTACTGTTTTCGGATCTCGACAATCCAGCATCGCTCGCGCATTGGGCTATAGCGCAGCTTGCATTGCCCCTGAGTATAGAACAGGAAAGTTTGTTGTTTCATTACCAACCGCTATCAAGGACCGCTCCCATTCCGCCGCAGAAGCGATATCTACCCTTTCCCGAAAGGCTATTTAAAAATCCGACCATCGTCAAAGCAGATGATGGGGGATTCTGGTTGGAATTAAATGGTCTCTATGAATATATAACCTATGTATCGGAACAGCATCTCAATGTGCCTGCCGATCAAATCAAGCTGGATCGTGTGCCATTAAAGGCCCTGAAGCAACAGCTTGATACTTTAACAGGGGAATATGAGCAATTAAAGAACCTGAGAGAAAAACTGGAAGGCTATCCGGCATTAGAAAAGGCAATTACTTTATACAAAACCAACCCAAGTGAGCTATTTGCAGCAACGGACGATATAGCACATTTAACGCCGCCGGAATTGGAGCAGTATCTTTCGGCCTTTAAAAATTCGGAACAACACCTGGCCGACTATGAGAAAGAGGAGAAGGCTTATGGTATTGCGCTTGATAATTATACACTAATAAGACGGGCTGATGGGGATGCTAAAGAGAAGATCGAAGAAGTTGAACGTCATATGATTGATCAATATGGTGGTACTGATTTCGAACAGTTGTTGCAGGAACTAGAAGGGGATTTGCTACTTGCTGGAAATGCGCTAGATGAGCTTATAATAACCAAAACTGTTTCGTTGCAGCGAATACAAAAATTGGAAACAGATCTTTTCAGCACTAATCCTGCTATGAACAAATTACACGAGATGAATACCAATACAGAAGCTGAATATAAAGATGCAGCAAGACTTCGGGACCAGAAAAAGGAGCGATGTATATCAAGCCTGGAGAAACTTAATGAATCAAAAATGAAATTTTTGGCCGAACATCATCGCGAGTTTGTGGCAGATCAGGATGCTGTTAAAATAGACCAGGAGCCAGACGAAAACCAAAGCAACAGGGCGGGAATTAAATTTATGGAATCTTATGATTCGGCCAGTAATGAAATTGAAGACAAGACAATTTTGAAAGATTATTCAGTGGGCGTGCTGGCGCACAAATTATTGCCTACCATTTTTCCTACACAGCAACTTCAGGAAGAACTTATCGGTGAGCAGATTGAGAAAAGGCTTACGGAGCTGGCCAATGATCTGCAAAGTATCGGGTCAAGAAAGATAGAGATACTCCACAACGTATTTAGCGAAGTACATAAAGCTTACAATGAATACCTGACCAAAGTGCAACGGATAGCCCGGTACTTATCCAGTAATGAAATTACAGGCGGCAATTATGCCACCTTGCAACATAAGCCCGCGCCGGGATACCCGGAAGATTGGATGAAGATTTTCAGAAAACGCTTGACCCATGAAATGCAGGAAGTGGGCTTGTTTGCGTCTGCCCATAAGCAGGATATTAGCGAGATCATGCTCAGTGTTTTTCGGGAAGCCAATGGTGACAGGAACGCTAAAATAGAAGACCTGCTGAACCCACGCTCTTATTTTGACCTGCTTTTTGAGATCAAGCTGGAAAACGGACAGAGCAATTCGGGCAGCAATGGACAAACCTATACGGCCAATGCGCTGCTTTGCCTGGCTCGGTTGTCGCTGATCGAAGATAAAGAGCACGTTGGCATACGCGTGATGCCGATTGACGAAGCGGAAGGCTTGGGTGGTAATTATGAAATGTTGCATGCTCTGGCAAAGAAAGAGGGCTACCAAATCATAACCATGTCTATCGATACCGCCGGCGATATCAACAATGATGGGCAATATATCTATATCATGCATGACAACAAGGATTCTACGGGTTCAACTTATGTGCCGCCATTAGGCATTTTCCATGATGGTCAATTAACTGAAAATATAAATGAAATCTTTGAATAGGCTACCTAACAATCCAGATTTTACATGGCCGCTTCTCAAGGCCTTGCATGACTTATATGAGAAAAAGAAGACTGCTGCTAAAATTCAGGAGGTGGATTTTATACGATACCTGATGTCGCAGACAGATCTTATTGCGCAAAAGAAAGGCAATAATACGATCCTGGTGGCGCAAGATGGTTATGAGGCATATTATGAAGAAAATTTTCAGTGCGTATATCAATATTATTACGATTTTCTTACCCGCGTAGACATCCGTCCGGATGGCGGTAAAAATTTCACCGAAGAAGATATCCGTACTTTGATGGTTATTTATGAAAGCAAAGATGAATTGAAGCGTAACTTGTTAAATATTGAAGATTTTTCTGGTAAAATATTTGAGCATGCGGGAGGATCCAAGTATTTGAAGCATAGGGATAGCGTGCGTAATGCGGTATTGAAAATTTTGGAAGTAGACGAATTTCCGCAGGCATCAAAGGACTTGCAATATCGACTGGTCGTCGATTGCCCTAAGCCGAAAGCAATAATTCTTTGTGAGAATAAGTCTTTCCTGAAACAGCCCTGGAACGCTAAGGAGTTGGAAGTTAAGCTGTGGCATGTTGGAGGCAATAATGTTGCCATTTTGAAGGATATTGATGAAATGGAGCTGTCCTATCCGGTCTATTATAGTTGTGACTGGGATTTTGATGGGCTGCGGATATTTCAACGCGTGAAGAGTAGATTAGAAAGCCGTGGAGCAATGATTAAAATACTGACACCTCCGCCGCCGCATCATTACCTACCAACGAGTTCATTTATGCACAAAAGCAAATGGAACTACAAGGAGGATTTTTCCGGGCTAAATAAAAGCCTGTTTTCAGCAAACGAGCAAGAGTTGATAGCTAAACTTATAAAAGAAGATTTATGGTTAGAGGAAGAAACAATTGTTTTGAAAGAGATGTATCATTACAATCTCTCAAATAATATTTCGTAAGGCGCTTCTCAAAAGCTATACTATAACATTGTAAGGTGTAAAATTTCACAAACTTGTAGCAGGCCTGCCGGTGTTAGCTAGAGTTTCTGGAAAAAGATCTCGATAATTTGTCAAATTTGGACGTAGCTAAAAAGTTGTGTGAAGGAGGTCAGGTTCCGCTAAACTTAAAGGACAATTGCCAAATTTATATTGAAACAAACCCTGAAAAGAAACGTCTCAATGCTTACGATATTGAAGTGCGGTCATTGTATAATCTCTTGTCTCTTAAAAGAATTAAACTGGATTAGGATATATTGACGTAGTAATGAAATCACCGCCGGTGCCACTTAAAAAGGCTGATATAAAGTGCCCAATAAAAAAGCCCATAGGAGCAACCTACAGGCTTAATAAAATACTCATTTACAAAGAAATGTGGAGTTGAGGAGATACCTATCGAACCCCTAGCCTCCTTTATTATACTTTTGAATGAAATAAGTTAAATTCAAACCGGCTTTTCTTAGATCACAAGAATACGACATTTTTGCAGCTTTTTAAAAGGTTAAAAGGTCATAAATGAAATTTTTACAATATGTTATAGGTGTCATTTATTCGCACAGTAAAGTTCATCAGTTATTTAGTGAGATCCTGGGTTATTTTTAAGTTCATGTCACCCATTAACTTTCTGACAGCCAATGTTAAAATATAAGCCCCGCAATATTGTTTCATTGCAAATACTTCTTTTAATGTTATAACATGATGTTCACTTGCAAGGGTAAGCCCAATATCAATAATGTTATCGAATGCATCTTTATTTTTTAAAACACCTTGTAGTTGGCTGTAGCCAACTACCTTTATTTCAGGCTCTGCGCAACATTGGTAGCGGGTAACTGCTTTTTTGAACGCGCTGTAAAACATCCCGAAGGATTGCATTTCAAGCCGACAATGAATGTCACTTTTAGCAAGAATAGCAAGGGCATTGAGGTAATCCGTTATAAAATCGGTATCATCTTTATGCAAAGGGTCAAGCAAATAATCAAAGGTTAGCTTACTCAAATGTAACTCTTCCTCAGTTAATGTCATCTGCTCGGCTTGCCAGGCAACAGCCAATTTTGAAGCTAATTTGAGTGTCAATTTATTGTTGTTATCAAGATCTGTGATATTTTCATAATATTTGTCTAAATCAAGTGGTAAATTCCAATATATGAATCCGTTGGAGCCAATGTTTAGAGCTGCAACAAACAATTTGGTATGAAGAAAGCCGCAATCCCAAAGATCATGCAATGTGACACTTTTTTCAAAAGTAAAATCCACGAATAGAACATGGGGCGTTGCTCCACGAGTTAGTTTAATTTCATGGTACTTGCTGTTAAATGATGTAACAACATTATGCCTAATTGAGTGCGACTGGCTATCCAATTTTATCCGCATTCGCCATTTAGGTTCAAATTTTTTATCATCTGTGGGTCGCTCCCTCGCAATTTCACTTTCTGCCAAAGTTCTTAAATCGAACTCCTGCTGGTCAAAATGGCTCTTTAACCAACCAATCCATAATCCAGGAGTACCTAAATCCACTAATTTTTGTTGAGCTTCTGATCCAAAAATAAATTTCCTTTTATCTTCATCGTTCGATATAGAATTAAACCAAATAAGCAATTCGTTGGGTTTTGAATTTATATCAACATCCCCTTCAAGTTGAGATAAATCAAGCCTAGATTTAGCAAATTGGTATACTTGTTCAGCTTCATCATCACCAATTTTATCAGCAGCGTTTTGAGTGTCGGATAAGTCCGTATATAAAGAATGAAGTCGTCTTTCATGTAATTGAGTTGCCATCGAGGTAATTTCTCCAAGCTGGTCATTGGTTATTATTTCGTTAGTTAATGCTGGTAACCAGATAGACCAAAACAATTTCTTGATATGATCGTCTAAAGGAATTGTTCTTTTATCTGAATCCCATTTATCACTTGAGTTTAAATTACAATAATAGATAAATATTTTACCTATTTCTTCCAAAGCAAGGATAGAAAGGTGATAAACAATATGATTGACTTTATTGCCTTTTAATAATTCCGCTGCTTTTAAAGAGGATTCTGCATTTTGGTTACAAAGCCTCCTAAATAAATTGTAGCTGCGTATTTTTTCATCGTCCATAAGGAAACATAGATTCAATTCAAAATTAGAGACAAAAATGAAAATTCATGGACTAATACCTCAATAATTATCTAATGTTGTTACTCAATAGGATTACCAGCGATAATATGTTATAGACTTTAAAATATTATTTTAAGATGCATTTGGACTTTGCTCTCTACTTAACTTTTCGAGCAACTTCACGAGATTATCGTTAACCTGTAAAGTTGATTCGATAGCTCTATTAAGTAATTCCTGCGTTTTTTCATCCATAGTATTCAGATCTCCACCAATGTAATTACCAACACCTGCATTCGGAGAGTTGGTAATCTTATCAAGTAAAATGCTTGGAGTAGTTGTCATTAGCTTAATAGGATCAACTTTTAAAACTATTGCAACTTTCTGGATAAAAGGAATTGTAAGCTGGTGTTCACCACGCTCATATTTCAAATAGTTAGCTTCCGACATATCAAGCTCGTCCGCAACGTATTCCGCTTTATACCCTCTGGCTTTGCGAAAGAGAGATATATTAACGCCTACCATTTTATTTTCCAGTACGGTCAGATTTTCTTCCATATCTATAAGTAATTAGGTTGATATTAAAGTGAAATAACGGATTAATATAAGTAAAACCAATCGACATAAGAAATCGAGATTAAAAAAAAGCGGCAACTTGCCATCGTATTCGATGAAGAGAAACCCGATAAGTTCCATTTCATTGATTGTCAAGCAATAATACTGCAACCTAGTAATAAAACAAACGCTTATGGCAAAAAAAAGTAAAAGCAGCTCAGTTAGTAGCCTGCCTTCTCTGAATCCATTTTATTATATCCCATTAGACAATGAGGACTATCAGCTAACCTTAGATGTTCTGAACAATAATACCGATCCTTTGATAAAGAAGCGAAGTACCTGGTTTTACCCCGCAATCACGTTTATAAACTTTAGTAGAAGTGGGATTCTCAAAATCAGTACATCAAAAGAGAAGGAAAAATATGTTATTTCTATAAAGTTGGAAAAAAATAAGATTGGTCTGCATTGCTCCTGTAAAAACAAGGATTACCATATATGTACACACGTATATGGAACATTTGATAGATTGCTAAGTTACGGTAATAGAAATTTCCTGAATCAGTTTACACCTAAAGGGATTTATGAAACCGCTATTAAACATAAAAAGTATTTCCAAATAAAGAACTCACATTATGGTTTGGAAATCATTAACAAATTATCTGGTTGTGTATATAATAGCTCATTGAGCAAAGGGTTTGAGGGTATTAATAATATTTTGAATTTAAGATGCGATAATCAAGGAACTGAGGACAGAACTAAAACAGTTACCTATTTGATAATACAACCTAACAGGTTTCAAAAATTGCCAATCCTTTTACCCTGTGAGGGTAAGTTGAACAAAGAAGGAACAAATGTTATAGGCTTTGACAACTTCCCTATAAAAGAAGACCATGACTACTCCATTACACTTACTGAAAATCAGAAAGCATTAAATAAGATATGTTTTATAATTCGTGAACTTAGCAAGGACATAACCGGAGAATTATTTGAATTTGGAGAAGAAAGAAAATATGTAGAATTACTTGATAATATTTATACCCACTGGAAAACTGCTGTATCGTTATTAGAAAGTGAACGCTTCCTTTATAAATATTGGGGTTACAGATATAGTAATCGGAAGCAAAAGGCTATAAAAAAGAATGCAAGGCCCGTAAAGATTAGCAGTGATAGCCCGCAAATTCACTTTCAATTGAGTGATAAGGGTGATTATCAACAACTGGTTCCAAAGCTAGTTGTACGAAATAAAATATTAAATTCCTATATATCTTTTGGTGTGTTTTTCATTCATCACTTTGAGAGTGAAACTGTATATATGTTGCCATCTATACGTGATATTGCCGCGTGTGAGTTCATAAGAAATTATGAGAACAAAGTAAACGTTTTCAAAGAGCATAGAAATATGTTCAAGCAGACTTTTTTAGATCCACTAAAAAAGTGTTATCAGGTCATAAGTAAATAAAATTAACCTAAGAAAATCGAATCATTCTAAATGTATAGCATGAACACAAGCTACAGTGGCGGTAGCAGCCACAATATAATAACTAATCATTTTTATTTAGGAATGGACAATGAAGGATTGTCCATAAATGAATGGAAAGATAAGTTAAAAGGCATAATAGAAAATATTCCGGAGGAAGCCGATAAATTAACGCCGATTATTCAACTCATTGTTTCAGCCATCTCACCAGCTAAAATATACATGCTAAAGCACAAACCATTTAAGGGTTCCGATGCTACTGGATTTATTGATTTATTAATCGTAATTCCATCAAGCTGCAATATTAAATTTACCGAATTGGAACCAACCTTAGAGATGGCATACCTTAAAGATAGTAGAGTGTGTTGCTCGCTATTAAGTGAATCAGCCGTAATAGATGGTTTAAAAGAAGGTCATATTTACTATTCATTGTACTGCACTCCTGAAAATATTGTCTACGACGATAAAAAAAACACCTATCCAATTGCGCCGGTTGACCTGCTAACGGAAATGAAAAATAAGCAAAAAGAAAACTTCGCAAGTCAATTCAAAAGAGCAAAAAATTTCTATCAGTGTGCCTCTTTTCTGCATTCTTCGGACGATACCACATTGGTACTTTTTATGTTGCACCAGGCGATAGAACTAACTTATAGGGCTGTAATGAAAAGCCTGGATTATTATGAAAAAAGAACACATCAGATCAGGAGCATGCGAAAATACGTAAGAAGATCTGCACCGGAACTGAATTTAGTTTTCACTGACGATACGCCGCAAGAAAGAAGGTTATTAGATGTCATTGAAAATGCTTATTTAGGAACCAGGTATGAAGATCATTATGAGATTAAAGAAGGTTATACAGAACTTTTATTAGAGAAGGTAAGCCGATTACAGGATATTGCTGAGCAAACCGTTAACGAAATATTGAACTAGGTAAATAATCGAGTTTATAAATCATACCCGCACCGCAATTTTTTTGAATTTTGTATCACCCAACATTAAAACTTCTTTTTTATCATAGTAATGCTCCGCAGCTATAACATAAACATCACGAAGATTTGTTTTGTCCTCAATCCATTTGAGATATGATTTTAAATGCCTTGCTATTGCGGTTACAGATGTATTTTCCTTTGGAACGATTACGAATATTAACATGCCTGTACGAGTTCCCTGTAAAAAGTGCGCAGCTTTCATCATTCCGCCGACAAAAGTTTTGCGACTGGAAGAATTTTCACTCTCCAGTATGATGTAGTCATCTTTGCACTTCAGAACGAAATCTGGTTTATACCCTGGCTCCAAGCTATTACCTTTCAAAAAAGTCTCATAGCCTGGGCAATTGTGCAGAAGTGCTTTGAATAATTTGTCAGGGATCATCGTACAATTTTAATGTGTTCAGTCTAAATTTAGTGATTTTCGACTGTCAAGAGCAATTAATTCATTTCCACATAAATTATCCATTTTTACTATTTATTATGCTGACAGGTAAACAGATATTGTTAATGGCAAAAATTTTTTTGCTAGTAGCAATCATTCATGAAAAGGTGCATACTGAAATTTCAGCGGAAAACCAGTTATGGTTATTGGGCAATGCGACGGGAGTTGCCTTATATAAAATCAATTATCCAATTGGTATGGCAACAGCAAAAAGCAGGCATTTTGACCAAATGCTTCGATTTTTTTATTATCCTTTATGTAGCCTGTTCAATATTAAATGGCAATGTCCTGAAATGGGAAAGCACATTTTTTGTCTTTATAATGATTCTGGCATCAGGGATAATGTTATTGAGCTTGTACGTCATTGAAGTAATAAAACCCCTTACAAATGCGAAGGCAAAAAAAATAGGAAGGATAATAGCCATACATCTCCTTGTTTTTATAGCATTTTATACCACCGTGGCTTTCTTATATAGTGAGGTCGTACCGGTAAAATGGCCTAATTTCTGGCCGCTTTTCATAAGTACATCTTTCCTGACTGGTGTGGTAGGAATTGAAAGAATGATTGTGCGATACAAACTGTAGGACTTAAAAACTATTGAAGGTTGGAAATGCAGCCTTCAAAACGACCGCATTTCCAATCATTATTGTGCTACTTTTTATCTGGTATAATTAGCGCTTTTAGCTCAGGCGTACTTAAAATTCGCTCTCTTTCATCAGCAACCAGGTTGCGAATGTCTTTTTTAATTTTAGCAAAAACCTCTAATATTGTTTTATTATCAACGGTAGGTTTAGGTGGGTTCTTATACGCAGGCATGCTCTTTTTTATACGCTTTTCATCCAAAATAAATTCAGAATGGAACATTTTATGCTCGATTTTCTGATCGGGATTGTCTGCAACCACTCCTACAAATTCACCGGCTGATAATGAGGAAATAACCGACTGCGGAATAGCATAGTCCAGTTGCTTAGAGTGGGTAACGGATGTATCACTACTGTTTATGGCGACACTTTCCCTGTCTTGCATAATCTTACCAAACCTATCGGCAAGGTCTTTAGCGCTCTGGCCGGTTACTTGCCCTGAAATCAGGTTTCCTGCCATACTCATTATTACGTTGGCCTGCTTCTGTCCATAGTTTGCGATCAATTGTGCTGCGTCCTGTAGCACCATTACTACCGCCACCAGATATGATCTGGCATATCCTAAAAATTTGGAAAGCCCAGGCCAGGAAAGAGTTGCAAATTCCTCTAACATTATCAAGGAAGGTTGTTCGTCCTGCTCTCTCAGTAGCTTTTGAAGATTATTCAGGTATAAGGAAAATACAGGGCTGTAAATGTTTGCTTTCATTGGATTATTTACAAGACAAACGATTTTTGGTGCCTTCGGATCATTAATAGTCATTGTAAAATCGTCAGCTGATAACACGTAATAAAGATTAGGTGTTGAAAGGGTTCCTAAACTCACTGTTGCTCCTGAAATCTGCCCTACAAGTTGCTTTCCCGCATCTTCTTCGAGGGCTGAAACAAATGGTTTTACAAGTGCCTCTAGCTGCGGTTCTGCTCTTAAAATCGTCAGCAACATCCGCAAATCTGTCTGAGCAAATTCTATTACATGGGGTAATGTGCAATAGATGCCATCTTTATAAAGGCGCAAAAACCAGATTAGGCATGTTACAAAATTAATACTTGATTCCGTCCAAAATTCACCTTGCTTGTCGATCATATCTTGGTTAAGTCCTAATAAAATGCTTCTGGATGCGCTGGCAGCATCAGAAATATCATCCATAGATTTTACCATTAATGGATTGCAGCGATGATAAATTTCATCAAAGCACAATACAAAAAACTGCGGTTCTACTTTGTATTTATGCTTATAAAGAAGGTAATAAGAGTAAGTAAAATCTGTAAGATCACGCGGTTTAAAATCATGCAGACAAATTGCGTAGCCTTTAAAAATTGCCTGCCGCAAGATTTCTTTTACCCCCCATAATGTTTTCCCTGATCCCGGAAGGCCCAGGAGAAGCAGGTTGCGAAATGGGTTCACAATTGACACGAAACTGGATCTTATTTTACCTTTAAGATTATAGCGGGCGGGGAAATTAAAGCTGTATTTATTTTCCCAATTTTTTTCCTCCTGGGGAAACGTTTGGTTGCCTTTGTTGAAAACGTCCCCTTTGAGCTTTAGCTTGATTATTCTTGTAAGCAGTGTTCCTCCTGTCAAAACCAGAATATAACCTAAGCCTGTTAGGCTCATGTAAAATACTGCGACAACTGTAGCTTGTAAATCTGTAAGAAATAGTAAGGCGCTTATAAAATAGGTAAGTAAACCTGAAAGTAAATAAGCTAATCCTGTTCTGTATCCTATCTTTTCCGATTTTCGGCCTTGCGCTCCCAACAATGAAATACCTAAAAATAATAGGGAAAACAGTTTTGTTTTGTTTAGGCTACTGAATAACCCGGAAGCTGCGATATTACCTAAAATCCGTTCCGTCACGTCCGTTGTAAAATGCCATTCCCGGAAAGCGCCATAACAGAAAAAGTAGAAGTGTAGGAGTAATAGTGCTACACTTATCCATCTTGTGAGATCAATAATTTTTTTAAGTCCTATATCATTTGCACTTTTCATATACACTTTGTTTTAACGTTCTAAATCTTGATTTCTACGTTTCCTACGCCTTTGCTCTTCGCGCAATTCGTAGTCTAATGACTGGTTGTCTTGTTCCGGCTCGATGGCTTCCTTTACCATGTTGCCAACGTTCTTGCCTATGTCCTTTGTAAGATCATTGCCTTTGTTGTCACTGTATTTTTCTTCTTGTTTATATTGGAAAGACCTACCGGAATGATTATCTTTTGTGTTTGTAGTAGTGGAATATTCATCTTGCCGGACGGGAGTTTTAGTTGCCTTTTCTACCGTTTTGTTATTAGCTACTTCTTCTCTAGCGTTCTCTTTTTTAGGATGCTGCTGTGTCTCTAGTTCAGGCTTTTGTTGCATTCCCAGGCGTTCCAAAATTTTCTTTGCGCTGTAATCTTTATCAATATCACTGCCTTTAAATATTGCACCATGTTCATGGTCAATGAAGGTTAAGCCGAATACATTACCTTGTTTGGTTCTATGTGTTACGAGCGAAATCCTTTCTTTTTCAAGGCCCTCTTTAAAGGCTTCCATGCTTTTCGGTTGCTGATTAAGCTGCCATTCTATTTTAGTTTTAACAGCTCTTTTGTTGGCCCCTCGATGAACCTCATTTTCTTTAAACTTGTTTTCCAGGTAATCAAGCGTAGGCTGAAAATATATCCTGCTTGCCTTTATTTGCTTACCAGCTTTCGTACCATCATCATTTAAAGCCCGATAGTATAATCCCCGGTTTTTATATACTCTTGATTCTTCGTTACCCCTATCCGCTTCAACATTAAATTCACGAAGCACAGTATTTAATTCTTGTAAGGAGGAATATTTGTACCGTGGTAAAACATGCTCCAATACATTAGTTATTGAGCGAACCGTGCTGGATTTTCCGTACTGTAACTTTTGTGCTGTCACCTTTAAAGATTGCTCTTTGGTCTGCGCATTTTCCTTTTTATCAGCAGGTACCAGCCCATATTTTGCCTCCATTTCTTTACGTATCGGCTCTGAAAAGTTCTTTGCTTGGTTGTGCGTATCTATCCTTGTTCCGTCCTCTCTAATGAGGGAGGAAAGGATATGGACGTGTGGGTGTCCTGCATCAAAATGTTGATAAACTAAGTAGGGCTGGTTGCCAAAGCCCATTTTCTGCATAAATTCTTCTGACATTTTTTTGAGAAAATCCGGCGTCATTCGTGCCTCTTCGGAGGGATGAAAATTTAGCGAAAGATGAATTAATCTTTTTTCTGCGGTACTTAAATCTACCAGGTCTTTTATCCGATCATGCTTTTCCTTAAAACTTAATTCATCCGGATTTTTTAGATAATTAGCGGCCATAAGTAATTTGGCTTTTCCCTCTTCCACCTTATTTTCATTGTATTTTGCCGCTCTCATAAGGCTGTCTGGATACTTTAATTCCGGGCGCATGCTTCATAGATTTGTATGAGTTTAATGCGGATTTCTTCAACCTTTTGCATCAGAATATTTTTTGATGCTTCGTTGATGATGGCCCAGTTTTTTATCTCTGTTACCGTATCCATTGTGTGCAGTTTATGCACTGATTGGTTGAAGTTGTTGCCGATGGCACTCAACTCATTTTTAATCGTATTGAGTAGAGATAGCAGCTCGTCTGCTGATTGATTCCTATACTTAACGGTAACAGGTTTGTTCAATAAAACGCGGCGTGCATATTCGCTGATTTTGCGGTGTGTGGATGCTTTTGTTGCCGCTTCAATGCGCGTAAACTCTTCCGGTTTTAAACGGATAGTGATACGGCGCGTGTACTTTGTTTTCTCTTGCTTCTGCATAATCTTTCTTCACTTTGAAGTACAAAAATTTCGCTGCGGTAGCAGCAATTTGAAACATGCGGCACGTAGTGACCGCTTCCCCGCGCCGACTTCGGAGGCATAGCGGGCGAGGTCGATTGAAGGACTTGTCCGACAATCGTACACCTCGCCCGTTGCGATCCAGGCAACGGGAATGGGGGCCGCTCAGCTGCTGCACGGCGTGTTTATAGGTTCGGAACTGTCCTTACGCTGGCCCCCTGCTAATCGGAGCGCAACGGCACAGGCCCAGGCAAACCAATGGAGCCTATGTACAGATGACCGGGAAGAAAAGAGGGCCATCCATTGAACTTACCGGCCCTTGATGCTGATAGATGGAAAATGTCTGGATGTGGGGCCATTTCCTTGTGATGTTGCTGAATAGAATACAATTGCTCCTGGTGGAAATGGCATTGCTAATAAAACCTACAACGGTGAGAGGTGGGCGATTACCCTGATTGGAAAAATGGGTGCTTTCGCCTCTGACGAAAGCACTACCTTTTGTGTTAACTAAATACATACGCTTCATTTTCTGGTTCACAATTCAGTTTTCAGTGAAGCGATAAAAGTAGTGTTCTACAGAATGTCAGACAAGATGTGTGTTAGGCGAACGGGTTAGCCAATTAGGGAATCTGCAAGCTGGTAGCTTGCAGGAACTATGGAATAAGAATCTATTTAAAATCACTCTTGTCCGACTAAACTTTAAATAAAGATCATAAAAAAGGGCAGTTCGTGAGAACCACCCGTAATAGTTATTTTAGAGTTACCACACTACAAAAATAACTATGGGTGAAAATAGGAAATTCCCCGGACAGCCGGTATTATCTCAAATATTAGACGTAATTCCTAAAAGTATTATAAATGCAGCAGGCAGAAAACATAATTCAAACCGGTACTATAAGCGTCTACCCTTGCGGGTTCATTTAATAAGTCTACTCTATGGGATATTTAGCTATTGTAATGGCCTGCGGGAGTTGAGTGAGGGGCTTTTAGCCTGTGAGGGAAAGCTAAGTCATTTGGGGCTGGATAAGGCTCCGGCGCGCAGTACCCTGTCAGATGCCAATAATAAACGTAGCTATCAGGTCTTTGAAACTATTTACTACGCATTGCTTAGTCAGTACCATAGCTTTATCTCGGACAGCCGGTTAAAGGGCTTAAGTATCCGTAACTTAAAGATTATTGACAGCAGTACTATTCAACTGTTCAGTGAGCTACTTCGCGGTGTTGGTCGTAACCCGTTGGATGGCGGGCGTAAAAAAGGTGGTTTTAAAGTGCATGCAATGATGGATGCCTTTAGTGGAACTGCCGAATTTGTACGGTTGACAGAAGCCCGGGAACATGACCAGAAATTTCTGTATCACCTGAAGCTTGTTCCTAATAGCTGGATAGTGTTTGATAAGGCATATACGACCTATGGACAGTTCGCTAAATGGACAAGTCAAAAAGTGTGGTTTGTGACCAGGGAACGTAATAACGCGGATGTTCATGTTACCAAAGTCCTGGTAGACAAGACGAAGAAGCGCAAGTCCAAAGGAGTTTTAAAAGAGCAACTGGTTACAGTAGGTGTTAAGGAAAACGGAGCCGTAGTGCAGCGGTTAAAGCTCAGGCGTATTACTTTTCTCGCTGAAGATGGTAAGGTCTATGTATATATTACTAACAATATGACCTTGCCGGCTTCGCAAATCGCTACCATTTATAAGAATCGCTGGATGATTGAGTTGCTTTTTAAACAAATCAAGCAGAACTTTCCCTTGCGATACTTTTGGGGAGCAAGCCCCAATGCGATCAAGATGCAGGTATATTGTGTTTTGATAGCACAACTACTGATGGTTGTCATCCGTAAAAAAGCAGTGACAAAAAAGTCGTTTGCCAATATGATTACGGTCATCCGATTGCATTTAATGAGTTATGTAGCGCTTATGGAGTTTATAAAAGACGCTTATAAGGCATGGAGGAAAACGCATAATGCATCGTTTGCGTTTACGACATAAAAATGTGGGGGAGCTTCCCCTGGTTTTGAAATAAGTTGTTTTCAATGTATATCCTTTACTGGTAAAGGGGCATAGACAATTTTAACCCGACTTTAGTCGGACAACAATGATTTAAAATGAGTTTTATAAGCCATAAAAGGAAGGGATAAATATGGGCGTGGCTTCCAGGTCTATTCAAAAAAAAAGCTGCCATCAAAAGGCTTTAAAGGGGCAAAAACAAATTTCCCTGGTTCAACTTGTTGCATGTTCTATTGCAGCTCCTAATATTTGAGAAATTTCGGTGACATTCCCCGCGCACTCCCACTCTAAATTATCGTTCATGGAAATTACTATTGATACCTGGGGCATTAAGGCTTCGATCCGATACATAGTATTATCTGCATATATGAGGTACACCCAGGCAAGGCAATTTTCTTCTTGATAATTTTATTCTATTAAAAATGGTTCTGTCATTTTGTTTTTGGTATGGGATCGGCAGTACCTAGCGGTGGTTCATTCCAGGAGTACGGTGCAATCTTGCTTAATCCATCCGGGCGCAATTTATTGCCGCGCACAGAAAAGGTGGTGCGGTAGGCAAGATCCTCAGCTGGTATTTCATAGTTGAGAATGCGCCGGTACTCGGTTTCCGTGAGTGTATTATTAAGCCAGGTTTGTGAAAGCTCCAGCGGCAGGAATAAAGGCATCCGCCAGCGGTTAGCACCACTATTGTGAATTTTTTTCATTAGCTCATTGGCAGGGCGCGTAATGAGAGCAAAGGTGCGTCGTTCTATCAGCTCTCCTGTTTCCTGGTCAGGAACAGCAGCTACGGAGTACAGACCGGGTAGGAAAAAAATCTTTTGACTACAGGGCCAAACCAGATAAGGAATGCTGTTCTTGAAGCCGACTACTTCCCGGTGTTCTATGATGCCTGTAACCGGGATTAAACACCGGCGCTCCCGTATCTTGAACCAGTAACTTGTTTTATCATCCAAAATCCTTTCAGCCCTGACGTTTAAAAATCCGTTCCGTGATTTTTTAAAGTCGTTGATCTTATCGGGTGTATTAATATAAAACGGAATAACGCCCCATTCATGGAGGCGAAGATGTACTAAATGATCCGTGCGGTTTCGGTATAATATAGCATGTTCGCCGTGGAAGCCGGGGCCTAAAATATGCTCAGCCGCTTCCAGATTCAATTGAATATTTTCATCCATTACCAGATCAGGAAAATGCGCCCTTAATTCCGGGAGATCGACGGTAAAGGAAATATCATAACACATATTAATACTTTTCAATGTCACTAAGCCTAACCTGACGCTGTTCGCGTCCAAACTTTATGGTAACAAATAGCTCTCCAAATATTACCTGCAATGTTGGCCTTAACCTGCTATCGCGGGATATTCGCCAGCTGGTGGCTTCCTTTATATACCTTTCTACATGCTTTGCCAGATAATTGTCGAGTTGCTTTTGCAGCAGCTTATTGTCAGAGGTGTATGACGTGAAAACGCTATACCCGGAATCAGGCTGTAGGATGGCTTTGATTCTATCGCGGTGCTGTTCAAATTCCAGGTCAATCAATACTGCAAACCGATCTTTTAGCTTTTTGGCCTTCAGCGCATCTAAATGGACAATGGCTAACCCTTTGTCCTGATAATCGGAAAATAAAAGAGCAGTCTTATCCTGGGCGCCGATAACACTGTTACCACGGTCATAGCTTTGGCTAATCAACCAGCGGCGATTTGCTTCTCTAAAGCGCTGAATCAGCCGGGGATCAAATTGCAGGAAGGGATTAAACATAAGCGGATTAATTGATGAAAGAGATCTCCGGCAGTTCATTCCAGCGGGTAGTAAATCGCTTAGAGAGAAAGTTTGCCCGTAGGGCATATTTCTCACGCTTTCCCTGCGCTGCGATAAATACCGTATTCCTGCCATTATCGTTATTGATACTATCCATCACAGCCATCGCCTTATTTGCTTTTTCCCGGTAGCTGTTATTGTCAAACAATGAATTTTGAATTTGCCCGGCGGGAACCAGGTCTAATGCGTTAATACCTACTTTCTGGTAGTTTAATCCTGGTTTGAAGATCTTTTTCAAACCGTCAGCTGCATAAGCACTGAGTTCGCTTGTATTGTTCGTGGGTACAGGTAATTCGATGGTGATCGAGTGGGAATACTGTTCGTCCTGGGTTCTGAATCTATTAGTTTGTAAAAAAACGTGAATGGAAGATGCGCAGACATTATTTGCACGTAGTTTAATCCCACATGCTGAAGTATGACTGGCAAGCGCATTACGAATTATTGTAAAGTCAGTTTGAAGGGTGCCAAATGAGCGGCTAGTACCTACATTTTTCGGCACAGGTGTTACAAAATCCCATTCGATACAGGGTATTCCTTTCAACTCTTTTAATAGTCGCTCACCTATAACAGACATATTTTTCCTCACCCAATCCGGTGATGCCTTTTTAACAAAATCTGCTGCGGTGGTAAACCCTTGCGCTTTAAGCCGGGCGGCATGTTTGTGGCCAATGCCCCATACATCCTCAATCGCTGTCACCGACAGCGCTTCTTCTATGAGGTCGTTGTTAGCCAGCCAATGTACACCGATATGTTTTCGCCGTTTTTTTGCAAACCTATTCGCCATTTTTGCTAATGTTTTTGTGGGTGCAATACCTACGCAGGTAGGTATGCCCACATTTCGCAGGACAGTCTGCCGGATCTCCATGCCCAGAGAAAGCAAATTTTTACGGTAGAGTTCGCTCATATCTAAAAACGCTTCATCTATGGAATAGATTTCCTGCTGCGGTACAAACCGGCGGAACTGGTTCATCATACGCCTGCTCATGTCTCCATATAACGTATAGTTGCTGGAACAAAGTGTAACATCATGTTTTCGTATAATATCTTGCATCATATGGGCGGGTGTTCCCATAACGATACCGATTTGTTTAGCTTCGTCGCTCATGGCAATGGCACATCCATCATTATTGCTCAATACTACAACTGGTTTGCCTACCAACTTCGGATTAAAAACACGCTCACATGAGCAATAGAAACTATTGCCGTCTACCAGTGCATACATCTTTCCAGGTTTCTTTGTTATTGATTACATATGTTACAATACCGCGCACGACAGCGCTGTAGTTGTCAGGTATCTTCACCGGCTTACACTCCGGGTTAGCGGGGTATATCCAATGCGTATTTTTTTCAAACCTCAGAAAACCTAATAGGTCTTCCTGGTCGATCCGGGCCAGTACCAGATCGCCGTCTTTAGCTTGGTCAGCTAAAGAAAAATCAACAAGTGCAACGGAACCAACAGTGATGTGAGCGTCAAGTAAAAAACGGGTATTGACACGAAATGCAAAAGTGCTGTCAGCGTCAGTAATCAGTATTTTCACCAAATCAAATGCAGGCTCCTCGTAATCTCTCGATGGTGGAGTGAACATAAAGGACGGATTTCCAAACGAAAATACTAATATTTTTAGCACAGCCAAATAATTATAACTTTTCTCATTCAGATTCAAAAAATGTATTATACTTGGAAGGAAGCGGAAATGATTGTAAAAAAATAGACAGCACTATTAGCCGGGCTTAGTTTTTGATCCACGAATTAAAATCTTTTTCTATGCCTACCACTTTTCCATTAAAAGTAGACCTCCCTGAAAAAATCGGGAGCATACCTAATCCAGATGATTTTGTCGAGCTGGTTCGCCTGATTGAAATGATCGGCGTATATCATGACGATGAAAAAAAGACGCCGCTTACCAGAGATGAAATAGCTGCCTGGCTGGAACAGTTTTTACAGGTAGATCACGCTTACCCGGATTATAAGACTTTAGAAGTATGCAGCAATGGAAGTGATTTAATAGAGCGGATGTTGGCAGCATTAGAAAGAATGACGCCAGGGAATGATCCGGCAAAAGAAGAATAAGAGCGTTTGAATACTTGCAAAGGATTCAGAATAAAAAAATGAATACTTCCATCTGGCATCAGCTTTTTTGTTTTGGAGCTTTTATTTTTGGCGTTTGAAAAAATAAAAGCGGCCCCGCGCATGGCGGTTCCGCTACACATTAACTACCTGTGTACCCTTTTGTTAAATGCTGGCTTCCCTTTAAAATAGGTGTGCCGGAAAATTTTCGACTACGTATTCAAAAAGGGCTTTCTGTGCATTCTCCAATGAAGCAAAATAACTATCTGCCCAATCATGAGGTACTATAAAATCACTTTCATTTTTATTCCTATCGGAAACTACTTCTAAGATTGTCCAGCCATTGCCATAAACGTATAAAAAGGTTATTTCTTCCTCTTCGTATTGTTCCAAGATGGGATACTCATTTTTGTTTCCTTCGGCTGTTTCAATATCTACGATTTGTTTAGAGGCTATAAAGCGAAGGAACTTTCTTTCCATTTTATTTTTACGTGACATAGTAATTCTATTTAATTGTTAGAAGGCAGGGGCATTGTTCATGCCCCTGTATGCGCTTGCTATTCTTTGATAATGTCTATTTGTCCGGGGTTATCAAATACATGATTGAAAAGCACGGCAATTTCTGTATCTGTCAACTTTGCGGCGAAGGATGTTTTGTGATAAATAGCGGTAACGGTAATTTCATTATCGGATTGGTGGCGCATAGCCACGGGAAGGCCGCCTACGCCCATATCTACCCAAAGGCTTAGCCAAAAGTCGTTTTTATAGGCACATCCTATAATAAGGGTATCGTGGCCTGTCAGTCCATCACCTTCATACTGTTGGTGTATTTCGTCATTAGCATACTGAACCCTTGCCAGCCGGTTAAATTTGAAATCCATTTTTAACGCCATTTCCTCAGCAAATAAAAGGGGTGACATTGGCCCGCTTACCTTATTATCCTTTTCTTCTAACAGGGGCTGTATTGAAAATTCTTGTTTCATAAAAAAGTTGCGCCCCTTGTTGTGCGGCTGCGCCCCCGCATTGGTGTTAATTCAATATCAGTGCATCACTGCCTTTTTTTGCAAAGGCATCACATAAGTTAAAAGCTGACTGTGCGCGAACCTGCGCGGTGCCACCGAAAAGAATTGATTTCAATTTGCTTTCATCGTCTTTGTAATTGCGTACATTCTGGAAGTACCCGGTAACGGAATTGTACGCGCCAAATACAGTTCCGGCTGTAGTTTCCATCAGTTGGGTAGGGCTTGTTTGTGCGTATTCAAAAACACTATCGCACATATTTTTAAAGCAGGTTGAAAGTTCATCATCTTTGCCCTCGGTTAAATTTTTCAATGCCTCTTTATTGGGCACCATAGCCATTTGAATGAGTTTCTTAACCTCTTTATCTGTTATACGCACCTTTGACCAGTTGTTAAAAATGTCCTGCATCTGGTTTGATAACTGGTTACTAATGACTAATACCTTGTGCGCTTCTGCTAATCTTCCTTTGGCGTTAATCGTATGACGGATTTTAATAGAATTACTATAGTTTTTCATTGCTGCATTCAAAGTATTCTGGCACACGATGCGCACGGGTGTAAAGGCTGCGGTAATACTTCCAAAACCATCGTGCGAAGTGGTTAAAAACAAATACTGCTCAATTAAATCCTCCCTGCCTACTTTAATATAGTTGGGCAACTTAGCGGTGATAAATATGCGTTCACCATTTCCTAATGCTCCGGCTGTTTCATATTGAATGCCATCACCGCCAACAATGGCATCAAAAAAGGAAAAGGCATCTGTATTTTGTACAATCTGGTAATCTTTCCCCACCACCCCTAATACAGTTTCATTATCTGTGCGCATGGTGGCGTAATAGTTAGGTACTTGTATTTCCGGGATGATAATATCATCATCGGCATTGCCTTCAGCGTTGGCATTGTCGTATGTAAACAAGGGCCTTTTAACTACCGTATAATCCAAACCGGCGTGCTTAATTGCTTCTGCGCTGGTGGGGTAATCCTGTACAATCTGGCCTAAGCCGTGCCACGCTTTTTCTTTTACAGAAAAGAAACTGTGTTGTCCTGTTTGCTCGTTGAAAAAAAGATTGTGTGCCATGATATTAATTTTTATAGTTTGAATAAATGAGTGATTAGGGGGCAGGGCTTACGCCCCGCCCTTTAGGTTTAAAATGGTAAATCGTCTATAGGCTCGGTAATATTTGCCGGTGCTGTTTCGGCTTCGTTCTTCGTGCTGTTAGCCGGCTTTCCGTGTAGTTTTATATTTTGTACGGTAAGTGTCAAAGCAGCTTTAGCTGTACCATCTTTCGATGAATAGGCTTGTGTGCCTACCCGTCCTGTTATCTCCACTAACACGCCCTTTTTCAGATAGGGTGCAATGCCTGTGTGATTCCAATAGGCACAGCGCACATAGGTTGTTACTTTGGTGTTTTCTTTTGCACCTTTTTTGCGGAAGTAATCATTAATTGCAACATCAAAATTTACTACTGACTTGCCGCCTTCCAATACGTTTACTATTGCATCGGCTGTAATGTTGGCTACTACTTTAGTTTCCATAATTGATAAGTATTAACTGTTATTAAAAAATGTGATTAACGAAAAAGTGTAAGAGATCGGGCAACTGATATATCAGGCTGTTTGTACTGCGTGGAGTGCTTTTTAACGAGGCGATAAACCATTATGTCCTCATTTAAGAATATAGCCCATGCTGCAACAAGGGAACGCGAACGGTTATACTTTTTACTGCGTTGTAACTCCCATGATAGGCCCATTACTGTGGATAAAACTGGCTGTGTCATAAAGCATATTTTTATTGTTAAATAATTAAAGGGTCAGTCATTCGGCTTCGCCTCTTTCATATACCCTTAGCGACCAGCCATTAAGCCTATGGAGGCACGGAGAACGATTTTGAAAAAAAATACTATTGCGCAACGCATAGAATGCCCCGCAGGGGGGCTGTTAGCATTGGAGATTTTTTTACAAAACTTGCAAGCGGAGTTTACGGAGCGCAGTCGTTCGTAGGCTGGAATAGGCTAATACCTTCGCGACCCAGGGGGTACGAAAGAGCAGACCAACCGCAGGTTACCATCTGGCATATTAAATTGTATTATGGGTTATAGCCCCTTACCGGATTCATTAAAGGCTGGAATGATTGTGATGCACAGAGAACCAGCCGTACAAGTGAGTGACACAACGGCGGCTAAATAGATAAGACAATGCTGGTTAAATAAATTCCTTCTTCCGGGAATTACTTACTTTAGGAGAAATATTAGGTATATGACTAAGCCCTATATAGATTTCAAGGAAGTAGAACAAAGTATTCGGGAAAATGCCCCAGCTGTAGTGTATAAGTATAGAACCTGGAAAGACGATAACCATAAAAACCTTCATCTTAAACGGCAGGTATGGTTTTCGCATCCTTATGATCTTAATGATCCCCTGGACGTTCGGCCTGAATTTGCTTATGATGCAGACGAAGTAAACAGTGAAGCCTTTTATCAGCGGCTAATAGCCGGAATGCACGAATTGTTTCCTGAAACACAGTTTTACCCGCCTGAAATACAACAGAGATTGGCTACTGAAAAGTGGGATCAAATAAAGGAAAATCCGAAAGGGCATTTTGATGCTAATAGAGCGGTGTTAGAGAAGCGTGAGCATTACGATCCTTATGGGATATTTAGCACCAGTGTAAACGGGCTGAGTGTTCCTACCTGGGAGCATTATGGAGATAACTATACTGGTTATTGCGTAGGCTTTCGCACTGTGGATTTATGCAGGGAGCTGAATTGTACCGCTGCGATGGTTGAGTACAATGATGCGCCCTATATGCTCAGTTTCACTGGTAAGAGGGATGGTATTGATATACTACTGTATAAGAAAACCTCCTGGTCGCATGAAGAGGAATTTCGGTTTGCTACTGTTGGGGTAGGTATCTATTATGAACGTCTGCGTGAATTTGATCCGCAAACTGTGGCTGAGGTGATAATAGGCCATAACATGCCCCCTAAAGACATGGAAGAGGTCATTGCCTCGGTGAAGAAAATATACCCGGTCGGTATTCCGATTTACCAAACCGTACTGAGCAATGGGGTATTGTCGAAAAATCAGATCGCATAATTAATTCATTTTTAGATGTATTATGCGTATTTTGTGAGTTGTTTTATTTGGATTTCTAAGAGAGTGTAATAAATTAGCATTTTAAAGGTTTAGGGTTGATGCCTTCGTTTTCCAGCGAAGGCATATTTTTGGGTTTAAATAAAGATTAATATTAAACAACGCCCCTGTTTAGTAATTTTTTTTTCATTCATTTGTATCCCCCTAAGTTTTGCACATGATGAAACCAGTCCAATTGCATTTGCATGTTAAAACATCTAACAGCAAAAAGTTGTATAGCGCGTTACAGCAGATCAGTGGCATAAATGAAATTGATTCCGGCAGTGTTCCTGCCGAATTGGAGTGTTCTTTAGTTTTGGACGCAGATCCTACAATACTTGCCGTAACTAAAAGTTCAGAGAATTGGTATTGCATCCGGCACAATTCCTTTAAAAAGTTATTTGAGTGGGGAGAGTATCTATCCAGTGAACTGGATACCCTTTTTGTCCAGATTAGCTTTCGTTCTGAAGATGGTTTTTCTTATTTATTGGCTTATGAAAAAGGGAAACGGATTCGGGAAATTGAAGGTGTCGGTTCGACTGAAACGCCAGTCACTAATGAGGGAGAGCTATTTTCATTTGAAAATCCCTTTGCAGATGGTATAAGCGGGAAAGATTTGCAGATGTTTGACCTGGATTCTTTGTATGATTACTGCCTTGAATTAGGGGTAGACCTGGATAATCTGCAATGTTCGTACACCTGCCGGATTTTGAGGAAAGATAAATAGATCAACGGCATCAACCAGTTTGCTCGTATTTAGCCGCAACATTACCGCAGTAAATGCTGTTTTCCGGGCGTTTATCTGCGGCTTTTTTTTGTCAATATAGGAATAGGTTGGCGATTTAATACACCCCTGTTAAACATAACTGCCTCATAATCTAAGAAATGTTTGTTAATTTCCATTTAAGGATTATTAATATTTGAAGTAGATATTAATATTACATTGTGTCTGCATAGAACCCAGTTGGGAAAAATGTAATCGAGGTTGCAAAGCATTCCGGATTATATGACTGCCCTTACGATTGTTTGTTCCAAAACAAAAACCTGTGTATGGACATTGTTTCAGCAACCTTTGGCCCTCTTAATTTCAAGCCCCAAGTGCCTGCGGAGTTAGCCTATTTAAAAATACCTGGAAGCAAAGCCTTAACTGCCATTGAACCTTTTGCAAAAGTATTTTACCAAAAGTATGAGACGGATGATTACTGCTTTTGGTTGACAGCTTACCATCCGAATGCAGACCAGGAAATTTACATTCATCGTGAAGGGCCATATATCGGCTTTAAAGTGGTATTGAAGCAGCATATACGGTACAGATACGATTTGGGGGAACTTTATATTAAGCAAGGCCAGTTTGTCTTTGCTCATTGCCCCGTTATAGATACCAAATTCAATATTAAAAGTGGTCATGAATATTTTGTATTTGATATGTGTCTCAACCTTGACTTTATAAAGTCAGTAGGCATAGAAAACGAGCTTCTTGGCAGATTTTTAAGACAAATTGAGGAAGGTAAGCGGGCGTTCCTGCTGGACACAATGGTACAGAGTGGTGCTTTGCTTTTAGACGCTATAGAATACCTGTTAGGACGGCCTGCCGATAAAAAAGCCGCAAGTGCTGTATTGACCTTACTTATCCAGGTAGCAGAACAGCGCAATGGTATTGATTTGCCTGAATATAAGATAGAGCGAATGTATCAAGCGCGTGAGATCATCCGGCAAGACGTGGCGCGTCATGTTTCCAATCACGATCTAGCAAGGATGGTCGGCACCAATAGCCGCGATTTAAAAACGGACTTTGTAAAGGTTTTTGCCATGCCCCCCTGCCAATTTCTCCAATATGAGCGAATAAAAACGGCGAAAACACTTTTGATTGAAGAGCCACAAATGAGTGTTGATGAAATAGCCGTGAAGGTAGGTTTTAGAAACTCCGCCGCATTTGATCCTGCTTTCAAGGGTAATGTAGGTGTCACCCCATCTTTTTGGCGCAAGAGAGGCGGCAATATCTGAAATTTTAATACGAGTTTTTCGCTCTCCAGGGCATGATTTTGCCTTTTGGTGCATTGTATTTAAGCGATTGGTGAAAAATAGTTTGCCAGATGGTGCAAACCTTGTTTCTGCGCTTGATATTATCCGGTGGAGTGTAGAGATTTACACTAGAAACGGAAATACATATAGAACGGAAAAAGGCTGCCAGGCGCTGTTAACACCAAATTGAACTATCATGCTTCCTGTATGTAAACTTCCAAAAATCCGTATTCGTGTTCATTGCTGTGGCATCGCTACATATAGGCAATTTATTTCCTTAATAAATGACCACACAGGGTTATCCGGCTTCATCCACCGTTTGGTTCCGGGTACTTAGTAAAAGTGGTCGGAACCTTTGCGGACAAAGAATGCGGCATTCCTGCACCCATTCATCAATTCAGCCAGCAGGTATATTAATCCAATTTAAACTATATTTTATGCGTAAGATAAAATTTCTCTTCCCGATGGCGATTGCTATTTTGATACTCACAGTAGCATTAGTGACAAGCGCTTTCACAGCTAAAACAGAAGTGAAGGCTAAAGCTAAATTTGCACCGGCTTATTTTGTTTTAATCAGCGAATCGAGTGAAAATTCTGCTTCTGCGCGTACTGACCCTAATAGCTGGATGCTTGCAAATGGAACCGGTTCCGATATTTCCTGTCCGGACGATGTGACCCATATCTGCAAAATTTACGCAGAAAACAACGCAGGAAAACCAGTTATTTCCGGCACTTTATACACTATACTTAATAATGGGGAAAGCACGGATGTACCTGTAGCAGACGGTGTAAATTTATGGACTAGACAATAGCAATATTATTACGATAGAATTTAAAGCGTATTCAGCATTTATTAGTCAAAGCAATAAATAAGGTTATATTGCCTTATTTATTGCTTTTTATTTACTTACGCTATTGGACTATCTAGGGTTCTGCTCGATCCCGCTCATATCTATTACAACATTCGGTATCAGGAAAGTGTATGTTAAATCATTTGGTAGTAAAGTATATATTCGCCCGTTCAAATTGCGCGTGATTGTAATTGAATTATCGCCACTTAAATTTAGCCTGCGTATATCAGTCCAACGAAGGCTCGGTCTAAAGCAAAGTTCCTTACGCCTTTCGCGTAAAATAATGGCCAATGCTTGTTGAGGATCTGACGTTGTAATAGGAATAAATTTATTTGACAGCCACCTAGTATTTAGAAGTTTATTCAAATCATTCATCGCCTCTGATACTTTGCCTTGCCTTGCATAACATTCAGCTCTCACTAAGTAAACTTCATCTGTTGCAATACCGCAAAATGGTAAGCTATAAGAGGTGCCGTTGTAATTTCCTTTAAATCTAAATCCACCATCCGTAATTGTCATAAAAAATGCCTTTTTGCGAATGTCGTTGCTGTCATACCAGCTATATAGTGTGGAATCCACTTTGCTTTTAGTAGCATTTACCTGGTAGGAAACTGCATGAAAAATTACTTCCCCGTTGAATTTTTGAAATGGTACGTTTGCCGTGCTATTTACTAAACTTGAATTATTGTAATCAATTAGAGTATTATAAAGTCGCAAGCATGAATCTGCATATGTCCCTGCGTTTTCGTAGTCGCTCATGGAAAGATATGTTCTTGCCAACAGTCCGAAAGCAGCGGCCTGACATGCCCTAGTTCGATTCGTAGCCACACTTTGATATGCGGGTAATAGTGGTATTGCCATTTTAAGATCACGAATTATCTGGTTGTAAGTTTCTGCAACCGTTGACCTTTTTGTAACATCTTCAGCATCGGCGCTTAGTTTAAGAGGTATTCCCAGAGGTAAGTTCATTGAGGAAACTGAATATGCAGGTGAAAATAATTGGGCTAATTCATAAAAATTGTACGCCCTGTAAAAGAGTGCGCCACCCTTAACTGCATTGCGATCAGCAATTGTTGCTGTATTGTCTTGTAATTTATCAATAACTGACAATACAATATTAGCATTCAGTATTCGGGCATAGGTTAGCGTCCAGCTTTGCGATAAGTCCGTATTGGGATTCCATATGTATGTATTTTGATCGTTCACATTAGTTATTGATGCCCAATCTGTATAACTGAAATATATGTTATCATTTGCTAACTCGCCCGCCCACGGATAATTTATATACATCGAATTAAGGTCAAGGATGCCTTGTAGTTCATTAAATTTTGTGGGAATTACCAGGGATTTATCCGGCGATTCATCAAGATACTTCTTACATGACCAAAGGTATGTCAACAAGAAGAGTAATAAAACTTGTTGTATTATAGATTTATATAACTTCATCATAAAAGTTTTTGAGTTTTAGAAAGTGGCTTTTAATCCAATAGCAATGCTTTTGGGTGGTGGCACTCCATAATCCGGATCTAAACCTGCCTTATTAGCTTTCCATAGTATCCCAACATTATTAAGATATAGATATAGATTCAAACTTTTTAGCCACTCACTATGTGTATTAAGCCCATATGAAAGGTTTATATCCTGTAGTCGAATATTGTCTCCTTTAAACACGTTTACTTCTGAATTGTAGTAGAAATTATCCCTGTTAGCAATTGCAGGATATACCATTGAAGGTACATTTGTATGCAGCTCGTCACCTGGTTTCTGCCATCGATTTACATAATCACCATAGCCGTTTTGTGCATATCCTGTAAATAGTGCATTGTACTGAATTGAGTTATTTTTAAGGAAATAGTATTTCAGCCTATATGTTATATTAAGAGATACCGAAAGGTTTTTCCAGCTGACTGTATTAATGAATGAGCCAAAATACAGAGGGCGTGCAGAGCCATGAAAGGAAATATCATTTTTACCAGCATAGTTGTATATGGAATCATAATTTTTAGTGGCTTTCCCATCTACAAAGCCTATTGGATCACCTGTGTTGTGGTCAAGTCCTCCCCACTTCCAGGCACCGATCTGGTAGGGATTTTGACCTTCAATTGGATTCATAAGGCCGATGCCCAAATACAAACCCGCTAAGGAAGACCGTTTGTATAGGTACTTGGTGAGTTTATAGGTATTGTAAGAAAACAGCCAATTCGTTTGCCATTTTACTGCTTTGTCTACATTAATTGTTTTTAAATTAAGATCCACTCCTTTTACTTGAAGATTCGCGCTATTAACTGTTAGGGTTGTGTAACCTGAAGTAATGTCAGTAGGAACAGGACTTATTAAGTCGGTGGACTTTTTGGAATAAAATTCTATGCTTCCTGCAAATTTCGTATTCCTGGTGGCGAAGTCTATTCCGATATTTGTCGTTGCGACCTTTTCCCATCGCAGATTTGGGTTTGGTGCTTGTTTTACAGAATATGTTGTTGTGTTGGTAAATGTATTTAATACTCCCGATTGAATGGTTAACACGCCAGTTACAGTGTTATTTACATTTCCACTGTACCCATAAGTAGCCCTGATTTTGAGCAAGGAAAAGACCGGATTATGAAAGAACTCTTCATTTGTTAAGTTCCAAGCTGCGCCTACTGACCAGAGTGGTTTCCATTTATTATTTGTAGCTACTCCAAACAAATTACTTGCATCCCTTCTGGCACTCGCAGATATGATATATTTCTTATCATAGTCGAAAGCGGCATTTGCATATAGCGATACAAAACGATCCAGGTTGTCACTAAAAAAAATAGTGTTAGGAATAAACAGGCTATTTCCCTGAATCCCAAGATAGGTGGGGTATGGTGTAGCATAATTCACATTTCTAAAGCTAATCACATCAGCGTTGTATCCGTATGTACGTCCACTATTTGAAGTTACATGGCTTTGCCTTATTTCGCCCCCAGCTATTGCTGTGAGGAATCCCTTTTTTCTTACCTGTTTATTGAAATTCAGCTGCCCCCTAAGATTCTGGGTAGCTAAATTGATGTTACTTAAATCGAGTATTCCCCCATTAGGAATACCGGAATTTACCGACGCGCTGCCTCCGGTGGGAGTAAATAGGTTTATCAGGTTCCGTACATTATAGGATTGCTCGTTGTAATAGTTCCTGCCAATATTGTCCTGCATTTCAAATTGATACTTCAGATCTGCGGTAAATGACGGAGTAATACTATAATTGGCAGCTAACTGAATTAGGAGATTTTTTAAGTTAGTGGTCTTATCACTGTAATTTCTCTCATCTAAAGGGCGGTACTTCCAATTTAGCAGCTTTCCACTGCCTACTGTATCAGTAAAATGATAGGTGTAATCCTTGTCTATCGCCATGCTATTGCCTTGATCGTCGGCTAGCCTGGCATAAGGATATAGAGATTTTCCACCCGTATAAAAGCTCCCAAATTCACCAATACTGTTATTAATACTTTCCGAATGTGTATAGCCTAAACCCACTTGAAGGCTTAAATTTCTTAACGGCTTAATATTGGCTTGTGATCTCACGGAAAGCCTGTCTTGCCTATTCCCAACAAGTGTTGTGATATTTTTATCATAGCCAACGGAAAAAAGGTAACTGATATTGCTTGTACCACCTGAGACAGAAACAGCGTATTGCTGATAGATAGCTTTTCGATAAACATACTTAAGAAAGTCCTTTCTAATATCATTTCCCCTTAAAGCGTCAATTTGAGTAGCCGAATCTGATTCGGAAATTTGCCCCAACCTACGTTTGTTTAAAATATCCACTACAGGCGAATAAGGCACAAAGGTTGTCGTATTGTTGAGATCAGAATTAAACGCCCCGTTTTTAAATAAAAATGTTTCCAGGTCAATAAATGCGGACGAAGTGAAACGAGGGATATAATATAAATCAGGTTTGTTAACGATAGTCACGTTATTATTGATATTGACAGTCATTTTTTGGTTGTACCTGCCTGATTTGGTAGTAATTACAATTACTCCATTACCAGCTTTTGCCCCCCAAATAGAAGCCGCAGCAGCATCTTTTAAAACTGTTATGTCCTGAACATCGTTTGGATTAATTGTAGATAAATCTCCTGTATATGGAAAATTATCTAACACTATGAGAGGCTGTGTACTGGTATTTATGCTGCTAATCCCTCGAATGTTAATGTCAGTTCCGCGATTGTTTCCTGTTACAATAGATCGGTTGAATATTAAACCTGGCACCACACCATCCAATCTTTCTAATACGTTTGTTGTAACGGTTCTGTTGAATAGCTTATTATCAACAATCTCGAACGAACCTGTTGCGCGTTCTTTCGGAATATTCTGATACCCTGTATTTACTGTAACCATTTGCATTTCCTGGATAGAACTTTTCATTTCAAATGTGGATGGTAGTTCCGATGCAGGTGAAAGGGACTGTTGTAAAGCATGGTAACCAACAAAGCTAATCATGATAGTTGCCCCGGTTTGCGGAACAGTGATACGAAAGTTACCTGCATGATCTGTTACGGCAGTAGCTCCTGTTTCTTTTACTATAACGGATGCTCCGGCTAAGGGCATTTTATTGGAGGCGGATATGACCTTTCTTATAATGATTGTATCGTTTGCAGTAACATTCCAAATGTCCTGCGCCTGTGCGTTGGCTTTTTTGGATGGTGTAATAACCACATTCTTTGCCATAACCCGGTAGTAGAAAGGCTGATTCTTGAAGATCTGTGATAGTGCGTCAATAACAGGAACTGCCTTGATCCGGATGGTGATAGGACGAGAGGTTTTTAGTAAGTCATCATCGTATATAAAACGGTAATCGGTTTGCTGGCTAATTTCCCCCAACGCTGTTTTCAATGGCTGGTTTTCCAGAAATAAGCTAACCCTGGCAGTGTCATTTTGCAATCTCGCAAATGATGTAATGCTGGTAAAACTCAGCATTATAAACAGTAGATACATAGTGGATCTTTTGGCAAGGCATAGGGATGACCTTACCCTGCAATCATGCAGTGTGTTATGGCTCATAACAGCTGTTTTATGGTTTAATGAAAAAATGTAAGGGGAAGGAACCTTTTATTTGGTATTCGGCAATACCTTCAATGTTCTTTGGCTTAGTGAAAATTTTGCTATTCCTGTAAGTTCAATCATTTCCAACAGGGTTGATAATGGTACGCTTCTTTTGATCTCACCTGTGAAATACTTATGACGATTAAATGTGCTATCGTATTCGATCTTTACATTATACCATTCGGAAAGTTGTTGCATCACAACTTCAATATTCTCCGATTTGAAAGAAAACATTCCTTCTTTCCAGGCAATCAATTCTGTAATATCCTTTTTAGGGGCAACAAACTTCGTTAATAAATTATCGCTTAAAGCTACTTCTCCTGCTTTTACAAGGGTTGTGCTGTGGCTGCGTCCTATCAGTACAGCACCTTCGGTTACCGTCGTTAAGACAGATTTCGTATTAGCATATCGTTTGCAATCAACATTAAAAGCTGTTCCCACCGCCTTTATGGATATGTTGTTAGCTGTTACAATAAATGGCCTTTTGGCGTCCTTAGCTACTTCAAAATAGCCCTCACCTCGCAAGAATACATTTCTCTCCCCCGCAAGGAAATGAACCGGGTAAGAAATTGACGAGGCGGCATTAAGAAACACTTTTGTACCATCCTCTAAAACGATTGTATAGCCTCCACCAGCCGGTGCCTCAAGTATATTCCATTGTGTTGTTGACACCTTCGTTTTTAAATCATTTCTGTATGAAACAATACCGTCGGCACTGTTTATGACTGTTAGTGTGTCGTTGGTAAAGGTTGTGTCCTTTCCCTGTTCTAAAAGTATTTCTCCATCTACATATATTAACCTTGCCTTTTTGCTCCCAGGAACAATTAGGTTACTGTCTGATAGAGCAATCAGTTGTTGGTTAGTAGATGGTTTATGCCTGCTTAATAAGTACACTAATCCAGAAAGCAATACCAGCACTACGGCTGCCACTTTGAAAATTAAGTTATACTGGGCTATGCCTAATCGTGCTTTTTTTTCCAGTTTATTTATAACCCGTGAATAACCTTTTTCCGTGTTAGCCCTGGCATATTCTTCAAGATCCTTTTCCAGTATTTTACCCGTAGTCATTTCTCTAAGGAATTGGGTTTTGTCGCTTGCATCAACCCATACAGAAAGTTCTTCTTTTTCAGATTCCGACAGGGTGCCTTTCTGATATTTTATTATCAGCTCAGACACACGAAAGCTGTGCTTCATCCTATCTTTTTCGCTTTGCATAATATTATCTGTTAAGGCTTCCTTCCGTTGAACAGACAGTGATATACACTATAAAGACGATGAAATGCAAAAAGCGTCCACGCTCAACGACATTTTTTTCCTAGAGTAAGGTAGTGAATAAAAGCGCGGCAATGGATGTTTCTATAGAGACTGAAAGCAGAATATAGTTGAGTATGGAAATAATACCAAGCCTTTTGCGAAGAATTTGCAGCCCTTTGGCTTTATGGCTCCGTATTGTGCTTACGTTTAAGCCAAGTTGCTCCGCTGCTTCTTTCGTGGATTGTCCTTCCTCATATAGAAGGTGCATCACATTCCTGCATTCCACTGGTAAATTCAGTAGCTCCCGGTGCATCTGCGCAATAATCTCGGCCCTTATGATTTCGGTAAGCGCAAAGGATTCTGTTTCGTCCGCTAAATAATATTTAAGGCTGGCTTTGGCCTGGTTGTTTCGCTGGCGCTTCCGAATTGCATCTGTACAAGCGTTTTTAACAGATATATATAAGATTGCCTTAATGTTTTTAAATCTATTAAAGTCAGATTGTTTATTCCAAATTTTCACAAATGTCTCTTCTACAATGTCCTCAGCTTCATCCCAATCATTAAGTAACTTATTTGCAAAGAAGCATAGTTTTGGGTAATAGGTGTCAAAAGCGATACGAAAAGTTTGATCGCTTGGATAATTAATGGATTCTATCGTCGAAATTTTCCGCAAACTGAGGGTGCTTTACGGCAAAAATAAAGATTATAATTATAAGCCTAAGTATTATTATTATAGGCTAACCGATTATAAATGTAATATTTTGAATGATACTTGTTTAGATATTACTAATTTTTGCTATTAACAAGTACAATGTCGAGAAAATCAAAAGAGGAGATAGTCGCATATTTTAAGTCAGAAAAAGGGCTTAACAAACTTTATATAGTCAAACAAGGGCTGGAAACTGGAACTATTAAAACATTAGCACAAATTTTTGCTATAGTAGCAAAATCAAATATTCAGAATCTTCTTGGTGGTGAATTTTATGCTTTTGACAAAAAAATCGAAGATCCAGGACGCTTTAGCTATAATGAAACGGAAGTCCTAGCGGCATTTTTTGACGTTAAGTATGAAGTGATGCACGGTTTTATACGTCAAAACATGGTGAAGGCTAAGAGTAAAAGGAAACCAAGATCATAGTAAGTATGAATATACCACTTCGACTTATTTTTTATCGCGAACACTTTGGTTGGACGCAGGAAAAGGCAGCGCAGGCACTAGGTATATCAGTGGAAAGCTACAATGAACTGGAAAATGGACGTTTGAAAATAAATGGACTTATAGCTCAAAAACTTGCCAATTTGTATAATGCTCCATTTGAAATATTTGTTATAGATACTACTTCACATTATCATCAAGCTGAAGTAATTTATACTAATTGTAGCTTTGGTGGCTCTTTGGCTTCAGGATACATTAACAACAACCATACTGATCGTGGAATTGATGAAATAATGTACCTGCGAAAACAAGAAACTGACGGGCTTAAAGCCCAGATTGAAGACTTGCGGCAGCAAAACTCGGCTCTCCTTCAGCTCAATGAAAGTCTTGCGAAGTTTGCTGAAAGACAATCTGAAAAATAGCAGTTCAGTTGATTACATTCTTACTATTTGCAAGGAATTGGCTTACATATTACCATTCAACTTACCACCTAGAACTTTTACCAGCTCCATAAGCTCGGCATTTTGTTTCAATAGGATTTCATTTTGTTCCCGTAACAATTTCACATCACCATCGTAGAAGTTATTTGTACCTGAATTATGGTGCTGATACCCAACGTTTCCATTTTTCTCATTCTCTTTTATGGAATCCCTGAAGGTGATAATAGGGGTGGCTTCTGAAAGCAGGTTAGCTAAACTAACATTATATAGATCACAAAGCCTTTGCGCATGTGCTGCGGAAATTTTAGACGGGTCTTGCTCCAGTCTTGCATAGGTACTTTGACTGATACCCAATATATCCTCAGCTACATATTCCTGGGTGTAATCATTGATCTCGCGCAATATTTTCAGCGTTGAAGTAGCCATTTCTAAAGGTTAATGTGAATAAAACATGCAATACCGGGTAAACTACCCTTATTTGCCATTTTTAATACACCCAAAGATAAACAACTTTGGACTTTATTACAATTCCTTCCTTCCGTTAGCATATATACAGTGGTCATACTGCATTTATCAGTAACTGTTCAATAACTGACCACATGAAATATATTTCCTGGCTTTTGGTATTCTGTATTTCCGCTCTAAACATTTATGGGCAGCATATAACCCCTTTACGTGTTGGGGATACAGTACCAGATATAACCATCGGTCACCTGCTAAATTACCCATCCGATACTGCGCGACTAAGCGATTTCAAAGGAAAACTGATTATCCTGGATTTTTGGGCCACCTGGTGCGGCCCCTGCGTAAGTTCCCTGCCTAAAATGTTCGCCTTACAAAAGCGATACAAAGGCAAGATCCAGATTATTACTGTAACCGGGGAAAACAAAAATTTAATTCAAACCTTCTTAACCAAGAAAAATGCCTACCAAACTGCTTCTTCTACTGTATTTGCAACAGGTGACATTGTATTATCTCAATATTTTAAACATACTACTATCCCACATGAAGTATGGATTGACGAAAATTTGAAAGTTAGGGCAATAACCAGCGATCAATACGTTTCCTCTAAAAACATTGATTCTGTATTAGGTGGAAAAATGCCAAATTGGGTGGCTAAAGAGGATAGTAAAACCATGAATCTGAATGAAAATGGGCTATTCTCCTCGTCTCCTAAAATAGATAACTCCATTCTGGAATATCATAGTGGCCTTACAAATTTCATCAAAGGGGCAACAAGTAGCGTCATCTTTATTGTCGATTCCTCACGCCAGCAACAAAGAATGACTGCCACGAATTTCAGTAAATTAGTCCTGTATTCATTAGCTTACCAAAAGTTCCCGGTTTTTAATAACCCAAAGATGTGTATGCTAAATGTAACAGATTCATCTAAATTTCTATATGATTTTCACACGGGATATAGAGATGTATGGAAAATGAACAACTGGCATAGTTATGAATCAGTTGCATCCATCCATTGCGAAAAGAAAGAATTGCAGCAAAAAATGGTTAGCGATCTTGATTTTTATTTTGGACTTAGGACTACTGTTGAGAAGCGAAATATAATGTGTTGGGTACTTAAAAATTCAAAAAGAAAAGTCATAAGTAGACCTGCAAAGGGATTCCCACAACATGCCCTGCAACTTAATTCACAGGGCGGCTATGTGTATAACCAAAAGAATTTAGCCGTAAATGAACTTATTGAGACAATGAACACAGATAGTTGGTTTAGTGAATTACCGTTGGCAATCAACGAAACCTCTGATAGCACTCCTATTGATATGACCATAACAATTAAACAAAAGAAAAATATTAATCAATGGAACAGTGAACTTAAAAAATATGGATTGGAGCTAGTACAAGAACAAAGGATTAAAGAAATGTTGATTGTGAATGAACTATAAGAGAATGGCAAGATGCTGCTTTTATTAGCAGTTTCTTACACTAACCACCCAATGCCACCCGGTTTACACCGGGTGGGTTATTTTTAATCTCATCTATCTGTATTATGAAAAAACACTTCTGCATTGCATCAAGATTAAATAATTCTGAATTTTTGATACTTAAAAAAGATGACCGTTTAGGGCCTGGGCCGATGTGCTATGATTCAGTGGAGAAAGCAAAAGGGTTCTTTCAGCCCTTTTATCATATTCTTTCAACAGAAAATATTGATTCAGAAATTTACAGAACGAATCTAGCTACCCTGGCAACTATTTTTCCTGTTATCGTTGCGTTTAATATAAATACCATTTTGGAAGAATTAGTGAAGTGGAGAGATGGAGAATTAGTATATACGAGCCAGGAACATATAGTACCAATACCTCATTTTCTATGTCCGATGAAAAAGGGCTTTATTGAAAAATACTTAGAACTTGACATATTTAAAGATATAGAGTCTATTTCCAGGATAGCAGAAAATGGCGACATTGAAGTGTCCTCTTTTAAAATTCATCGGTCTTATGAGGGAGAAAAATTTGAAATAGATCCTCTCACGGAAGAAAAAGCAATAAAAATACTCAATAGAAAAGGGCCTATTGATTAATCAGACCAGTACAAATACAAATGGGAATTGTAATTTATTCAGTTGCTCTTGGAGTAATTAGCATTATGCTATTGAAACGGATTGCCGTTTTATGGCTCGTTCTTATATACCTAACGGTTAATATTCTTTCTGCCTTAGCCCTGTTAAATGGGTTAGTTGGCGGAACACTCTTTTGTAAACTCCCGTGCAATATAGAAATATCGCTAGAAGAATTTCTTGCCGTTGCTGGTCTTTTATGCCTGGATGCCGTAATTATAGCTAAAGTAGCACGCCGGGTTGTTAATAGAGAAAATTCGTAACCTACTTTGAAAGCACCCATGTATAACCTGATATATATGCCCATTTTGTTATTGCAAACGAACTATTTTCAAGAAGCCTATACTTGGCATATATAATCCCCCCAACTAATAATCCGCCGAACCAACTGAGAATATTATATCGCCCAATTTCTCCTGCTTCTTGAACAGGTGGTTTAAGCCACATATCAAAAAGTAAATGTGAAAGGTATGCAGGTATCCCAACCAAATAGAGAAAGATGAATCCAAAGATTATAAACCATCCCCAATGCCTTTTTTGCCTCAGTGCAATCATAATGCCTTTCAAAAAGAAAATTAAGCATGTTAAAAAATATGCGCCTAGTATTACAAGGCAGATAGATTCAAGTTTTCCTAATGATTGATAAAATGAAAAACGTCTCAATATTAGATAAGATGTGATTATTGCGCTGCTATAAATAAGTAGGATGTATAAAACTTTAAAAAAAGCTAAAATCGCCTTTTTAAATAATTCTGCATGCTGCTTATCAGAAGCTGCTTGTCTTTTACCCGCGTTATATCCGTCAGAATGGCCTAAGTAATATTCATCATTCATATCTTAGGATTTAATGGTAATGAAATTGGGGTTGAGACTTGGCAAAAATATCTAAAGGAAGTTGATAAGAATAAATACATCAAGTCACATATTTCCTGATCCATCTATCTAAAACTGGCAGTAGACAACCACCTACAAAAAAGCTAAGCAAGTCATAGGCAATCTTAGAGAATCTAGGTCTAACAATAACCAATGTATTTACAAAAATATAATAAACCAATGCCGGAATAAGACCGCAGACGAATATTAAGGTAATTATTTTAGCATGTGAGAATATGGCTCTTAATATGACAATGTAGGCTATACTGCCAACCGAAACGTAAAAAAGAGAAGCGCCATAGTCGTTTAATAAGGAATTGCTGTCCTCTGAAGAGGTGACCTCTGTAAATTGCCCTCTGTAATGGAGCATTATCGCTGTTATAGCAGATGCTATAACAGCGATAAGAACTAAAATTATAAGCTCTCTAAAAATAACTTTTACCATCCTAGTAATGTTTTTAATGTATCCCAATCAATTATTCCTTTGAGATAGTCCTTTACGTCTTCCCATTTTGGTCGAACAGTAACTTGACTAGGAGAATAATAACTTGCATCACCACCATTATCATTGATGAATTTTATCATATTCTTTTGCATATTCTCCCACAAGTCATCTGCCCCATCAAAAACCATGTCATACTGATTGGAAAGTGCAAACATCCAGTCACTTGTTCTATCAACACCTCGTGTAAAAAAGACAAATTCACCTGCCTGGTCTTTAGAGCTATATACGCCGAACTCCCTTGTTCCGGAAACTGGATGATTGTCATCGAGTGGGGATTGCATCGTGTTAAATCGAAACCTGTGGCTTTCATTTCCAGGTGTGCTGTTATTGGAATAAAACGTTTGGATAACTGTTCCGTTATTGGGCATATTTATATGAATAAGTGCGCCGTTGGATGCTTCGTAAGGTGAATTAAATAATGCAGCATCACTAAAAGTGCCATGTGAATAAGGAGTAAAAGATATATTCAAATCCGGATCTATGAAGTCGTTAATATGAGTTCTGAAATGTTCGGTTAAGGTTTTCGCGGAAAAGCCGGTGGGAAGTCTTTTTATTCTAACAGGAAAAAAATCGCAGTTGACAACAGGGCCAGCCGCATTATCGAGTTCCTGTATCTCAAAAGAATTGAAAAATTGAAATTGCATGGCATTTTGAAGAGAATCTACTCTGTTTTTTATCGGTTGTGGAACAATCCATTGGGCAAGCGCCCGCCACGGCGCACCATAACCATTAACATCGTCCAGATATTTTCTTTTAGAAGTATCTATCGGTAGTAAAAAGAATTGCTCTACGCTAAGGGCAGTATTAATATCTTCTATATTCTGTACAGAATAAACATCGGCTCCTGGATCAATAAAAATTGGTGGATCTCCTGGATCATATGGATTTGGATCAGGGCCTTCGCCGGGAGGGTAATGCCAGGGAGTACCTGGGGGATTGGAGGAACCGCCAGAACCACCACCAACACCAGGATAGTAGCCACCGTTATTGTTGCCCCCACTAGAACCGCCTGTACTTGCGCCACCACCACCGCCGCCACCGATGGAGATCCAAACAATATCTGTGATGCAGATTTCCTCATAGTAAGGCCAGTTACGAGGATCATCTGGCGCAAGCCCTGTTAATTCGCCCTGGTCTGGATTATGCTCAACAGTGTAGCATTGGGTTATTGGTAGCATCACCATACGCGCTGCGGAGTTGGTTGAATTTGCCTTTGCCCTAAATCTCATCAAACGTGGCTTTGTGATAGCGCTATCAGAATTATTAAATAGCCTACCGTCCTTAACCAAAAAAAGGCTATCTCCAAAAATCTTATTGCTATAAGCCATTAGGGTTGCTGCAAGGAAAGAACCATTGAAATGATTGGGTTTGCCGAAGCCAAATTTTGCATATGCTTTACCCCTAACAAGTGTAAACCTCATACTATCGCCATTGACTTTACATAGCAGAATAGACGATACTATTTTTTCATTGTTGATTACCAATGGAATAGTAACTATGGTGTCCACATTATTGCCGCCTTCTGACCTCGCTGTTTGACTGTTTTGTGACTGGTAGTAAAAATCACTGTAATTCCAAAAGGGTAAGCCTTCCCGCTCTGCTATCCCTTGAAGAAAATGATAACTATCTTCATCTGAAGCTATGCGTTTCCCAATTCGATGAAGTATCTCTGGACTTTCAACAGGCACGTTCAAGAATTGGCTAATAAGCTCGGATTTGGTGGGATTTGGTTTAATTAAATATTCTCTCTTAGAGCAACTGAAGAACAAGAAAAATGAAAAAATAAGGATGTAGCTAACAATGGCTTTGGGGTGATTCATAATAGTGGCTTTGTTTTGGTTAACTGTATTTGACTACAACCCAAATATAACGAAAAAGAATATTACTATATAGGGCTTCAACTTTCCGAATTGGTGATTACCACGTAAATCCCGAAAAAAGACTTCACCAAACGCTTAATACTTTTTCACTTATCGCCCAAAAAACGCCTTCTAATTTGCATAGTATTTGAAAATGCTTACCTCGTCAGACTAACGTGTTTAATTTAAAATCAATCTTATGGAAAGTAGTGTACCTGCGAAATGGGAACTACTCTATAGCGAACTAATGGAAGCACTTGAAGCAATCAAAGAAGAAGAATCTTATGTATTGAAGAGAGCTGAAAGGAGCATAAAAGCCACACGTAAAGCTATGGAGCATCTTCGGCATTTTGTCATTAGCCATCCGTTTGAAAATGAGCAAGAAGAAATCTTATTCTTCAAAAAGGTAAAACCAAAATTTTATAGTAAGATGATTTACTACATCAAGCTGTATCGTATTGAAAGTAGGAAGCCCGCTGGAAGTGTAAAATCCCGATTAAAATATTTGAAAACGGAACTACAGAAACTGGATTACTTATTTTCCAACAACAGCGACCAATATCAATATTATCGAAGCGACAGTAGTTACCTGGATCATGAGCTTTTTGTACGAGGCAAGCAGGATAATAGCTTTACGCTTGATGCACATTCATTTTATTCTGATCCGGAATTTAGCACCGGCTATGATCTGTTATTAGGTAAAATGATAGCCTATGAACAGTTAGCAGGTGAACTAAGTGACGCAATTTATGAATTGCAAAAAAAAGGAGAAAAAGCGACCGGAGATAATGAAATGGATACATCTCTTTCGCAGAAGCGTACCGGATATGTTCAAACGCCATTTAAGGCAGCAGCAATATATGTCTTTCTCCGTTCATTAGTTGATTCGGAGATAATTGTCAATCATACATACAAAAGCCTATTTGAACTTCTGTGTCCTGGTATATCAAACAAGCTGGTTAAATCCATCAGTGCGGCCAATCTATCAAAGTACAGTGACAAAGTTGATTCTGAAACAAGAGAAATGGTGAAGCGTGCTTTACAAAAGATGCAAAGGAACATAGACAACTATTAGACTAATAGTAATATCTTAATGAAGATAGCTGGGCATGACTGCCTGGCTATTTTTATTGTTTCCCTTATCTGCCTGTAAAAATTCGACCTTAATTCGACTTCAATTCCACCTAGCATATTATCAGCAATCCAAACACCTCAACATTTCACAAAAACGACAAGTAAGACTGATTCAGAAATCTTCAAAAACTCCAATGCCCTTCTATTTAGCCTCCACAAAACAGCCCTTTTCTGAAACTAATTTGCAACTGTAATCAAACAGTAAAACAAAGCGATTATGTTTCATCTATCATGGCAAATTTACTTAACAGCAACATTTGTATTTCTTGGGCTATACTATATAGCCATATCACTACTTTATTTTAAAAGGGTGGTCAAACGAAATAAGGAAGGCAAGATTAAGCCCGCAATAAGAAGTGATACTGAATTGCCAAATGAAAATTCAAGTCGCAATCTTTTCGGCTTCAATACATCGAAGCCTGTAGAGGTTGAAGAACAAAACTCAGCGCCAGCAATACAACCCTTAGTTGACGAATTGCAGGCATATAGTGTAGCAGCAGGAAAGGAAAAAAGAACCAAAGAAGAAATTCAGATTTCTATCAGAAAGATTATTCAAAAATATCCTGGGATTGTGACTTCAGAGTTTCAGAAGGGGATTACCTCTCTAATAGCTTATAACATTGAAAATAATTGCGCGATTCATTTAAGTGCGGAAGAACTAAGTGATGTGTGGAATCAGTGATAGCGCAATGCTCCACCTGTGAAGTGATGCAGGAAAACCAAGTGCGATGGATAGTAGCAGGTGGAGTTTTTTTCTTCCCGCCAAGCTTTTAATCAACTAAAAATAAACAGTAAGTGAGTATGAAAATGTGTGTATGGAACTGCTTTAGGAAAAGCGGAAGAAGGATGTTGCGTGCATCCATGTTAACAATGGCTGCGGTAGTAATTACAAACTTTAGCAGTTACGCGCAGGATGGAATTGCAGGTATAGAAGAAGCAAATAGTAAGGTACGAGGATATTTTGATATTGGCTGCGACCTTATGTATGCGGTTGGTGCCATTCTCGGACTTATCGGTGCCGTGCGTGTCTATCAAAAATGGTCTAACGGTGCGCCTGAAACCGGATCTGTTGCAGCTGCATGGTTTGGTAGCTGCGTATTCCTTGTAATTGTAGCAACGGTTCTTAAAAGTTTCTTCGGTATCTAAACTGTAGGTTATGGCGAACAGCGTCTATAGAATTAATAAGGGAGTAAACAAAAGCATAGAATTTAAGGGTTTGAAAGCTCAGTATATCACCTATTTGGGAATTGGCCTTATTGCTTTACTGGTGCTGTTCGCCGTTCTCTACATTGTTGGTATTCCCTCTTTGATATGCGTTGGAATTGTAATGATTGCGGGCGGCATTTTATTTTCCCGTGTATTTAAGCTCAGCAAAACATATGGAGAACACGGCCTAATGAAAAAGATGGCTGCCCAACGCATTCCCAAGCATTTAAGGTGCAATTCAAGGAAACAATTTTACTTCAAAAAGCAGTAGTGATTTATGGAAAAGTGGTTAACAGATATACTGCCTATAGCAGATATAGAGCATGATGCAATTTTGTCTAAACAGGGTGATATATCATTCGTATATAAGGTTGATTTACCGGAGATTTTTACTTTGTCAGCAGACGAATATGAATCTATCCACCAGGGAATTATAAGAGCATTAAAGGCGTTACCTGCGGGGAGTGTCTTTCATAAACAAGACTACTTTACCCGAAAACAATACAAAGGGGAAAAATGGGAAGGCCAGCAAAGTTTTTTAAACAAAGCGGCAGAGCAGTATTTTATGAACCGGCGTTATCTTGACCATGAATGTTATATCATTCTTACCCGGCAGGCTATTGGTCGCAGACAAGCCAGCTCCATGTTCTCTAATCTTATCAGGCCAACATTAGTTCCCCAACAAACAATTAGTGCGGATTTCTTAATGAATTGGGAGAATAGTGCAAGTCAGTTTGTTAGGCTGATGAAGGAGGCTGGTCTATCCCTTACCAGATTGAAAAATTCTTCATTATCAAGCACGGAAAAATCAGCAGGCTTATTAGAAAATTATTGTTTCTTGTCTCCCTCTCCGGATAACCTTTTGATAAAGGATATAATATTCGACAAACAGCATATTAATATTGGAAGTCAGTTATGCCAGTTGTTTACGGTAGCTGATGCAGATTCTCTACCAGGATTAGTAGGGCCTTGTGTGACGTATGATAAGTACAGTACCGATCGTACTAACTTTCCCCTGAGCTTTGCCGCGCCTTGTGGATTGCTATTGCAATGCAATCATATTTATAACCAGGTGATTTTTATTAAAGATGGGTTTGAGACAAGAAAGACGCTAGAGAAAAGGGCTTTACGGCTGAGGTCTTTGGCGGCTTATTCAAGAGAAAATGCCATATCCCATGAGGCAGTTAATGCTTATCTCAATGAGGCTGTGAGTGAAGGACGTATCCCCGCAGGTATTCACTGTAATATCATGACTATCGCTGACAATGCAGAAGAAGCAAGGGAACAGACTAATATGGTTACTGCTGCGCTGGCTGGTATGGATGCTGTGGCAAAAATGGAAACCGTGGGCGCACCTCAATTGTTCTGGGCATGTATGCCTGGAAATATAGGAGACTTGCCACAAAACGAAGTATTTGGCAGCTTCTTAGAACAGGCATCCTGTTTTTTGAATATGGAAACCAATTACCGGAGCTTACCTCCGACACAGGGTATTCGGTTTTGTGATCGGTTGACTGGTAAGCCTGTTTTTGCTGACTTTCTGGATCAGCCAAGACAGGCAGGGATAAGTACAAATATGGGTATGCTTGTGTGTGGGAGCAGTGGCGGGGGTAAGAGCATGACAGTTAACCATATACTGAGAACATTATACGATCAGGGCGCTCATATTCTGGTAGTAGATATAGGAGGCAGTTACCGTGGCCTATGTGAGTTAGTTAAGGGTGCGTATTTAAGCTATGAAGAGGACAAACCTATTCAGTTTAATCCATTTTATATTGCTCCTGGGGATATACTTGATACAGAGAAGAAGGAGAGCCTGAAAGCCTTACTTGTAGCACTGTGGAAGCAGGAAAACGAAAGTTACAACCGCAGTGAATATGTAGCCCTGTCAAATGCGCTCACCGGATATTTTCAGTTATTGAAAAGCGATCCTTCTATTTTCCCATGTTTTGATTCGTTCTATGAATACCTGGGTTCTACATATGTTGAAGTTTTGAAAGAGCATCGAGTTAAGGCAGATGACTTTGATGTAAATAACTTTCTTTATGTACTTCAGCCGTACTACAAAGAAAATGAATTTGGGTATTTATTAAATGCGCGTAAGAATCTGGATCTTTTAAATCAGCCTTTCGTTGTTGTAGAAATGGACAACTTGAAGGATCATCCAATTCTTTTTCCCGTTACGGCATTGTTGATTGTAGAACTTTTCATAAGCAAGATGCGCAAGCTAAAAGGAACACGCAAAGTCCTGGCTATAGATGAAGCCTGGAAGGCTATCACTAAAAGCGGAATGGCGGAGTTTTTAAAATACGCATTCAAAACTATTAGGAAGTTTAACGGGGTTCCAATTGTAATAACACAGGAATTGGACGACCTCATTAGCTCTCCCATAATCAAAGATGCCATTATCAATAATGCAGACATCAAGATACTGATGGATATGCGAAAGTTTGTTAACAAGTTTGATAAGTTACAAGAGGCACTAGGACTTTCGGAAAAAGGCAAAACAATTCTACTATCTGTCAATAAAGATAACCGCGAAATCTATACGGAAGTTGGAGGGCAAATCATGAAGGTCTACAAAAATGAATTGTCACCACACGAATACTTTGCTTATACCACCGAAGGTAGAGAAAAGGTTAAAGTCCTTGAATACGCAGAAAAATATGGAGGTATGCAGGCGGGCATAGAAGCGCTTGTAAGAGATATGCAACAAAAAGCTGCGTGATTGAAATAACGCCTAACTACAACAATATACAAAGTAATAATAATGAAGAAATTAATGATAGTAATGGTTATCGTTTTTGGATGTATAACCATACCAACACAAAGAGCAAATGCACAACTGGCAATCGCTGAGATTATAAAGGCAGGAGTGAAAAAAGTAATCAAAGCCGTAGACCTAAAAGTGCAACGATTACAAAATGAAACCATCTGGCTTCAAAACGCGCAGAAGGCGGTTGAAAATACAATGTCTCAATTAAAGCTCGGTGAAATATCGGAATGGGTAGACAGACAACGTAACCTTTATGCTGATTACTTCCAGGAACTTTATAAAGTCAAAGTTATTATCACATACTATCATAGGATTCGTGAAATAATGGATCTGCAAATAAAGATTGTTCAAGAATACAACAGGGCATGGAACCTTATTAAACAAGATAGCCATTTCACTACTGACGAAATAACCTACATGGAAAAGGTCTACAGCGGTATTCTTGATGCCAGTGTGAAAAATATAGAACAGCTCTCTTTAGTGGTTAACTCGTTTACCACGCAAATGAGCGATGCGAAGCGGCTAGAGATGATTAATAACGCTGCTAATGAGGTAGAAACAAACTATAATGACTTGCGACAATTCAATACAGATAATGCCTTGCTAAGTCTTCGCCGGGCCAGGGATTTACAAGACGCTTATTCCATCAAAAATCTATATGGATTACCCAACAACTGAGTAATATGAAAACGCTATCAGTGATCGCATTCTTTTGGCTTATAAGCCATTCTGCCTTTTCTCAGTCGTTTTCAGAATGGTTTAAACAAAAAAAGACGCAGACGAAATATTCACTAGCACAGATTGTAGCGCTAAAGGCATATTCAGATATACTAAACAAAGGCTATGGACTTATTAAGGATAGTTTATTTGTCATCAATAGTAATAAAGAAAAAGACTTACAGCAACATAGCGATTATTACCAGTCACTCAAATCGGTATCACCAGTTGTTCGTCAATCTAACAAGGTTACAATTGCGGTCAATTACGCTACTCAGGTAATGGAGATGTATAGTATTGCAAAAAAATACATCGACACAACGGAATGGTTGAACCCGATTGAAAAAGATTATACCATAAAGGTGGCAGCAGCAGCTGTTGAAGATTGTAATAAGTCTATTGATGAATTAAAAGAGGTTACTTCTGACGGAGAATTGGAAATGAAGACAGATGAACGTCTAAGAAAGTTAGATGAAATCAGTAGCGATATTAGAGGAATATACGTCTTTTTGAAATCATTTCACAATGGCAATCAATTGCTGGCCCGACAGCGACAGAAAGAATCTCTTGATTCCCGCCGACTGCAAAAAATTATCGAATAAAAAATAGTTCGTTTAAAAGCAATCTCACAGATTATGAAGAAGAATGGAACCATGATAGTCGGGATAGCTGATGCAACTGTAAAGTTAGCCGAAGCATCGGCCCGTGTTATCAAAAAAGCGAAGGATAGCGGATTGTTTACTACACAGGAAATCTCTTTTATTGTTTCGTTTTTTAATGAAATGTTGAAAGAGCCTAATCAGTATGTAGAGAAAGTAAAGAATCTCCTTATTCCCAAACAAAACGTTTCGGAAGATGAAAAAGAAAAACAGCTTCTACATATGCACAGTAACATGCGGCGCAATCAAGCTGAGACAAGAAAAATAGAGAAGTCATTTGAAAGACTTGTGAATCTCCGTATTAAGCGGTCAAGTGATATGGAAGAGGTTAAAGATATTTTCAAAACGAGTTACAAATCTGAAAAATAAGTCTTATGCGCAAATGGTTACTAATGATGTTAATGGTATGTGGATTGGGAACGGTAAGGGCGCAATCTTTTGAAATTCAGCAACTAATACTAAATGTTGAAAAGCTGGCTCAAATGAAAGGGATTTTGTCAGATATGAAGAAGGGATATGATATTGTAGCTGGCGGGTATAATACAGTCAAAAATCTTTCACAAGGAAATTTTGACCTTCATAAAGCATTCCTGGATGGGTTAATGGCAGTTAGTCCTACCGTCAGAAAGTATCATAAAGTCGCTGAAATCATATCCATCCAGCTTACAATTATAAGTGAGTATAAGAAAGCAGCAGGTACATTCCGGGTAAGTGATCTGTTTAATGATAATGAACTTTCATACATAGACCGTGTGTACGATAACCTATTCCAGCAATCACTTAAAAACCTGGATGACTTAGCAACGATCATAACTGATAATCAACTACGCATGTCCGATGATGAAAGGTTAGAAGCGATAGACCAAATTCATGATGACATTCAAGATAAACTCTTGTTTTTACGACACTTTAACAGCAGAACAAAAGTTTTGGCAGTTCAAAGGGCAGGACAGCAACAGGAAACTAAAGTCCTAAAGCAGTTGCATGATGTAACAGAATAATAAAATCCTCTTTTGATTTAAAAGCAAATAGAAATATGGGAAAGTGTGTTTGGTCTTGCTTTCATAAAAGCAGGAAGGGGCTTCTACGTGCCTCCGTGTTGGTAGTTTCTTTTTTGGTAGGCCACATTACAGCTCAGGCACAAGATACCGGCGGCGGATTAGCTGGCGATATTAAAAGCCTACATAGTGTGCTTGATACACTCTATGATGAAATGATGCCTTTATGTAGTCAGTTGATTGCAGTTGGACGGGGCATTGCTGGATTTGCAGCATTATGGTTCATAGCTGCACGGGTTTGGGGCCATTTAGCAAGAGCTGAAGCTATTGACTTCTATCCGTTATTCCGGCCCTTCGTTATTGGTATGGCTGTTATTTTATTTCCAACAGCAGTTATTGGAGTTATCAACGGTGTAATGAAACCGACAGTCTCCGGCACAGCAGCTTTAGTACAAAATTCAGATCAGGCTATAACAGAATTACTGAAACAAAAGGAAGAGGCCGTAAAGAATAGTGATTATTATGAAATGTATGTCGGTGAAAACGGTCAGGGAGATATAGACAAATGGTATAAATACACTCACCCCGACGATACAGAAGGAAGCGCTCACGATGGTCTATTCTCCAGTATAGGTAATGATATAAAGTTTGCAATGGCAAAAGCAAGCTACAATTTCCGTAATTCTATCAAGGCATTCATGGCAGAAGTCTTACAGGTTCTTTTTGCAGCCGCTTCCCTCTGCATTAATACAATGCGGACGTTTAACCTCATAATCCTAGCAATTCTTGGCCCACTGGCATTTGGGATCAGTGTTTTCGATGGCTTCCACCACACGTTGAAACATTGGATAGCCCGTTATCTAAACGTATTCCTGTGGTTGCCTGTTGCAAACATATTTGGCGCAGTGATCGGGAAGATTCAGGAGAATATGCTAAAGCTAGATATATCCCAGGTAAACCAGTCAGGTGATACCTTCTTTAGTCGAACAGATGCAGGCTATTTAATCTTTATGATAATAGGTATCGTAGGATACCTCACTGTTCCATCCATTGCAGGACAGATCATTCATGTGGGCGGTGGCGATGCTTTAACAGGAAAGACTACTGCACTAGCTGGCGCAGCTGCCGGTGCTGCGGCTGGCGTGGCTGGTGCTGCGGTTGGGGCAGCGGTAAGCGGCACAAACGCAATCGGCAATATGGCTGAAAATGGAGCGCAAAAGCTAAACAACATGATTGCCGGGGATAATGGCAAAAGCATTTATGATAATGCTGCATCAGGAATAGGATATGGATTGGGATATGGAGGGGCCTATATGTATGACAAGTTAAAAGGAGATCAAACGGACGGCAAAGTTAGTTAAGGTCATAAATAATTAAATCATGTTTACGAAATTCAAATCAATTGATAGCGCCTTTAGAGCAATGCGGTTATTTATGCTCTGTGTTATTGCGATGTGTTTAATAATCTGCGGACTGACGGTTTTTAAAGGTTATGAAGTGGCAAACAAAGCACAAAACAGAATATATGTTTTAATGAATGGCAAAGCATTGGAAGCCATCGCCGCAGAAAGAAAAGACAATATTCCTGTTGAAGCACGAGATCATGTTAAGACATTTCATACTTTATTCTTCACCCTTGATCCTGACGAAAAAGTAATACAAGGAAACATTACAAAAGCGCTCTATTTAGCGGACGGTAGTGCTAAAAAGCAATATGAAGATCTAAAAGAGGCAAATTATTATACAAACATAATTTCCGGGAATGTCAGCCAGCAGTTGACAGTTGATAGTGTTTCTATCAACATGGATCAATATCCTTATTCGTTCCGCTGTTTTGCGACACAGAAGATTACACGTCCTACGAGTATTGTTTTGCGTAACCTAATAACGGAAGGCCAGCTTCGCAATGTAAGTAGAAGCGATAATAACCCCCACGGTTTTCTAATCGAGCGTTGGATCACTCTTCAGAACAGGGATATTAAAACAGAAGCCCGTTAATCATAACCTAATTTATATGCGATTATTCAAAAAGTCCAGGCAGCAAGTGCCGCGATTTACTATTGTTTCAAGATTGGAGGAATTAGTAAATAAGCAGTATAGGAAGTGGGCAAAGATGCTGCAACTCAAAACGGAAGGATGTGGTAAAAAAACATTAATGATATGTCTGTGTTCCTTTTGCCTATTGTATAGCGGAAGTGTCTTATATGTCGTTTTAAATTCCTTCAAAGGCAATGATAAGATCATTAACATAACACCTATCGTCATTCCTAAGCATTTAGATACTCTAACAAGTATTCGTTACAGCAATAAAGATTCGCCCACTTTTCAAAGAATACTATCCTTCAATAACTATTTGGATAGCCTCACGCATTCGGCAAGCGGTCAAGTTAAATATGACAGTATTGTTCAGGCAAGACCAGGATTGGTAGATAGCCTCAATTCAGTGCTTTATTCTATTCACTCAATTAAAAAATAATTATCAATGAAAGTAAATGAGATTAAACAGGAATCGAAAGAAAGTAGGCAGTACAAATTTCTAATGGCGATTCCTATTATCATCTATCCCTTTTTGACATTATTACTGTGGTCTGTTGGGATATTAGGAAGTTCCTCTACAGCTGTTGCGCAGTCAGATACTAAAAAAGGGCTGAATATGGATCTTCCCGAAGCAAAGTTGAAAGAAGATAAGGCATGGAATAAATTGAGCTTTTATGCAGCCGCTGACAAAGATTCTGCCAGGTGGAAAGATCAATTAAAGAGCGATCCCTATTTTAAAAAACAGTCTAATATCCTGGATAGTGGGTTGATAATGGGCCATGAAAAAGAAAATGGAAGTCGTTTCTCTAACGATCCTGCTCCGAAAAATAAATCTGTAGCAGATGAAAATGCTACTAAGGTGTACAGAAAGATTGAACAATTAAACAAAGAATTAGCTAACAGCACAACGAGTAGTCAAATTAACGGTTCTAAACAGCAGGAAAGCATTAGTCTGACCTCTCCTTCTGCAATCAGCAAACCAGAGGTAGACCGTTTGGAAAGTATGATGTTAGCTATGAAAAGTGAAAAAGAGGACGATCCGGAAATAACCCAACTCAATGGTATGCTTGAACGCATCTTAGATATTCAGCATCCCGAACGAATCGAAGAAAAGCTGAGAGAAAATTCAGCCAACCATAAAGGCCAGGTCTTCCCTGTGCAAACACAGCAAGAGAACAATGTAACTCTCTTAGCACCGCGTTTTGTAGGTAATAATAATGACACTATCCATAATACCGATAGTATTATTTATACTGTTAGAACCGCTATACAGAGAAGCCGGTTCTACTCATTGGAAGATGGTGAAAGAGCAGATAACGCGGTCTTGAATGCAATTGAAGCTGTAGTCCATGAAACTCAAACTATCGTTTCTGGCGCTACGCTAAAATTAAGATTAACAAATGATGTATTCATTAATGGGGTACATATTCCCGCAGGTCACTTTGTGTATGGTATAGTTTCACTCAATGGTGAAAGACTGCTCGTTAATATTAAAACTATTGGCTATAACAATACCATTTTTCCAGTTGCCTTATCCGTGTATGATATGGATGGAATGGAAGGGATGTACATGCCGGGAACTATTACAAGGGATGTTATGAAGCAGTCTACAGATAGAACTATACAAAGCCTCGGTTTATCCTCTTTAGATCCCTCAATAGGTGCGCAGGCTGCTGGTGCTGGCATCGAAGCTGCAAAAAATCTGCTAAGCAAGAAAGTTAAACTGGTGAAAGTTACTGTGAAAGCAGGGTATTCAGTCCTGTTAAGAGATGGTAACAGCAAGTAAATATTACTAATAATAAACAATAGAAGTCATGAAACAGAAAACTGTCATCCTTTCCATTTTAGTGTTGATATTCTCAATTTTAAGTGCTACGTCTTTTGCACAGTCTTTCGACAATCAACCTGTTTATCACGAAATATCAGAATTACCCATATGGGTCACATTCAATAAAACAACCAATTTGGTGTTTCCCTTCGGCATTAAAAGTGTTGACAGAGGTAGTGGAAGCCTATTGGCGCAAAAGGCAAAGGGAGCCGATAACGTTCTTCAAATTAAGGCTGCGACAAAGGAAATGGAAGAAACTAATCTAAGCGTCATAACAAGCGATGGAAAATTATATTACTTCAAAGTTATTTATACTGAAAGCCCTTTTCTGCGAAGTTATTCTTTCAGCTCCGAAGCTGCCGCAGTAACCGAAAAACGAATTAAACTGGACGGTTCACCTGTAGATGAGTGGACTTTACAATTAGAGGCATCAAAGAGTAAGCAAGCCAAAAATTTTATACGTAAGAAAGTTTCAAACAACGGGATAAGTCTTACTCTAAAAAGCATCTATGTTAGTAACGGGCTTTTGTGGTTCACTCTTGAAGAAAAGAATAATACATTGTTATCATTCCAACCTAAGTTGATTCGTTTTTTTCTGAAAGATAATAAGCAGGCCAAAAGAACAACTCAGCAGGAAACAGAACTGAAGCCGTTATACCTCGATAGCAGCCTGGGCTTATCCGGTCATCAGTCTAAAATCATATCAATAGGGTTACCCCAATTTAGCGTTCCTGACGATCAACATCTTGTAATACAGATAGGCGAAGAGAAAGGAGGGCGAATGCTGTTTCTTGACATTAAACATAAAGTTGTTTTGAAAGCCAGGCTTTTGCCCTAGTAGATAATTCAGAATCAAAATAGAGGTTATGAATTTTGTAAATGAGGATGCTATTTTGATTGAAGTATTGCTGAACGAACAGAGGAAGGCAGGCAAACATTGGGTCGCATTTGATGAAACCATTCCAAGATTATCAAAAGATGATTTGACCTGTTTTTCTTCTGTATATGATGTAAAGCAATACTGCTTTGAAAATTCAATTGGCAAAGAACGATATACTTTTTGCACTATTGACAAAATGCAAGGAGCTGTAGAGGTTGCAATGAAAAAAATATTCAGGCATCACAAATAAAATAGTTATGAATTTGGAATTTTCAAATGCTGATTTAAAAGGTATAAGAGATTATTTGACTGAGGAACAAAAGGCAGGTAGCTTGTTCGTTGCTTATCCCGAAGAATTGCCTTTTATCTTGAAGTCAGACCTGGCTTCCTTCAAGTCATCATATGATGTGCAGGAGTATTGCTACGAAAATTCAACTGATGTTGACCGATTTTCTTATTCTACAATACGGGAAATGCAGGGTGCAGTTGATAGAGCTGAGGAAAGATTTGAAGTTCAGAAAATTGTCGAACAGGCACCCATAATAGAGCGTTTTTCAACCGAAGAAAGTAGGAATGCTATTGACACACTTATGTATGGCGAACCGGCAAAAGTTCATATACAGGAAGAGGTAGCAATACCTGATAAAGTGCATGAATATATGGTAGTAGGCAATATTCATCGTGGCATGGAATGGGAAAGTGGGTATTCAAATTATGTTAACTCTAAACACACAAATTATGAAGACGCGGTTAAATCCTTTCATGAGCAACTGGATTCTGATTTAACAAAACATCCTTCAGAAAGGGCCAACCATCTAATTGTTGGGAAATTCGATGATCTGAAACCTAAGCTTGATCCTAGTGGCTTTCCGGAATCCGGTACTGGGGTTGCTTTAAAGTGGGCGTTCCCAGAATACAACCGTGAAACAAAAACACATGAATATCATATTGAAAATCCGACTTCATTGGATGATACGGTTAAGATGAATGTTCCCAGATACATGACGGTTGATAAAGAAAATTCCAGTTATCAGTTGCATGAAAATAAACCGGAACGACAGCTTTATGCTGGTCAGGAAAATGAACAATCCGTTACATCAGGTAAGCCTAATAACCGTGATGTAGACTTATCCAGATAATTATAAAACGATAAAGAAGAAAGCTATGTATGTTACTCAACTAACGGGATTCTACACAGTAGCGATTAGGGATGAAAGATTATCCAGTATTCACATATCTGTTTATATGGCATTATTCCAATACTGGAATCTTAATTCATTCAAAAATCCCATTTATATAACACGGCGGGAGGTAATGCAAAAGGCAAAAGTGCAACAAACATCATATCATAAATGTATGAGGGAGCTTCATGCCTTCGGCTATATAAAGTATATACCTTCTTACCATCCAGTTTTAGGCAGCCAGGTTTACATCAAAAATCTGATTGAAGAACATTCTTTAAAGTTCAATGAGGTCAAATACAGATCTTCTAATGAATGATTTTAGAACGAAAAAAATTGAGTTATGAGGTATTATTTAATGATAGAGAATAGCCAGTACATAATAATGAAGGTAAAGCCGGAGGACGTTGACAAGTTCCAGACAGCTTACAATAATAAGTTATTGCTGCAAGCTAATAGTTTAATGGAATTACTGATGCTATTTGAATCTGAAATATTATACAATAGTGACTTACATCTTAATTAACGTCTTGCTGTCCGAAAAGGAAGTCGGCTCTGCGGGAGCGCAACCGGCCAGCGATAAGCAGCAGGTGGGGATAATCCACGAAAAAGCCCGTTAATCGGGCTTTTTCACTATTTGTTGGTAGTGAAATGTGTGTTGTATGGAAAATGTGAAGCCAATTGATTCAAAAACGCTTACTCAAAAAGCTACTGAAATTATAATTCAGCAAGAGACAAAAAAAGAACAAGAATTTGTAAATTTAATAGCAGAAATTATTGTTGATTTAACTTTTAAACAGGCTTATGAAAAAGGGAATACGTTACCTGAGATTCAGTAGTGATGGTCAAAGCCAACATAGTATTGAGAGGCAGGATGCGATAACTGGACAGTGGATGAATTACAATAACGTTCAAATTTCTGATTCATTTATTGATGAGGGCCATACTGCCAGAAACTTTGACCGACCAGATATAAAAAAGCTATTTGATTTTATCAAAAAGAACTATCATGGTATTGATTATTTGGTTGTTTCGGAATTGACAAGATTCAGCAGGGAAGCCGGAGACGCAATAAATATGGTTAAGCAAATCCAATCTCAATATGGTGTTAGGATTGTGAGTGCTGGTAGAGGCTCTATCTATGATTGTCTAGATCATAATTCGTTTTTCATGATGGGGCTTGAGTTTCTGTTAGGAAACTCAGAAAATATCAAGAGACAGAACGATATAAATTCGGGTATTTATACTGGTAAGGCAATTAAAGGTAAGTATATCCATTCATGGTCACCCTTTGGATACGAAAAAGAAGGTGCAGGAGAAACCAGGAGACTTGTTAGAAATGCCTCTGAAGCTCATATTGTGGAATATATTTATAAGGCTTTCTTAGCCGATGCCCCATTGAATCATATTTTAAAAGAAGTAAGGGCAATAGGTTTTAAACACGTTGGAAACAGTGCTATTCAAAGGATATTGAGTAATCCTGTTTATGCAGGTTATCAAAATGTAAAACCTTACAAAGAACTTCCTGGTGGATTGTTCCCTATTAAAGAGCATGATTGTATAATTGATTATAGTACATGGCACCTGGTTCAACAAAAATTGAACAAAAAAGATAAGCCCAAAATCTCTCTCTCGGATGAAATACCGCTGCGTGGGGTTTTGAAGTGTCATTGTGGCAGGTTCCTGACCGGTGCGCCTTCGAGGGGAAGGCACGGAGGCTACTTTTATTACTATAAATGCAATCAACCTAAACATAATAATATCAGCGCAAAAAAATCTCACCAGCAGATTGTGAGGGTTTTTGAACTAATGAGCATACCCAAAAGCCACCTTCAGGGTATTAGGATTGAAAGTGAAAAAATGGTAGAAATGCGTCTTGCAGCCAAGAGTACCAACTTAAGGATAAGGTCAAAGGAGCTACATGATGCAGAAGCAAAACTAGCATCTGTAGAAGAAAAGTGGATAAGCAATAAAATTACTCATGATACATATGAAAGATGGTACAATGATCTCAACAAAATTAAGATTAGTGCCAAAAGCCAAATAGCACGGCTCAATCAAGATGAAGATCAGTTGTACGAGCTATTGAATTTAAATTTAGACCGTCTTACCGATTTGGGTTTCGTTTACGAAAGTGCTTCTACAATACAAAAACAAGGGCTTATAAATAAGGGGTTCGATAGCAATCTTTACTATAAAAATGGTATCTATCGAACCCCTACAATATTGAAATCCCTAAGCCATAACATACTGAAAATGAAGGAGGAAGGTGTCTTGGAAATGGATAAAAATGAAAAGGGGGACTGTGAAGTCCCCCCAGGTGGAGCTGAGGGGAGTCGAACCCCTGTCCAAACATAATTGCCATAAGCTTTCTACATGCTTATTTCATTATTAATTGTCGGCGTAAAGCAGGAAATGAACAAACCAACCCTACGCTTAGCTGTATAGTCTTTTGCAATGGGCACAGCCTTCCATTACAGCATTCTGTATTTGGTTTTGAGTCGGCGGCGGAGCTTGGTAACAGAACAACCTGCTCAACGCGGCCCTAATGACTATCTAATCACTGATTAGGCAGCCATGGCATACGAAGTATTGCCATTTGTGTTTTGAATATTCAGATTTAAGTGCTAATTATCCAACGCACTGCATGCTTACACCTACCGCAACCCATGCTGTCAAAACCAAGTACAGCCCCATTGTGATAGTAGTAAAAATCAAAGATCTATTCCCTGGCCTACTTTTCCAGAGCCTGCAAATATACGAAAATAGTTGATCCGGATAAAAAATTAGCCCCCCGGTTGCTGAAGTCCGGAGAGCTAACGTATTGGGCGTTATAGACTTATCTGCCTACTCTTTGTCGTTTTTATTATTGGGTCCGGAAATATTTCATTTCCACCATGCAGCACTTAAATTTTGTTTTACAGAAAATAGTACAATTGGCCCGTAAAACAGAAAAACATGGCCAAACAAACAGGTCCCATCATCTGGGAAAAAACCATAGAGCTCCTCTCTTTTTACAAGAGATGCGGCGTTGGCTGTGTACGTATGAAAAGCAACCTCACCGCCGAACGCTGGCGCTCCGACCCCCTCTTCGCAGGTAGCCGCAAAAGCGCCGCCCGTTTGGCGCTGGCAGCCAGGATCGCCAGCACTTTCTATCAAACCATTCCGCAAAAACACCGCAGCTATCCCCACTACAAACAACTGGTGGGCGTAGCCCAGCATATGCTTTGCAAAGGATATGATATGCAACAAGTGAACAAGGTCCTGCATTTCACCATTAATCGCTATCTCCGTAAACTGGAGGCCGCAGACCCAAACAGGAAACCCGTTCGGTCTCCTTTCGCTGCAACACTTTCATTGAATACCAAACCGGTATTTACAAAGTCGGTGCTGCATCAACTGGCAGCGTCACAGTTCCCTTCCATAACTGTCAACAGAGCTGCTTTCAGGCAATGGCCCATACTAATGCCACCCCGTGGCAGCCCAACTGCTATTACCGGCTGTCTACAAAGAACAGAAACATATGCTCCCATTTCATTCTGCCATCTCCCTCAATTGGCCAGCCTCCTCGTGTCCCTACCCGTTAAAATCGTTGTGTCATTCTCCCAAAACGGCCTCTAAAACACGCGAAAACGCCAGGGAAACATTATTGGGGTTTTCACGTACTCCTCCGCAGCCTCATAAAATACCTTCCCGCCCATCTACGAAAAACTACGCTTTAAATACGAACCTCAGAGATACACAAGAGCTACACTAAGCGAACAAAGCCCTCATCATCACTATCCGCCGCGCTTAATCACAGGCTGAACAGCCCTGTTCCCGACTGTAACCCATTGAGTGGTGAGCTTCCTGGTATAAAAGAAGCAGCTAGTGTTACCGCACACTCACCTCCCTGCCTGGAAACCTGCCGCATAACCATTGCAGATCGGCTGCCGTAATCCCGGGATGAGGCAGTTCCACCTGGGTGTTGATATCCCGCACAGGCTGCAGGTAAAGATTACCACGGGTTTGAGCCAGTATCTGCTCCAGTTGTACTAAACTCAGCGAATTGTCCAGCGTTACCCGGTATTCGTGCGACACCTGCTGGCGGTTTAAGAGCCTTACCGACTGCATTATTTTCGGCAACAGGCTGCTGTTGAACCTGCTGGCCATAATACCATGATAGTTGGACGTCTCCAGTGGCGCTTTTACGTCCATGGCTATATGATCTACATAGGCCCCTTCTATCAGTTTTTCAAGCATCTCGGGGTTACTTCCATTGGTGTCCAGCTTCACTTTTAATCCCATCTCCTTAAACTGCCTGATAAAGGCGGGTAGGGAGCGATGCAGCGTAGGTTCTCCACCTGTGATCACCACCGCATCGAGCAGACGGCTGTTTTTGCTAATCCATTCGATGATTTCAACAGTGTTCAGCTTTTCGGATTGCTTTATCAGTGCCGGGTAAACCAGGTTCGGATTATGACAATACCGGCATCGCATGTTGCAACCCTGGGTGTAAACGATACAGGACAAAAAACCTGGATAATCCAGTAAACTCTGTTTTAAGAAGCCGCCGATCGGTATCCGGGCTTTCTGCGTCTTAATCATATGGCAATCGTGTTAGAGGGGTGTGTATCCAGGTAATGCAACTTTTTGTGACAGCCGGCCGGTAAAATCGGCCGGCTGTTTAGAGCCTATTCTATTGGGGGTATAAGCCAGTTTCTTCGTTTACTTAACTCAGAACGGGTTCGGGTTTGTATAATAACCTGTCCTTGAATTCTTCCTGTTTACCGGCATTCCATTGATCTACCGGGCGCAGGTAACCAACGATACGGGTAAAGACGGTACAATCCTGTTCCTTACCCATGGTCGCGCAGGTAGGACACTTATGGTGCTCACCGGCAATATAACCATGGTCAGGACAAATACTGAATGTAGGAGATAGGGTGATATACGGCAGGTGGAAATTATGCGTGATCTTTTTGATCAGTTGTTTCACAGAGCTGGTTGGCAGTTGCCTTTCGCCCATGAACATATGAAATACGGTTCCACCTGTATATTTTACCTGTAATCCGTCCTGCAGATCCAGCGCTTCAAAAATATCCTGTGTATACTGTACAGGTAATTGTGTCGAGTTGGTATAATAAGGCTCAGCTCCTTTACGGAAAGCTTTTTCATTCGATACGATGATCGCAGGGAATTGCTTTTTATCAATGCGTGCCAAACGGTACGAAGTGCCTTCAGCAGGAGTGGCTTCCAGGTTGTAAATATGGCCGGTTTCTTCCTGGAAATGTTCCAGTACGCTGCGCATGAAATCCATCACCTTGATCGCAAAGGCATGTCCTTTTTCATCGGTAATGCCACAGCCCAGGAAGTTGAGGCAACATTCATTCATACCTACCAGTCCGATGGTGGAGAAGTGGTTGTCCCAATATTTTCCATCTCTCTGGTAAAGATTACGCAGGTAGAACTTGGAATAAGGATACAGCCCTTGTTCAGTGAAGCGTTCTACGAGTTTACGTTTGATTTCAAGACTGTTTTTAGCCATTACCATCAGGTGCAGCAGTTCGTCGAAGAAATCTTCTTCTTTGTTGAACTTATAACCTAATTGAGGGAGGTTGATGGTAACAACACCTATAGAACCGGTAAGTGGGTTGGAACCGAAGAGGCCGCCGCCGCGTTTGCTTAATTCACGTTTGTCGAGCCTGAGGCGACAGCACATGCTGCGCACATCGTCGGGCTTCATATCGGAGTTCACGAAGTTGGAGAAATAAGGAATGCCGTAACGGGCGGTCATCTCCCAGATCTTTTCGTGTGCAGGATCATCCCAGTTGAATTCTTTGGTGATATTGTAGGTGGGGATGGGGAAGGAAAATACGCTGCCTTTAGCATCGCCTTCAAGCATTACTTCTGCAAATACCTGGTTGAAGATATTCATCTCATGCTGGAATTCGCCGTAGGTGGCTTCCTGTAATTCACCACCGATGATAACAGCCTGGTCTTTCATAAAGGAAGGCGCTTCCAGGTCCATGGTGATATTGGTGAACGGGGTTTGGAAACCAACACGTGTGGGTACGTTCATGTTGAACAGGAATTCCTGCATACATTGTTTTACCTCGGTATAGCTAAGATTGTCGTAACGGATGAAAGGAGCCAGGTAGGTGTCGAAACTGGAGAAAGCCTGCGCGCCTGCCGCTTCACCCTGCATGGTGTACAGGAAATTCACAACCTGGCCTAATGCGCTGTGCAGGTGTTTAGGTGGTTTGCTTTGTGTTTTTCCTTCTACGCCTTTGAAGCCATTCATTAACAGGTCTTCAAGATCCCAGCCCACACAATAAACACTAAGAAAACCAATATCATGTATATGAAACTGCCCCTGCTGATGCGCGGCAGCTATTTCTTTGGGATAAATTTTATTCAGCCAGTACTGCGAACTAACGATTGTTGAAATGTGCTGGTTCAAACCTTGCAGCGAATAACCGGAGTTGGCACTTTCTTTCACGCGCCAATCATTCATGTTCAGATAGTTGTCTACCAGGTTTACATTGGAGAAAGCTTCTTTTACCGTACGGATATCCTGGTGCTGATAACGGTAAACGATATATGCTTTTGCAGTTGCATATTCTTTGTTTTCCATCAATACCTGTTCTACTTCATCCTGGATATCTTCTACTGCAGGGGCAGCCGAAAAAGAGGATGCCATTAGCTTTTCCACAACCTGTAAACAATAATCTGCCGCTTTTGCTTTATCTGCATTTCCTGTTGCTTCCAATGCCTTGTAAATGGCCCTTTTAATCTTGTCTGCTTCGAAAGGTACGCAGTCGCCATTGCGCTTGATGACGGTATGCAGAAGCAATCCCATTTCTTGTTCCATAAGATATATTGAATTAATTATTTTGACGGTGTTCCTGTGTAACGTGGCGGCAAACTTACTGCGTCTTTATGTTTTTATTGTTGGAACTTATAAACAGGGATGGGGGAAAATTAAAAGGGTAAACATGATAAATGTCATAGGTTGTAAAAACGAAAACAGCTGTCTGTAAAGACAGCCGTTTATAATGTGTTTTTTGTTAATAAAAAAAATATTTGTTTATGCGGGAACAGGAGCGTTAGCCTCTATCAGCTTTGCTTTTTTCAGATCTTCCCATAACTGGGAAGGTATCTTTTTTGTCATTGCTTCTGCATTGGTTTTCGCTTGTTCTGCCGTGCTGGCGCCGGGAATCACTGCACCTACAACGGGGTGTGCTGCACAGAATTGCAAGGCTGCCGTTCTCAGGTCTATGTTGTATTTTTTTATAATTGTATTGATGGCTTCTCTTTTCTGAACCATCTCGGGCGGTATCGTTCCGCCGTAATTGAAACGATCCCTGTTGGCGAGAAAACCGGCATTTAACGGGCCGCCTATAATAGCCTTTACTTTCTTTTGCTGCATGGCCGGGAATACCACGTTTAAGGCGTTTTTATGAACCAGTAAACTGTATTGAATAGCAACGAGCATAATGTCGGGATCAGCTACTTCCAGGGCCTTTAAAATAGGTTCCGGGGTATTGACGCCCATGCCCCACGACTTGATAATGCCTTCCTCCCTCATTTTAGTTAGTTCAGGGAAGGCTCCTTTGGCGGCTACGGCAAAATGGTCGAGCCATTTGGCACCCTGATCCGGTGTGTCGGGAGAAAGATCGTGTACCAGTACCATGTCTATGGAAGATAATCCCAGGCGTTGCAGGGAGTCTTCTATGGAACGGCGGACACCGGAGGCGGTATAGTCGTAACGGTATTTGAAATTGAGTTGGCCTTTCCACAAGTTGGAAGGGTTGATTTTAAAAGCAGGATCTGCTTCAAATACACGCCCTATTTTGGTGGATAACAGGTAGTCGGCCCTGTTCTTTTCAAACAGGAAATGGCCAAGCCTGCGTTCGCTTAACCCATATCCGTAGAAAGGAGAGGTGTCGTAGTAACGTACACCTGCATCCCATGCGGCCTGCAGGGTAGCGTTAATTTGTTCATTGCTGTTGGCATGAAAACCATTTCCCAGTCCTACGCCGCCGATGCCGAAGTTTTGCGGGAAATGAAATTCGTTATGCAGTTTTCCAGATAACTGTGTTGCATGACCTGGTATCGTCGGGCTATCGCCGGATAACGGTGAGGCGGCTTTGTCGCCGCTACCTGAAAAGGCGGCGAATGGCGTTGCTGCAATAGCAACGGAGGCGCTTGCTGCCTGGGCCAGGAAATCTCTTCTTGTTTTCATAGTAATTACTTTATGGTTATTTTATTCTTTTCCCGTAAATGGCTAACTGATCTGATGATTCCAATGTTTTTATCCGGTCAATTGTTACCGGGCAAACCAGGAAACAGTAGTAATAACCATTTTGCCGGGTCTATGTTTATTATTACAAAGATTTTCTGGCAGCTATGTCTTCCCATGAACTACAATAGGGGAGCAGCAGCAACAGTGCTGCCATATAGCCCGCATGTACCAGTTGCGAGGTGATCGGCTCCCAGTTTTCGATAGTGGTATTGCCAAATATGAAAACGGCCATGAGCGCAATGCCAACATATAAAACCTGGCGGGTGAACAGGCCAATAAGTAATAGCAAGCCTGTGATGAATTCTATAAATGGAACAGCGTAGCTGAATGGAACGATCAATGCCGATGGTAGGATCGATTTCGCCATAAGCGTTGTCATCCAGTTGCTGAAACCGGACAGCTTGGGTAAGCGCACCAGGCCATGGCCCAGCAGCGATAAAGCTATTGGCAAACGAAGTACAAAATAGGCGAACCGGGAGATTTTCATAATGAGTGGCTTTTCAAGGTTAAAATTACCGGCAGTTAGTGGCGTGGAAGTGGTAAATAAGAGACATTAATTGGTAAATAGCGGATATGCTATTGCCTTGTGCGGCCTGCAACGGCAACCGCACAAGGCATGTTTCGGAAAATTTATTTATTTGATGGCCTCGTCCACCAATTGTTTCAGCTCTTTATAACGTTCATGGCGCCCGTCATTTTTAATGTAGAAGCACATCAGAAAGGCACAGTATTTTTTCTCGTTGTCTACCCAGGGAAAACTGCCGAACAGGCCGGGACTGGTAACGGCTTTGGTTAGCTGTGTTGCAGTAGAAGTTTCCATGACCCATTCTCCGTAACCATAGCCAAAATTGCCGGCTTCTGTGGGGCTGTAAGCCAGTTTTACATCTTTGCCGATGCGGTTGATCTGCATTTCGGTAATGGCTTTTTCGCTTAGAATGCGTTTGCCTTCATAAACGCCTTTATTAAGTATCATAACCAGGAAATGAATATAGTCTTCCGGGGTACTGCTGGCGCCGCCGGCGGGTAATGCCAGCTTGCCTTTGCCGAAATCGGTATTCTTCATGCCCAGGGGACGGGCAATACGTTCTGCAAATAAGGTTTCGAAACTTTTGCCGCTGATCTTTTCAATAACGGCTCCTGCGATTTGTAAACCAGCATTGCTGTAATGAAAGACCTTTCCGGGTTCTCCTTCCATAGGGAGGACTGAGATGGCAGCTATGGCTTCATCCATGCCATTCATTTTTTTCATGGCGGCAAGATCATCTTTCAGGGAAACAGGTTTGATGCCGGTGGTATGGGAAAGGCATTGGCTGATGGTAATGTTGCCTTTGCCGTTTTGTGTGAGTATGGGCAGAAATTTACCAACGGTATCCGTAAGCTGCAGTTTGCCTTCGTCAACAAAAGTCATGATAAGGGCGGCGCTTAGCCATTTACTGCAGCTGGCGATCATTTGCCTGCTGGTAGTGGTGAAGTCGTCTGTATTGGCTTGTTTTCCGCTGCGACGTGCTATGAATTTGTTCACCATCTGCTGCTTGCGGCTCATTTCGTTCTCGGCATGACTGTAAACGATTTTACCGTCTTTATAAATCATTAGTATGGCTCGGCCTCCCATTGCCGGAGTATTGGCTTCTAACCACTGATCTACTTTGGTGAAAGAGCTTTGGGCAGATGCCGGTGTGTGTAACAACACTGAGAGAATGCAGATCAGCAAAACGGTGATAGTCTTCATACAAAAATGATTAAAGGAATAAACGATTTTTCGGTACAAAACTGCGTATCTGCGCCGGATCTGTTCCCTGAAAAACGGCTGAGACTGTAAAAGTAGCTGTTTAACCTGCTGTACAAAGCGTTGACATTTTAACTGCCGGGGAAGACGTTTTTATCCTACCAATTCCTCGAAAAGTTGGTTCAGCGTTACTTCCGGAAGCTGGCACAGACCCGGGTGTACTCTCGACGTTTGCAGGATGGTGCTGCGGGTGGCGGTAAGCCAGCGAAAGCGGGAGGCTGCGTCGAGTTTACTGATGACGCTGGTGGAACACTGGCCCAGGGCCACCGCTTCAAAAGCCTGTAAATAGCTGCGTAATTCAGCGATATCGAGTGCCGGATCCAGTGCCAGTAAGCGCGATTCATTTACCTGGTAGCGCATCCGGAGAAAAGCAGGTCGCTTGCAGAAGACGATCACTCCCACATTCATGAATTCCTCGCGTTCTACCCTGGGTACTACACGAATAACGGCATACTCAAATAAGATGTTCTCTGGCATCCTGTGCAGCTTTTACGAATTGGGGTGATTGTTGAATACGGTTTACGAGAAAGCGGAAATATACTTCACGGCGATCTGCTGCTGCTTCATCAGGATTATCCCGGATCAGCCATTCGTCGGGAATGAGATTTACGATGGTCCTGATAGGTGCTTCTGTCAATGCTGCGCGGAATATGGCGTCTGCCGCTTCCATTTCACTGGCCTGGGGTAATAACACGTGATCTTTTACCTGTACAAAAGGGCGTTGCGATTGCTCCTGCCAGTTGTTCCAGGTATGATGGAAGTAGAGAGACGCGCCATGATCGATCAGCCATAGTTCCTTGTGCCACATAAGCATGTTGGTATTGCGTGGCGTACGGTCTACGTTGGTGAGCAGGCAGTCGAGCCATACTATTTTGGATGCCAGCAGGGGATCGATCCGGGTAACGGCCGGGTCGAAGGTGATTGCCCCGGAAAGGTAGTGGACGGCCAGGTTGAGGCCGGTGCTGGCTTTCAGCAGGTCCTGTATCTCCTCGTCGGGCTCTGTCCGGCCAAAGGAGGCGTCTATAACAGCGAATACGATCTCAGGCATTTTCAGACCTGCCACACGGGCTATTTCGCCCCCTATCAGCTCTGCTATCAGGGCTTTTACGCCCTGGCCGGCGCCACGAAACTTCAGCACATACAGGAAGCCGTCGTCGGCTTCGGCAATGGCGGGCAGGGAGCCGCCTTCCCGGAGGGGCGTTACATAACGGGTAACGTTAACGGTCCTTATTTCTGGTGAGTAGCTCATTGTGAGGGCGAAAATAGGGAATAGATGACAGATGGCAGGCGTCAAGCTTATAAACCGTTAATGTTATACCCTTATCGGACATTCCGGCGGCGGATACTATACGTTTTAAGGAAATTTAAAGCTATAATAGTTTTAAAAAGATTTGATTTGCAAGAGCATAAGCTATAGCACCACTATTCAGCTGATTGCTAATCCCCTTATTGAAAAATCTTACAAATTAATTCCGTGGTCAATTGGGAACAAGTTGCTATCCGGTTTGCTAACCAAACCGGCACCTGGGAACATGATAATGATATAGCAGGTTTTCTGCCTTATTCCATTGGTATCTTACGCAAGATATCCGGCGCCTACCTGAGTTTGCGGGTAGTGATAGAAGATGACGCTGTTTCAAGGGTGAAGGATGCCAATCCTTCGTTTATGAACGGTATGGTCCTTGATTCTAAAGCTGTTCTGGAATTGCTTCGTGAACACCAGTACAAGGTGATCTGCTGGAAAACGATACCTGAAAAACATAACCTGTTTTCCGATATTCTCCAGGCTTTATCTACGGCTGTCATCATACCGGTAAAAAAACGCGACACTTATCATATCGTGATTCTCGGCTGGATGGAGCCCCAATCATTTAATGATTTCTTTGACGATGCGGCGTTACTCATCCAGAAACGGATGCAGGAAATACTGGCACAGTCTAAAGCCGACCAGGAGCTACAGCAAAGGGCGGGTCATATGCTGGCTGTTTTACGTACTCTGCCTTATTCGCTCGTTTACATAGATGATGACAGTACTGCTTCGGGTTGGGCCAACAGGAGGGCAACTGCCTTGCTGCAACTGAAGGAATTTGGCTTCCAGGAACCGGGTATTTTACCGGAGGCATTGGAAAAGCTGCGGGAACAAGCGATCAATAAGGAGCAGTTGAGGATCGAAATGTCGCAACGCCTGTCCTCCTCTTCTTCCAAAGTCGAAAACTGGATCTGGTCGTTGGGAAGCCCCTTGAATATAACCCTGGCGGTAACCTGTATGCCGGTGGTTGAACAGGATATCATTAAAGGACGCCTCTGGATTATACGCGAGGAAACTGCAGTATAGTACACGACACAACTTTTTGAATACAAAACGCCCCTTATGGTTTGATGATGAGTACCGACGGGGTGTTGGAAAGCCAGATGCTTTGTGTTTCAAGCGCCTGTTTCCAGCTATCTAAACTAATCAGCATCAGGTCCTGGCGATCCAGGAATTCTTTTTCAATCTTATTATCCCGGTGAAGGCTGATGCTGCCTGGATGATGCTGCTCGATAGCGGCAATAGTAGCTTTGAATTCCGGGTTTTGTTTTATCACTCCGGTAGCGTCTAGTATAATCACATTGGCTTCACTGTTATAAACCAGTTTCTGCGCATAAATGAGCAGGAAGCTGTCGCTAATGGAAAAGATAGGCACAAAAACCTGTTTTATTTCTTCGGGTTCTTTATCTACAAAAACAGCTACCGGTATCCTGGTGGTTCTTATGATCTGCTTCAGGCGCTCATCGAAAGCGGAGTGGTCGAACAGTTTTTCTTTCCCGGTTAAAGTATCATACAAGCGTTCGGGAGTGATGATCTTGTTGGTGAATCCAAGTATCTTTCCCAATAAAGTGCCTTCAAAAACGGAATTGCCTACGCCTACCAGCAGCAGATCGTAATTGCCTGCATTGGCGGTATTGGCTATTTCATCGTCGATATAATCCGATGGTTTGAATAATGTTTTCAGGCTGATATTCAGTTTTTCCGCTTCCTGGCGTATAGGCAGAAAACTTTCCTGCTCATAGGCGGCTTGTTTAAACTGGTTGAGTTCATTGGCCGGTGTCAGGTGGAGCGCCGATATGGAAGTGTCGGGCGTTTTGGAAGTGAAGGTGTTCGCCAGCTTTAACAGCGAAGCGCCTTTTTGGGGATTACTGAATGAAACAAGTATATTGTATTGCGCTGCATCGTTCTCTGCCAATGCTGCTTCTGTTGGCGGTTTGGGGTCTTTGAAGAAACGATTGATCGTATCCAGTAAAGGGCCTGTCATAAAGGTTGTAGCCAGTGCCATGATCACCATCATCGCAAAAACTTCCGGTGTCAGTACACCCAGGTCGTAGCCTATATTCAGGACAATAAGTTCCATCAGCCCACGGGTGTTCATCAGGGCGCCGATGGATAAACTTTCTTTCCAGCTTTGTCCTACAAAACGTGCTGCGAGTGCGCTGCCCGCAAATTTACCGGTCACGGCTACCGCTATAATGGCCAGGCAGGCTGTCCACATATGGGTGCCGCTTAGCAGGCCTATCTGGGTGCGCAGACCAGTAAATACAAAGAATAAAGGCAATAGCAACACCAGCGCAACATCTTCAACCTTATCTATGAAAATGCGGCGGAAATTGATATTCGCCGGCATGATAACACCTGCCATAAATGCTCCGAACAAAGCATGGATACCTATTACTTCAGTAGTATAGGCAGATAGTAACAAGGTGATGAAAAACACCGCTACCACCGGCCGTATCATAGTTTCTTTTTCGGAATACTTGTCGCCCATTCTTTTAAGAAAAGGCTGTACCAGTTTCAGCATGAGTATCACGTACAATATGGCCATTAATATCGTGTACAGGGCGCTCAATACCGATCCTGCTTTTACAATGGCAATAACGGCGGCAAGAATGCACCAGGCTGTAATGTCATCGGCAGCCGCACAGGTAATGACAATAGATCCCAATTTGGTTTGTGTTAATCCCCGTTCCTGTACAATACGTGCCAGCACCGGGAAGGCGGTAATGCTCATGGCAATACCGGTAAACAAGGCAAACGAAATGAATTTAATATTCTGTGGTGCAAAATCGCGGTAGAGGAAATAAGCCAATGCTATCCCTAATGTAAAGGGGAAGATGATGCTTGCATGGCTTACAACAACGGCATCTTTTGCTTTATTCTTCAATACATTCAGATCCAGCTCCATGCCCACAACGAACATGAATAAGATCAAACCTATCTGGCTCAGGAACTGGAGGTTGCCTAATGACTGTGCAGGAAATAACACTGCAGATACTTCCGGCAGGTAGTGCTGTACAAAGGATGGCCCCAGGAAAATACCCGCAGCAATTTCGCCGATCACCGTAGGCTGGCGTATCATTTTGCATAGATAACCAAAGGCGCGGGCTACTATGATGATAGTGATGATCTGTAATAACAGGATAGCCAGCGGATGCGTAAGATTGTGGATATAAGTATCCTTGAACTGCTGCCATGTAGATGCCTCGATACCAGGAGTGAACTGTTTAACCTTGTCCGGCTCCTGTATCAGTGTGCCTTGTTTGATGATGTAGTAGATAAGCCCGGAAAAAATAACGAGTGTCAGTACATAGAAAAGTAGGTTCCTGTATTTTTTCATCACAGTTATTTGATTCCCTGCAAATATACCGGATCGTTAGCTGGATTGACGTACTATTAATTCTGTTTTCAATACCTTGATAATGGCCTTCCAATCAGTTACATCTCTATTGATCTGATCTATCAGTAATTGAGCGGCTGCACGGCCTATCTCTTTTACAGGTTGCGATACGGTTGTCAGCGGCGGATCGGTCAGGGCTGAAACATAATCGTTGCTAAAACCAACGATGGCCAGGTCTTCGGGAACTTTTAATCCTTTCTTTTTAGCCTGCTGTAGTATTTCTACTGCAGTGGGATCATTGATGGCGAAGATGGCATCAGGTGGATTATCCAACTGCATTAAATAGTTGAGATAGATCTTGACCTTGGTAATGGTGAGATCGTAGGGGATGATAAGGTCTTCATCGATCGGGACATTATTTCTTCTCAAGGCATCGCGGTAGCCCATGAGTCTTTTGTTGCTGATGGCCAGGGAATCGGGGCCGGCGAGATGGGCAATACGTTTTTTGCCCCGCTGTATCAGGTGTTCTACTGCGCGGTAAGCGCCTTCATAATCATCTACCAATACTTTGGGAACCGACATTTCTTCACAAACCCTGTTGAAGAAAACAATGGGAATTCCCTTGCGCTCGAAGATCTTGAAATGGTCGAAATTGCGGGTCTCCTTTGTCAGGGAGGCAATTACGCCATCTACCTGGGCGGCCAGCAGCATTTTGGTATTGGCGATCTCCGTTTCATAATTTTCATTACTATGACAGATGATGGTATTATACCCGGCCTGGCTGGCAATTTCCTGTGCGCCGGTAATGGCTTGTGGGAAATAAGAACTGAAGAATTCGGGCACAATAATGCCGATAATATTGCTTTTGCGTTGCAATAGGCTGATGGATAGCATATTGCGTTGATAGTCCATTTCTTCTGCCAGCGCCAGTACCGCTTTGCGGGTTTCGGGATGCACACTGGGATGGCCGGTGAGCGCCCTGGAAACGGTTGATTTGGATAAATTAAGCTTCCGGGCAATGTCGATAATCGTTACCTGATGTCCTTTCATATGACAATATGTTTCACAGAAAAATTTAATCGTTACTCAAAGTAAAGAAATAACAATCATATGGGAATGCTCCCGTAAATTGGGAACATTCCCAATTTAAAATGAGCTAAAGTTTCTTTGTCATCCTATTCGTATTCAACACTTTTGTTGCAGCATATCTACAGCCATATGAAACAAATGATATTTGCCACCCCTTTGGGGTTCCCTGTCGTTTTATGTACTCAGCTATCTGCAACTGCTGAGGCAGCCATTATGAACTGTTTGAAACTAACGATTCCTCTTTCTTAATATCCACTAAACTGTCTGCTGTATGCAAAAAATGAGTTCTTCACATTGGTCTCTGCTGCTATTGTTGCTGCTACTGGCGGCGGCAGGCGGCGTGATGGCACAGCAACCCGCTGCGCCGGCGACCCAGCGTAAAGCCAAAACTATTACCGGCAAGGTTACCAACCAGGCCGGTGAACCCCTGCAGGATGTAAGCGTTACCGTAAAAGGTCGCCAGAGCGGGGTGCTGACCAATGAAAAAGGGATGTATAGTATTGCTGTTCCCGACAATGGAAATGCCGTGCTTGTATTTTCTTACGTAGGTGCGCAGGATAAAGAGTTGAAGCTTACCGGCGCTACCGCCATATTAAATGTGAAACTAGATGGTGTTATCAAAGACATGGATGAAGTGGTAGTGGTGGGTTATGGCACCGTAAAGAAAAAAGATCTTACAGGAGCGGTGGCGCAGGTGAATATGGACGACCTGAAAAAAGCGCCTGTCAATTCATTTGAAGAAGCGCTGGCCGGCAGGGTTGCCGGTGTTCAGGTCACTTCCTCTGATGGACAACCCGGTAATGATATGAATATCGTTATCAGGGGTAATAATTCTGTAACCCAGGACAATGCTCCTTTGTATGTGATTGACGGTTTCCCTACGGAAACCTCTTCCGCCAACCTGGTGAACCCCGAAGAAGTAGAATCGATAGAAGTATTGAAAGATGCTTCGGCTACGGCTATCTATGGAGCCAGGGGTGCTAACGGGGTGATTCTTATCACCACCAAAAAGGGTAAAGTAGGTGCGCCAGTGGTTACATATGACGGCTGGGTAGGCTTTCACCAGAGCCTGAAGCAACAGGAGATGATGAATCCCTATGAATTCGTAAAATACCAGCTGGAATTGAATCCTACCGTATATACACCTGTTTACCTGAAAAATGGTAAAACGATTGAAGATTATAAAAATGTAGAAGGTACCAATTGGCAGGACCTTATTTTCCGTGATGCATTTGTTCATAATCACAGTCTTGCGCTAAGAGGCGGCAACGATAAAACCCGCTACTCGCTTTCCGGTTCTGTATTGGACCAGGATGGTATCATTATTAACAGTGGCTTCCGCCGCTACCAGGGGCGTATTGTGGTAGATCAAACAGTGACAAGTAAGGTAAAGGTTGGCGTTAATATCAACTATTCTGCTACAAAAAAGTACGGAACTGTTGCAGCGGAAGCGCAGGCCAGTCCTACGGCTACCCTGATGTATAGTGTATGGGGATTCAGGCCTGTTACCGGTGATTCTACTGCCGATGCGAGCATTGAAGAAACGCTTTTTGATCCTTCCGTGGACCCGGCTACCGATATGCGTGTAAACCCGGTATTGTCGGTTGCCAACGAATATAATCCTGCATTTAATAATACGCTTGTCATCAATTCCTACCTGGAATACAAACTGTCGAAATATCTCACCTTACGTGTTACCGGCGGTGTTACCAAAACACAACTGCGCAGGGAGATCTTTAATAATTCAAAAACGCGCAGCGGTAATCCAAGAACGCAGAACAATGGCGTCAACGGTTCTATTGCCAATACCGATATCACCAACCTGCTGAATGAAAATACACTGACTTATAACAGGCGTTTTAATAAAGATCATAATCTTGCGGTTGTGGCCGGTATCACCATGCAGGATGTGAAAAGCCTGGTCAATGGTTTTACCTCCGTACAGGTACCCAACGAGGTATTGGGGATCAAAGGCCTTGGCGAAGGCGTCATTACGCAGGCGCCAACTTCTGCACCTGCGAGTGGATTACTTTCTTACCTGGCACGGGTAAACTATGGTTTTAAATCAAAGTACCTGGTCACCTTCTCTTTCAGAGCCGACGGTTCTTCCAGGTTCCCGAAAGACAACCGCTGGGCTTATTTTCCTTCCGGTGCATTTGCATGGCGGTTTGTTGAAGAAAAGTTTATGCGGAAAATGGGCTTTATCTCCGATGCGAAACTGCGCGTGGGATATGGCGCTACAGGTAATAACCGCGTAGGTGACTTCTCTGCATGGCCTTCATTACAGATCACCACAGTGTCCGGTTACAGCAATGGTAATGTGGCGGGACAAGGTATGATTCCTACCAACCTCGGTAACGCTAAACTCAAATGGGAAACAACAACACAGGCGGACGTAGGACTAGATCTCGGCTTTATGAAAAACAGGATCACCTTTACCGCAGACTATTATAAAAAGAATACAAGCAACCTGCTGTTGAATGCTACGTTGGCGCCTTCGCAAGGCTTCCTCACCGGCTATAAGAATATTGGTAAAGTATCCAACGAGGGTATAGAGTTTACGCTGAATACCCGCAATGTAGAAAGGAAGAATTTCTCCTGGTCTACCAGTTTCAATATTTCATTCAACAGGAACAAAGTGGTTTCGCTGAACGAAGGGGAACCCAGCCTTGCAACAAGGGTTACCTGGGGCAACTTCAACTCAGCCTTCCCTTATATCGCTATACCCGGACGCCCCATCGCATTGTTCTATGGTATGTTGTTCGACGGTGTTTATCAGTACAGCGATTTCAACCAGCTTGCCAATGGCTCTTATGTGTTGAAAGACGATGTGCCTAACAACGGTAACCCGCGCGCCAATATCCAGCCGGGGCATATTAAATTCAAAGACATCAATGGCGATGGCCAGATCGATGATTACGATCTTACGATCATCGGTAATCCCAATCCCACACATATCGGAGGTTTTACCAACAATTTCACCTGGAACAATTTCGACCTGAACGTGTTCTTTCAATGGAGTTATGGCGGACAACTGCTGAATGCCAACCGTATCGAGTTTGAAGCCGGTGATCCTACTACCCGTAATGGCCTGAATATGTTCAAGTCATGGGCTAACAGGTGGACACCTGATAACCAGACCAATGAACTATATAAAGTAGGCGGACAGGGCCCGGCTTACTATTCTTCCAGGACCATTGAAGACGGCTCTTTCCTGCGTCTGAAAACAGTGTCCCTGGGATATAACCTGCCTGTAAACACCGTGAAAAGGTTGAAATTGAATAGTATCAGGGTCTATGCTGCGGCACAGAACCTGTTTACCTGGAGCAATTACTCCGGCCTCGACCCGGAAGTATCTACCAGGCCCGGCGCTTTAACGCCAGGATTCGATTTCTCCGCTTACCCCCGTACCCGTACGTTGACACTGGGCGTTAACGTCAAATTTTAATAACGATTCAAATGCATGATATGAAAAGAATTGTTTTACTGCTGGTAACGACGGCGCTTTTAACAAGTTCCTGTTCCAAACTGCTGGATAAAGACCCCGACTTTGTTTCTCCTGAAAATTATTATAATACAGAATCCGATTTAAACAGGGCGCTTAATGGCGTTTATAACAGGCTTATCGATACTTACGGAAGAATGTACAGCCGCGGCTTGTTCAGTTACTTCGTAGTGAGCGACGAAGCTTTCTTCAAGAATATTTCTATCAATAACATCCGCGTGATGGTGTTCGATGCAGGCGACCTGGATATAGGAAGGTTATGGGAAGTAAGTTATGAAGGCATCAACAGGGCCAACCTGCTGATAGAAAATGCCGATAAAGCCGATATGGATACGGTGCAAAGAAAAGCGATCAAGGGCGAAGCGTTGTTCATGCGCGCCTACTATCATTACATTCTTGCAGATAATTTCGGCGCTATTCCGTTGAAGCTTACTTCTACAAAATCGCCATCGGATGCCAATCTGCCCCGCACACCATTGCCTGAAGTTTATGCCCGCATAGTAGCGGATATGAAGGAGGCTGAAAACATGGTAAATGCCATTGATCATTTCAGCTTTAATGAAAGGGTTTCCAAAACGGCAGTACAGGCTATGCTGGCAAGGGTGTTCCTGAAAATGGCAGGCCAGCCTTTGAATGACGTTGCGAAATATAACGATGCACTTGAATATGCCAATAAAGTGATCGCTTCCGGTAAACACTCCCTTAATCCCGATTACAAACAGATCTTCATCAATCACTCCCAGAACATCAATGAAAGCAAGGAGTGTATCTGGGAGGTGGGCATGTATGGCAATAAGATCGGCAATATAGACCAGGCAGGATGGGTTGGGGTTGAAAATGGTATTGAGTGCCCCAGCGAGGCTATCGGCTATTCAGGTGGCGCTATGCGTACTACGGCCAAACTGTTTAACCTGTTTGGTACAAAGGATACGCTCAGGAGAAACTGGTGTATCGCCCCCTATAAATATGTTGCATCCGGGTCCACTGCTGTAAAATCTTATTTTACCGATGCACAGATCTACGACCGTAACCCTGGCAAATGGAGAAGGGAATATGAAAACGAGGCAAAAGCGCGCAGCTACAATTCTACCAATTTCCCGCTTATCCGCTATTCCGACGTACTGCTGATGAAGGCGGAGGCCGAAAATGAAGTGAAAGGCATGCCTACTGCCGAGGCTTATAATGCTATCAATATGGTACGCAGACGCGCTTTCGGCAAAGATGTAAATACGCCGAATGTAGATGCTGACATACCCGCAGGTCTTGACAAAATTGATTTTCTGGAAGAGCTGAAGAAGGAAAGGGCAAGAGAACTTTGTTTTGAGGGCATTCGCAAACACGATCTTATCCGTTGGGGTATGTATGTGCAAACCATGAATGCACTTGGCGCCGATATTAATGTAAATGCGCCTGCCGGTTACAAGTATGCCGGTAATGCAGGTGCCAATACTACTGCAAGGAACGTGCTGTTTCCTATTCCCAATACGGAGCTGAACATCAATAAACAGATCAGCCAGAATCCAGGTTATTAATCCGATTGCTAAAAACGAATGTCATGCTTAAAAATTATTTCCATATCATCACTGTCATTTCGCTGCTGGCAGCCTGTACAAAAGATGAAGTTTCTGTGCCTGCGCTGGAAATCACCACCGATAAGGCATCTTATAAAGTAGGAGATACCGTAAGATTTAAGTTTGCAGGTAATCCCGATAACATTGTTTTCTGGTCCGGTAAAACGGGGCACGAATACCAGTATCGCGACAGAACTTTCCTGGAAGGAAACAAATTGCTGCTGAAGTTCAATACTTACCAGCAGTTTGGCACCGATAAGAATCTTACCGTTAAAGTCTCCGATAATTTTTCAGAGGTCTTTGATGCTGCTAATATTCAGAAAGCAACCTGGACTGATATTACCGATAAGGTAACCTTATCTACCGGTGCAGATCAGACGCCATCGGGCACCGTTAACCTCTCCGATATCTTTGATGGTAAAAAGCCGGTAACAGTAGCTTTTCGCTATGTAACCACGGAACTGAAGGCTTCGCAGACCCGATGGGTGATCAGGACATTCAATCTCGACAACCAGAATGCTGCAGGCACTATCACATCTATCGCCACCATGGCAAACGCAGGATGGAAAGCTTTTAGTTTTTCGCATACCCCCGTATGGTCTATATCAACCGCTCAACTGCTGATGCGCGGCGATAACCTGGGGCTTGATGACGATTGGGTATTTGCGAAAGCCGTAAATCCCAATGCAGTTGCACCTGATAAAGGCGTAGCCATCAAAAATGTCAGTGGCTTACTCGATGGTTATGCTGAGCCGTACACTACGCCCGGCACTTACAAAGTAACCTTCGAAATCTCCAACACTTCTTATAAAAACCATGAATCGGCGCTTAAAGAAGTAACCATCAATGTCACTCCCTAAATTCAAACACTCATCCCATGAACTCCATTATCGATGCCTCGGTTATAGTGATCTTCTCAGTGTTTATTATGCTGGTAGGCATTTCTTTCTCGCGAACGGGCAGGAACCTGAAATCGTTTTTTGCAGGAGGGGAAGCGGTGCCTTGGTTCATCGGTGGGTTGTCGTTGTTTATGAGCTTTTTTTCAGCAGGCACTTTTGTCGCCTGGGGATCTATTGCTTATAAATATGGATGGGTGGCTGTTACCATTCAGTGGACTATGTGTATCGGGGGACTGGTAACAGGTTTGTACCTGGCTCCTAAATGGAAAGCTACAGGAAATCTTACTGCTGCGGAGTTCATTAAAGAGCGGCTTGGCGAAAAGGTGCAAAAGAGTTTTATCTACATCTTCATGCTGGTATCGTTATTCATTAAAGGTTCTGTATTATACTCTGTGGCAAAACTGGTATCGTCGTCCCTGGTTTTTCCACTGGTGCCCGTAACTGTTGTTCTTGGCATACTGATGATCGCTTATACTGCAGTTGGAGGGCTCTGGGCCGTAATGGTAACCGACATATTGCAGTTTGTAATACTCACCGCCGCGGTATTGCTTATTATACCTTTGGCCTTTAGTGAAACAGGTGGTTTCAATGCTTTCATCAGCAAAGTGCCGGACGGCTTCTTCGATGTGGTAAATGGCGAGTATTCCTGGAGTTTCATTTTGGCATTTGCATTATATCATGTGTTTTATATTGGTGGCAACTGGACGTTTGTACAGCGTTATACAAGTGTTGATACACCTAAGTCTGCTTCCAAAGTAGCTTTCCTGTTTGCGGCTTTGTATATTCTCAGTCCGGTACTGTGGATGCTGCCACCTATGGTGTATAAGACCATCAATCCTTCTCTTGTTGGCCTGGATACGGAGAATGCTTACCTGATGGTTTGCAGGCAGGTATTGCCTGCGGGACTGATGGGGCTTATTCTTACAGGTATGTATTTCTCTACATCTGCTTCGGCCAATACGGCGCTTAACGTGGTGTCGGCCGTTTTTACAAATGATATTTATAAAGGGTCGATCAATCCAAATGCTTCCGATGAGAAGCTTATGAAAGTGGCGCGCACCTCTTCATGGATGTTTGGATTTGGAATGATTGTTATAGCACTTATCGTGCCCTATATAGGCGGTATAGTGGAGTTTACCCTAAGCATAGGGGCCATTACCGGCGGCCCCTTATTGGCACCGCCCATATGGGCCCTGTTCTCTAAAAGGATCAGCGGTAAGGCTACCATTTTTATCACGATGGTTAGCCTGGCTGTGAACCTATTGTTTAAAATGGTGTTCCCTGTTGTGCTGAACTATAAATTATCGAGGGGGAATGAAATGTTACTCGGCGTGGCATTACCCTTTATCCTGCTGCTGGGTTACGAATTATATGCTGCTTCAAAGGGCTGGATAAGCAAGGAGTATCTTGATATGAAGGAACGTAAGGCCCTCCGCAAACTACAATTGGTTGAGGTGGATGAAGAAGAACAGTTGCAGGTAAAAAAGCAGAACAAGTTTGGATTGCAGATGATTGCTTTCTCCCTGGCCTTTATCGCCTTGCTTTTGTATGTGCTTTGTTTCCTTACCACCAAAGGCACACAACTGGTGGCGATCATAGCAACCATCGTTCTTTTTTGTTCCCTGATTCCTTTACAGGCTTCGCGTAAGAAGCATTAAACAGAATCCCAGATGATGCAATCCGGAATGACAGATTTAATTAGAAAGATACTATTGGCTGGTACGTTTGTTGCCTGCTGTGCAGTTCCTGTCTTCACTCAGGCCCAGGATAAAAAGATAACGTTGAGTTCCGATGGCATGAAGTTGCTTTGGAACAAACAACAGGATGGATGGCACCTGCAGTCGCTTTCCGTTAAAAACAAAACGGGATGGACAAACCTGGATGGCGTTAACGGAGAATATACCCTTCTATATACTGCAGGCGCCCCGGATTCTATAGTGCCTGTTACTTACTCCGCTACCGGCCAGCAAACACCTTTTCCTGAAGAACAGTATCGCTATATTATTCCACTCTGGAAAGAAGCTATTAAACCGGTGCCCATGAATACGGCGGGCACTGCCTTACATTTTTATCCTGCTGTGGCAAAACAACAGGAAGATAATATTGGTTTCTCATCGGAATCCAGGGAAGCTGTTATTAAAACAGATTGGCGTTTTGATAAAGCTTATACAAATGATATCCTGGTTACCATGTCCCTCGAAGCAAAGCAGGATGGGTTCTTTTCACTGGCTACGCCATGTTTATCTGTTGCGCATAACAACCAGTTCAACTGGGCGGCTATCCCCGGTTATTTCCAGGGGAAAGCCATTGAGGAAGACTTGGTAAAGGCATATGCTTACGGCCAGGGTATCCCTGCGAAACCAGTGATCGTTCGTGAACGTGCTGCTTCTACTTTGTCTCCGCTGGTAACCGATAAGCAAGGTGTTACTGTCGCTGTAATTCCGGAACCCGGCATCGGCCGCAATCCCTGGGCGCATGATGTTGTTACCCAGTCTGAATGGCTGCTGGGTCTTTCTTTAATGAACCGCAAGGGAAATATCAGTCCCACCCTTTACCATCCTGTTTTAGGGCACAAAGGCTCTTTTTTAAGAAAAGGAGAGAAGCGCAGCTTTACATTTCGTTATACGGTAAAGGCAGCAGACTGGTACCCGGTGTATAAACATGCGGCGGAAGATATTTATCGCCTGAAAGAGTTTTTACATCTGAAGCAAACCAAACAATCTCTTACCAACCGTGTACTTTCTATGCATGGTTATGTTACCGATGATAGCACCTCCAAATGGGAAATAGAGCAGTATAAAGGAATGGAGATTGGGGCGCAACAGTACCTCGGCGGTGTTTATGGCTCAGAGAAAGATGCGGTGAAAAACTCCGATTACGGTGCTATGTGGATGATGGCTGCCATGATGCAGGATTCTTTATTGCAACAGACGCGACTTCCCTTCGCTCGTAATTTTAAGCTGGCACAGCAGGCGTTGCAGCATGATTTCTTCAATGGTGCGGCAGCAGGACAATATTATCTTACCAAAAGCAAACGCTTCACCGAAGAGTGGGGGCCTTATGTAGAACCTATCGGCACTACCTATTACATGATGCTGGACATAGGTAATGTATTGCTGTTTGAGCCTGGTGATACCGCATTAAGAAATGAATTGAGGATGGCTGCCGATAAGTTATTGGCCTGGATGAAACCGGCCGGTAATTGGGCAGTGGCTTATGATCATACTTCTACAAAGGAATTGTTTACCGATGTGGAGGACCTGCGGCCTACGTTTTATGGATTGCTGGTAGCTTACCAGTTACTGGGTGACAAAAAATATCTTACCGCAGCCTGCAAAGGGGCGGACTGGTATATTGCTCATGCAGTAAACGAAGGACATTTCCTGGGTGTTTGCGGCGATACACGTTTTGTTCCTGACTTTGCTACAGGCCAGAGTGTACAGGCTTTACTGGATCTGTTCAGGATTACCGCTGATAGAAAATATTACAGTGCTGCTATCGATGCAGCTAAAATATATACCACCTCCATCTATACCCATCCTATTCCGTCTTTACTGGAAAAGAAAGTAAATGGCGTTAACAGGAAAGACTGGGAGATAAGCCAGGTAGGGTTGAGTTTTGAACATGGTGGTATTCTCGGTTCTGCTAACAATCATGGTCCTATTTTGCTGGCCAGTCATGCGGGAATGTTTGTGCGCTTGTTCAGTTTAACCGGTGACTCTTTGTTTTTGGATATGGCGCGTACGGCGGCCTGGGGCAGGGATGCCTTTGTTGATCCGGCAACGAGCGTGGCGTCTTATTACTGGAATGCCATGAACCGCGGAGCCGGGCCTTTCCCGCATCACGCGTGGTGGCAGGTGGGATGGATCGTTGATTACCTGATGTCGGAAGCGGAATTGCGTTCCAACGGTCAGGTTCAGTTTCCCCGTGGGTTTATCACTCCGAAAGTGGGGCCGCATCAGACCTATGGTTTTAAAGAAGGCACTGTTTTCGGTACAAAGGCAAAGCTGCTGCTGAAAAGCAAAATGGTAAAAATCGATAACGAGTATATAGACTATTATGCAGCTATCAATGAAAAGCAAGGTAAACTGTTTATCATACTACTGAACAACGACGATGAAGGGCAGCATCTGACTATTTCCCTGAATGTCGCAGAGGTATTGAAAGGCGCTGTGATCCGCCCGCAAAAAACGGTATTACGGACAGCAGCAGGAAAGACTTCTGGGCTGGGTAATACAAACCAATGGAAGCTAAGTCTCCCTGCCTATGGTATGAATGTATTGGAAATAAACTATCGGTAATAGTTGCAGGAAAACACCATTAAATCCGGTAACTACCATGAAAAGAACGATTTTACTTATTGCAATAACAGTATGTGGTCGCTTATTTGCCCAGCAGTCTTACAGTTACCTTGTGGAGGCAGAGCAGTTCCAGGTAAAGGGAGGATGGATCACAGAGTCAAGTGGCAGTTGCCTGGGTACATCTATGCTTAGGGTGATAGGTGGATCTACTGCCGCTGCTGATGCTTTTACCATGATAAGCGTTAAGGCGAAAGGCAACTATACCGTATGGGTACGTTCGGCCGATTATCGTGAAAAGCAGGGCACGCGTTTATTCCGGTTATTGGTTGATGAACAGCCTATGGAAGAAGCCGGTAAACACGGTGTCGAAGGTTTTGCCTGGGAAAAGGTAGGTAATGTGAAACTCGATGCTAAAGAAGTGTTGCTGCGTTTGAAAGATACCCGTAAAAACTTTTGCAGGTGTGATGCTGTTTTGCTTACAAGCGATGCTGAACTGGATCCTAATAAAAAACTGGTGCCCGGAAAAATAACGCCGGCAGAGATAGCAGCTTACCGTGTAAAACCAGTGGATATAAAACTATCTTCATCGGTTGCTACTGCTGTTACATTGCCGCTGGTATTGGCTCCTGAGGCGCCTGTAATAGCAGAAGCGGGTAATGATAAAGTGCGTATACGTTTTGTCAAAGGAGGTGTTGCCGGTAATAGTATTGCAGCTAAAACCGAATTCTATATCAACGGCTCCTGGAAAAGTCCGTACCCTTTTTATGAAGACCATAAGTTGTACCTGCTTTCGTCGCAAAAGCCGGCGCTTGGTTTCGGCGCTTTCTATCCCGGATGGAATGGCTCCAAAGCTATCAGCTACTTTATGCACGATGGTAAAAGGATGGAGGTGCAGGAGGCGGACGATCTACTGAATCCTTTTATGGCGGGAGAGCTTAGTGAAGCAATACCGGTGGAGGTTATCAGGGTCGAAAAAAATAAGCTTGAAGTAAAATATCTTACGAGAGATGGAAGCATCATCACAGGTGTCTGGACCGTTGTACCCGGGGCATCACATGTAGCTGTGAGGCTGAAATGTAAGGCTGCCAAAAGCGGCTATTACAGTATGGCATTGGCTGCGTTCCAGGGAATGGCACCTGAGCGGGTAAGCAATATATTGCTGCCTCCTATGTTTCAATACAAAAGGCTTTCTCCAAAGCCTGTTATGCTCGTTTCTGCTATGATGCAGCAACCACTGGCGATAGCCGAAACAAAAGTAGATAGTTCCCCCTTCTCTGTTTTTATCAGTGGCGATACGGCTTCTTTTCCGCTTGAATGGGGAAGTGCCGGTGATGCGCCCATGGGCTTTGCGATAAAGAATGAACAGAACATGATACAGCCCGTGGCGTTTGCGCCTTTGCTGGGCCAAAAAGATTCTAAATTAAATGCCGGCCAGGTCATCGAAAAAGATTTTGTCATAGGTGCTATACCTGCCGGCTGGAACGATGCCCTGGAGTATATTTCTGAAAAAGTTTATAAAGTAAAAGATTACCGCAGCCAGCGACAGACTTCTTTAACGCAGGCGATCTTTAATATCGTCGACCTGTTGAAAAATGATGACGCCTCGGGCTGGAGTAAAGAACTGAAGGGGTTCTATGATATTGAAGGTAATCCTGAAACAGCGCCTACCGTAGTGCATTGTGCGCCGCTTGCTTTGGTAGCAACAGCAGTTGTTTCGCGCGATGAAGATTTTTACCTGCAAAGGTCTTTGCCTACTATCGAATATACATTGTCGCGAAGCGGTTATCGTTGGGCTACAGATATCGTTCCCAGTGGCTTTAACAACACCAGGAAGTCGCTTGCCTTGGATCCTTTCTATTCGCAGTTTTCAACAGCTTATTATGAAGGACTGTACCGTTTGCTGGGGGAGGCCAATCCCTGGCTAAAGGAAATAGGACTGCCTAACGGGCATTCCCGTGGTATCAATGGTTATGCCGTTACGTTACCTTCCTGGGGACAGGAGCTGGAAGCCTACAAGCTTACAGGGGAACGTAAATTCCTGGATGCGGCGAAAAAGGGCGCCGATGGCTTCCTTGTCAGTAGGGTGTATAGTAACCTGGCAACACCTTTGGGGAAAGCACATTTTTACAACGCTACGATGTATGCTTATTGGTGGGACCTGCTCGATCTCTACGAAATAACAAACGATGATAAATATCTCAAAGCCGCTGAAGTAAGCGCTTTTCACACCATAGCCGGCATCAGGTCGGTGCCGCAGGTCAAGGATTCATTGCAGGTGATTCACCCCGGTAATAGCTTTACCGGCAATACGACACTCTGGTGGAAAGGCGATAAAAAATACAGGCTGGGTTTCCCCCGCATACCTGGCGATGCGCCTGAAAAACAGGTGCCTCAAAGTCTGGTAAGCCCGGTAGGACTGGGTTTTGAACAGCCATTTACCTATTTTGATCCGGGTAAAACAGTACGACCTGTTTATATGAGCAGCTGGGCGCCACATCTGCTGCGATTGTACCAGTATACACACAGGAATATCTTCCTTGCCTATGCACGTAATGCCGTGATAGGCCGTTTTGGCAACTATCCGGGCTATTATGCAACCGGGTTCTCTGATATCAATATGTCCGATAGTTTTCCCTACAAGGGGCCTGATATCAGCTCCATTTATTATCACCATATCCCGCCGCACCTGGCGTTTTGTTCCGATTTCCTGGTGACGGAAGCTATACAGCGTTCCGAAGGCAAGCTGTCTTTTCCCTATGTTAAACAGGATGGTTTTGTTTGGTTTACCAATCGCATTTACGGCGGCGGATGGGGTAGAATGTATAACGATAAACAAGTGAGGTTGTGGATGAAAAAAGACCTGGTATCTGTAGATACCCCGGAAATAAATTATATCACTGCCATATCTGACAGCAGGTTTTGGGTGGTATTGTTAAGTGAATCGGTAAATAATATCCCGGTAAAGCTGCATTTGTCGCCGGAAACGGGTGTGCCTGCATCCGTTACTGCAGCTTTGTTTTCACAGGGTAAGAATAAGTCTGCCGATCTTAAAATGCAGGGGCATGCGCTTTCTGTACAACTGGATGCCAAAGGTTATGCTGCCGTTTCTTTCCCGCTGGAACAGCAATCGAAGAAACTGGAGCCGATACCTCCACCTGTTGCAGCAGGGATGAAAATATTCGATATGGGCGAACCCTGGGGTAAAGTATTTCTGTTCAGGATACGATCTCCTTTCGGATGGGATTCTATCTATGGTTTTGCTGAAACCGCGCCTATAAAAGGAGCAGCAGTATCTGTTTCCTGTAACGGGCAGTCGCTGCAAAAGGAACAGTATCCTTTTGAATGGAGTTTTTACAAGTTGAAAGCGGATGAAGACGCCATGTTGCGTATAAAGCTGCAGGCTTCGGATGGAACTATAAAAGAACAGGAATGGAAATTCGAAGGAGCACGGCTTAAATAACAAGTTATGCCCCGAATTATTACAGGATCAGATAAACTTCCTCCGGCAGTTGTTGTCGTATGGAAGGATCAATAAACCGGATGTATTATGAAAAGATGGATGCTCTTTATTGCCTGTATGGGCGGTCTTATGAATTCGGTACGGGTAAACGCCCAGTCTGAAGAAGAGAAGCGTCTTATCGCCGCCTCCCAGGCAGATGCTTCTCCTTTGTACTTTAATCCCGATACAAAGGAAGTGCCCTCTGTTGAGCCCGGCCACTTCTTTGATGCAAAGGAATGTAATGTGCGTGGCGGATTACCTAATTTTCTTACTAAGTTAAAAGCCGGTAAACCGGTTACCATAGGTTATATCGGTGGGAGTATTACACAAGGGGCATTTTGCTACCGGCCGCAGTCGGCAAAGTTTATCAGCAGTATGTTCCCCGGTATAAAGAAAACCTGGCTGAATGCAGGCGTCTCCGGTACGGGTACCGATCTGGCAGCATGCCGTATTCATGAACAATTACTGAAATATAGTCCCGACCTGGTTTTTGTTGAGTTTGCCGTCAACGGGGCTTATGCGCCCGGCATGGAGGGTATTGTAAGGCAGATCATCCGCTTCAATCCGAATATTGATATTTGTTTTATTTATACGCTTGCCAATGGTCAAACGACAGCCTATCAGCAAAACAGCATTCCGTCTAATATAGAGGGGCTTGAAAAGGTTGCTGAATATTATAAGCTGCCTTCCGTTCATATGGGTATGGAGGCTGCTCAACTCGAAAAGGAGGGGAAACTTATCTGGAAGGGAGCTGCCGATACTGCCAATGGCAGGATTGTTTTTTCGAATGATGGTATTCATCCCTTGCATGCAGGCGGCAATCTTTATGCGGCAGCTATTGCGCGGGCTTTCATTAAAATGAATAAAGCTGTTGTTGCTGCGCCGCATGCTCTGCCTGCCCCGTTGATTACTGATAACTGGGAAGATGGTGTTATGATTGATCCGTTAACTATCGCCAGCTTTGATCAAAAATGGACAAAGGTAACAACCGCAACTTCCGGCCTGAAACAGTTTGCCGGCTGGTTTCCTTATATCATGAAAGGCAGTGTACCCGGCGCTTCTTTTTCTTTCCGGTTTAAAGGCACTGTATTCGGCTTCTTCGATATCGGCGGCCCTGAAGTAGGGCAGCTTGCCTTTGCCGTAGATGGTAAACCTGTAAAGCTGCAAACTATTGCTGCCAGCGGCTATCGCCTGAAAAAAGTGAGTGCCGGAGGGGCCGGTGTTGCCGATCTTTTCAATAGTTATTGCAACAACCGTTACAGGGGGCAATATGAGCTGATACAGGTACCTGATGGAGAACACGAAGTAACTATTACCATCTCTCCGCTGAAGTCGGATAAGCGGGCTATCCTGGGGCCTAAGCAGCTGGAGGACATTACCGCCAATCCCGGTAAATATGATCAAACAGTTTTTTACCTGGGAAAGATCTTGTTGAGGGGAACACCCTTGCCACCTGCTACATCAAAACCTGTAGCAACAAGTAAATGATGCCTGCACGGCACATTAGTACGTAACATAATTCAAATAGGATGAAGAGAATTACAATTGCCATAGCTGCTGTGTTTTTGATGATGACTTCTGCTGCCTTCAGCCAGGTTTATAAAAAAACGAAAGCAAGTGTGGAAGCCAGGGTGAACGACCTGCTGTCAAAGATGACAACAGAAGAGAAGATAGACTATATAGGTGGATACAAAGGATTCTATATCCGCGGAATAGAACGGCTGGGCTTGCCGGAGATTAAATTAACGGATGGGCCGGTGGGTACGCATAAAGATGGCAAATCAACCGCCTATCCGGCGAGTATTTTATCCGCCGCTACCTGGGATACTGCACTGGTATATCAGCTTGGAAAACAACTGGGGCGCGATTCCCGTGCGCGTGGGGTTCATGTGTTGCTGGCTCCTGGTGTAAATATTATTCGTGCGCCTATGTGCGGTCGCAACTTCGAATATTTCAGTGAAGATCCGTTTCTTACTGCCCGGATGGGAGTGGCCTATGTAAAAGGATTACAAGATGAACATGTAGTGGCTACCGTAAAACATTTTGCCGGCAACAACCAGGAATGGGACAGAAACAATGTAAGCTCAGATATCGATGAACGCACTTTGCAGGAGATTTACCTGCCGGCATTCAAAGCGGCAGTGCAGGAGGCAAAAGCAGGTTCAATAATGAATAGTTATAACCCGCTTAACGGGGTATATACCACGCAAAATCATCATCTGAATAATGAGATACTGAAAGGCGACTGGGGATTTGATGGCTTTGTGATGTCGGATTGGTCTTCTACTTACAGTGGTGTTGGTGCGGCCAATGGAGGGCTTGACCTGGAAATGCCAAGGGCGCGTTTTATGACGAAGGATACGTTGTTGCGCGCTTTACAGAACGGACAGGTTAAAATGGCTGTTATCGATGATAAGGTGAAACGTATACTGCGTGTCATTTTTCGCTTCGGCTTCTTTGATAACAAACAACTCGATACTTCTATTCCCTTAGATAACCCGGATGCTGCTAAAACTGCTTTGGAACTGGCAAGGGGTGGTGTCGTATTACTAAAGAATGAAAATAAGATCCTTCCACTCTATGAAAATAAGATAAAGCGGCTTGCTGTGATAGGGCCTAATGCCAATGCATATATTTCGGGTGGCGGTAGTTCCTATACTTTCCCTTTTCATTCTGTATCGGTACTGCAAGGCATAGGTGCTGTTGCGCAACAGGTGAAGGCTACCTATACGGCGGGCCTGCCCACCTTACCTGACCTGGTGGCTCAGTCGGTGTTTTATACTGCACCGGGATCGCAGACAAGAGGTCTGAAAGGAGAATACTTTAATAATATTAAATTGCAAGGGGAGCCGGTATTTACACAAACCGATTCTGTTGTAAGTATCAACAATGGCTGGCATATTGCTGCGGAGAATCAGGGCATACCTTTCGATCATTGTTCCATGCGGTGGACAGGTGTTGTGCGGCCTGGGAAGACTACAAGTTATAAGTTTACGGTAAGAGGGTTCGACGGTTTTCGTCTCTTTATCAATAAGGAGCGGGTGATCGATGCCTGGCGTGACCAGGGCATTACCACGCGTGAAGCTGTTGTTTCTTTTGAAGCCGGTAAAGAATATGATATCCGGCTTGAATACTTCGCCAATGTTCACCCGGTAGATATTAACCTGGCATGGCAGGAGAATAAACTGGATTTTGCCCCGGCTATAGCAGCGGCGAAAAATGCAGATGCAGCAATTGTATGTATCGGCTTCAACGAAAGCAGCGAAAGAGAAAGCAATGATCGCAGTTTTGAATTGCCGCTGCACCAGGATAGCCTCGTAAAAGCTATTGTGAAAGCCAATCCCAATACCATCGTGTTATTGAATGCGGGTGGTAATGCTTATATGCAGCAATGGATCAATGAGGTGCCTGGTTTACTGCATACCTGGTATGCAGGGCAGGAGGGTGGCACTGCTATCGCCGAAATACTTTTTGGTAAAACCAATCCAAGCGGCAAACTGCCTGTTTCTTTCGAAAAGGAATGGAAGGACAATCCTGTGTATCATAACTACTATGATTCTGCCGGTTCTAAAAGGGTCGCTTACAGGGAAGGGCTTTTCCTGGGGTACCGGTATTATGATTCGAAAAAAGTGACTCCGCAGTTTCCTTTTGGCTTTGGATTGTCTTATACAAGCTTCAGCTACAGCAATATAAAGACAGTTGTTACGGGTACGCCCGGTAAACCTCGTGTGAAGCTGAGCTTTACATTGAAGAATACCGGTAATTGTGATGGAGCCGAAGTGGCACAGCTTTATGTCAGGGATGTACAATGTCCTGTATCCCGTCCTGATAAAGAATTGAAAGGATTTTCGAAAGTCTTCCTGAAAAAAGGAGAATCCCGGCAGGTGACGATGGAGTTGGATGCTGCTGCTTTTTCTTACTATAAAACAGCGGTTAAGCGGTTCGGATATGATGCCGGCAGCTTCGATTTACTGGTAGGCAGTTCTTCCGCTGCTATTCACCTGAAAAGCAGGATACTGATTCCATAAAAAATGGGAATGTTCCCGTAAATTGGGAATGCTCCCATTCTCTTTTTGCATTGCTGACAGTGGTCCGGTCATTAGTGGCGCCCTACATTTGATAAAATTCTTAACGGTATTGTTTGCCTGTGTTTTATGCGCTATTGTTTCATCATATTCCTGTTACTGGTTTGCCGGATTTCGATGGCAGAAGAGATTGTGATGAACAGTCCCGGTAAAAAACTGAAAGCTGTTGTCTCGGTTGAAAACGGGAAGTTGTTTTATAAGCTACATACGGGCACCCAAACGTTGCTGGCGCCATCGCCGCTCGGTATGAAAGTAAATGGGGCGACACTTGGCGAACAGGTGGCCTCCATCGTTTTGTCGGCATCGGGTGGTTTAAATGTTCAGAACAAAGGAACAAGGTTCGTGGTGGCAGTGACTGAACACAACAGCAATTATAATATTGAATTTCATATTTACGATAATGGTCTGGCCTTCCGATACCTGGCTCCGGCAATTGTAAACGCGCATATCACAGAAGAAACAACTGGTTTTGTTCCTGCGGGAAACCCGGCTGTCTGGTTCTTTGAAAGAAACAATAAATGGAAACTGCAGTCTTATGCAGGGCTTTGGATGCAAACAACGTTGCAGCAGCTGGATAAGGTTTCTGTACAGGGACCGGTTCAGGGTAAGCCGCTCTTGTTTGTTTATCCCTCGGGACAGTACCTGTTGCTCAGCGAGGCTGCTTTATATAACTATAGTGGCATGCGTTTACTGGCGCATAAGGGAAAACTGCAGGTGAATTTTACAGAGGGGGATAAGGGGTTTGATGTAAATGGTCCGCTGGTTTCACCCTGGCGCGTATTGTTGTTTGCAGAAGATCTTAACAGCCTGGTGAACAATCATCTTATAGAACAACTTAATCCTGCTCCCGATACGACGTTGTTTGCCGACCAATCTTATATCGTACCGGGAAAAGCTGTCTGGAGCTGGATTACCAAAGACGCCTCTTATATGCAACCTGCATCCGAAATGAAAATGATCGATGCTGCGGCTTTGCTTCATTTCAACTATAGCTTGCTTGATGAGGGATGGGAAACAGCCTGGCCTCAAAAATGGCAGCAATTGAAAGCGCTGGTGTTATATGCTGCCGGTAAAAATGTAAAGTTGTGGGTGTGGAAACACTCGAATGAATTGCGTGACAGTATAGTACGGGAGGCTTTTCTCGATAGTCTTGCCATGGCAGGCGTTGCCGGTGTCAAAACCGATTTCATGAATAGTGAAGCCATGCCGTTGATAGCTTTTGAAGAGGCGCTTTTACGCGCGGCAGCACGGAGAAAGCTAATGGTAAATTTCCATGGCTGCCAGGCCCCCACCGGCGAAAGCAGGACTTATCCTAATGAGCTTACCCGCGAAGGTATCAGGGGAATGGAGCTTAATATCATGAATGAACCTATTCCGGCCTGGCATAATGCAGCGCTACCTTTTACAAGATTCATATGCGGACATGGAGATTATACGCCGGGGTTCTTCAGTAATAAAGGATCAACTACTGATACACATCAGTTGGCGTTATTGTACTTGTTCAATTCGCCGTTTCAGTGTATGGCCGAAAATCCACTGACACTGCTGAACAACCCGGCATATGCACCTGTTCTTCCGTTGCTGCGTTCATTGCCTGTTACCTGGGACGAAACCATTGTATTACCAGGAAGTAGTATTGGCAGACTAGCAGCTTTTGCCAGGAGAAAAGGAGATGACTGGTATGTTGCCGCTATAAACGGAACCGATAGTGCCGTTGCTTTCAACCTGAACCCCGGCTTTCTGAAAGCCGGGACGAAATACCAGGCAGTGGTAGTTTCGGATAACGTTAAGGGGCTGAAAAAGTCCAGCTTAAACAGCGTTTTTACTGTAAATAATATAACGATTCAGCCATCCCGTGTACAGTCTTTTGTCTTACCCCCGGCAGGAGGATTGGTCATAGCGGTTAAAAGAAATTAAACGTATCATGATTGCACAACGTATTGCCTTCTTTGCTTTACTGACAGCACTTATACCTTTTGCTGGTAATGCCCAGCGGGTAACTGCCGGCAGTAAATACATTACCATTTCATCCGGGGGACGGGACTATCGTTTTTTGCCATCGTTCACTGTATTGTATAATACAAGCGATCCTGCCATGGCATTGAAACCCGGGGGGATTCGCAAGGTGGTGTACAACCTGCTTACCTGGAAAACTGCTGATTCTTCCAGGGCTGATTTTAAACAGAAAAAAGTAAACGCTTCTGTAGCCGGTGATGGCTTTGATGACAGGATCTTACGTACGAAGGCCGAAATGCGCACTGCCAATGTTTTTAACAGTGGTACACGTACCGATATTATCGCTTCCGCTATCCAGGTGAAGGGAGATACTGCTTTCCTGGTGTTTCCTGCATCCAAAGCTTTTTCATTGAAAGCATGGGTGCTTCTTGCAGCAAAACCTTATCCTGTATTGCAGTATTCTTTTGTTCCCAAACGTAATGGCTTTTATAGTATAGGTTATACCGGGGCTCCTGCTTTTGAAAAAGAAGCCACAGCCGAATCATGGCAGCCGCTTATATGGACGGAAAAGCGCACACCTGATCAACCTTATCTTACGCCTGCTTTTATGGCTACACTGCCTACCACCATGGTGAATGATGGTAAGAGTACCATTGGCGTACTGGCTTCCCCGGAATACCTGCCCTTTCAGCCGCTTCCGCTGCTTACCAACAGCAGGTTTGGAGTGGCGTTACTGAACAACCGGCATCAATTGCAGCCACAGCTGTTTGCTCCTATCCAGGGAGGTTACTTGTCTGAAATGAAGGCCGGCAAGCCATTTACATTTTCTTTTAGCCTGGTGGTGCAATCTGCTTCTGTTTCGGCTACCTACCAGTATATCGCTGAAAACGTGTTTGGTTTTAAAAACTACCGGCATAATGATATCGCTTCTTTGAATACGGCACTGGATAACATGGTTGACTATTCGCTTTCACATTATGCCTGGTTCGTGGATAGTTTAAAAGGATGTGCTTATTCTACGGATGTGCCGGGGGCTGTAAAGAATGTTTCGAGTTTAAACCCGCTTGAACTGGCTATTGTAAGGAACGATACTACCATGTTTGAAAAGAGAGCTTATCCGTTGATGGAGTTTATGCTTTCGAGGGAGAAGTTCCTGTTTAGCCTGGATAGCACGCAAAAGATCCAATCTCCTTCGCGTAAGTTGAAAGGGCCTATAGCGCCGCTTTCTGAGCTGGGGGCTTTATACAATGTATTTGGCAAACACAATAGCTTTTATACTTCACTTGCAGAAAAGGAGTTCAGTTCTTCCCGTACACGTAACCTCGACGATAATGAAATAGGTAACAGCTGGATGAATGCGATGTTCCTGTACAAGGCTACCAGTGATAAAAAATATCTTACTGCTGCTGTTGCCAAGGCCAAACAATACCTGAAACAGCGGGTATATAAAAAGCAGACGGCTTTCCAGGATCCGTTAAACGGCAGCCATTTCTTTTGGCCTACCTATACCAATCATTGGATAGAATTCCTGGAACTGTATGAGCTTACAGGCGATACTGCTTTCCTGGATGCAGCACGTGAAGGGGCAAGATATTATACCATGTTCACCTGGATGGCGCCCGCCATTCCTGATAGTCTTATTACAGTGAATAAAGGCGGTAAAGCGCCTATGTACTGGTACCTGAAGTCGAAAGGGCATAAACAAATGTATTATCCCGAAGAGCAGGCTCCCGCCTGGCGTTTATCGGAAATGGGGCTTACTCCGGAATCATCTGGTACCTCTACCGGTCACCGTGCTATCATGATGTCGAATTATGCACCATGGATGCTGCGTATTGGTTACTATTCAAAAGATAGTTTCCTTGTGAATGTGGCAAAGGCGGCCATTATAGGCAGGTACCGGAATTTTCCCGGTTATCATATCAATACAGAAAGAACAACAGCTTACGAAAAGGCTGATTTTCCACTGCATGAACATACCGACCAAAGCGTGAATTCATTTCACTATAACCATATACTGCCAATGGCTTCCATGCTGCTGGATTACCTGGTATCGGATGCGTTTGCCCGCAGTAATGGCGCTATCAACTTTCCCAGTGAATATATTGAGGGGTATGCTTACCTGCAGAATAAAATGTATGGCGCTGCAAAAGGTAAGTTCTATGATGAAAGAGAAGCGCAGTTATGGATGCCCAAACGTTTGCTGAATATCGATAATGTAGAATTGAATTATATAGCAGCGCGCACACCTGGTAAACTGTTGCTGGCTTTTACCAATCAATCTGCTGATGAAGTAACGACCCGGGTTACGGTAAACCCTTCCCTGGCAGGACTTGCCAGCGGCAGTGTGCTGAAGGCTTATGCCGGAGCGGCATCTGGTTTGAAAGACAGCAGCTTTACAGTAACGGTTCCGGCCAACGGCATCGCGGCTGTTGAGATAAACAAGGTGCAGATCGATGCAGCCTTCCAGCAACAAATACTGGCCAATACCGGCGATAATAGTACCGACTTTGTTTCCATACCTGAAGGGAACGCTAAAGCGCTGCTTTTTAAGCTTGGAACCTATTCCCGCAGGTTATATGTATTCCTGGAAGACGATGACAATAAATGGAAGCAGGCGAAACTTACCTGCACAGATGCGGAAGGCAGGAAAACAGAAGTGCTGAAGAGCAGCTATCCATTTGAGTTTACGGTACCTGTGACCTTGTCTGGTGCTGTCCGCTTTTCACTGGAATTAACAGCAAGAGATGGTCGTATTATAAACTCGGCAGAAATAGAACTTGGCAACTCCTTAAAAAAACAGAGATAACACCCAATGCTAAAATTATGAAAGCAGTTAATCATAGCATTTTATCGGTCCTGCTGCTACTGGCAGTACACGAAATCACTGTTGCACAGCCGCCCGCGCCCGGCCGTCAGCATGTGTCTCTTAACGGTGAATGGCGTTTTGCGCTGGATCCCTTTTATGTAGGAGAGCGGGAGGGCTGGCTTGATAGCGATTTTCCTGTCAACGAGCTTGATAAGGTGACAGTGCCGCATTGTTTTTCCGTTGATAAACGTTATTTCTTCTATACTGGTAATACCTGGTATTTTAAATCATTTGATGCTGCCGCTTTGAAACAAGGTGAGCGGGCTTTTATAAAATTTGATGCGGCTTTCTATAAAACAAAAGCATGGCTTAATGGTAAACCTGTTGGTGCGCATGAAGGTGGTTATACACCCTTTGAACTGGAAGTAACATCGTTGCTCCGGGAAAAGAACAGGCTTATTGTATCGATCGATAACAGTTGGGATTCTACTACCCTGCCAGGCAGTAAAACCTTTGATCCCAACCACCGGCCTAATTACGGGCAGCTTTATCCCTGGATGAACTATGGTGGTATTATCAGGCCTGTACAGCTTATTATCCGTCCTGCTGTTTTTATCGAAAATGTATTTGTCAGTGCCGTACCTGACCTTAAAAAAGGTACGGCTGATATAACGTTGAAAGTATTTGTAGAAAATGGCAAACCGGAAGTGTTTGGGCAAACAGCCATAAGTATTGCTGAATCGCTGAAGGCTGAGGTCTTTGATGAAGGTTCGGGTAAGCAGTATCCTGTTGTTTTCAAAAATGCCGGAACGCAGTCTGTGGCATCAGGTTATGTTGTTACATTAAAATCGGCCATGCCGGCTGGTATGGTAAAGCTATGGAGCTTCGATAGTCCGGCACTTTACCGGGTAGCAGTAACTGCAGGTGGGGATTCGGTATCTCAAAACTTCGGTATCAGGAAACTGGAGGTAAAAGGAACGCAGCTGACATTGAATGGTAAGCCGTTGAAACTGGGTGGCGCCAACAGGCCAACAGATTATCCCAGGTTCGGATCGCTTGATCCCGACAGTATTCTGATAAAAGATCTTACCCTTATGAAGAATGGCGGTATGGAATTTTCCCGTATTGCACACCATCCGGTATCTTCTTTTGTCCTGGACTGGGCCGATAAACACGGTATGCTTATTATCACTGAAGCGGGTAACTGGCAAATGACACCCAAACAAATGGCCGATCCGCTGATGAGGGCAAAGTATCAATCACAGGCTAAAGAAATGATCCGCCGCGACTGGAATCATCCTTCCGTTATCGCTTATAGCATGGGCAATGAATTTCCTTCCAACACCCCCGAGGCCAAGGCCTGGGTAAAGGATATGCGCGACTGGTATAAAACTATCGATAGCACCAGGCTGATCACTTTCGCCAGTTATTATGTGTGGCGTGATTTTATTCATCAACCGGAAGATGAAGCTTCTATGTATGTAGACTTTATAAGCACTAATATTTATGGGGATCATCTGAAGTTGCTGAATCATATTCACGAAGTCTATCCTGATAAGCCTGTTTTTCTATCGGAGTTCGGGATGCGTGCTACACTTGGGCAAACTGATGAGGCGAGGGTGAATTACCTCAGAGATGCCATGAAATCGATCCGTAGTTGCAACTATGTGGTGGGGGCTGCTGCGTGGAGCTTTAACGATTACCTGAGCCGTTATCCAGGTACCGATACGAACGGGTACAGATCATGGGGGCTGATAACGCCGGAGCGTGAACCGCGCGGTATGTATTATGAATGGCAGGAGCAGTTTGCACCAGCCACCATCACCCTCCTGAAAAGAGAAAATGGCAAAGCCGTTTTAAGGGTAACTGCCCGCAATGATTTTCCTGCCTATGCCATGAAAGGTTATACGTTACGCAGCGATAACCATGAGGCGGCTATTCCCGACCTGGAACCAGGTGCTTCGGCAGAAGTAACGATAGCAGACCAACTGCAAGGCAAACTAAAAATAGCGCTGGTAAAACCGGGTGGTTTTACCATACTAAATAAAATATACTAAAGTATTAACCTATACGAAAATGATAAAGTCAGAAACAACAACGCTGAGAGCTTTTCCCGGTGTGACGTACGAAGCGGACCTGGTGATAACAGGCGGTGGGCTCTCAGGCGTTTGCGGTGCTATTACTGCAGCGAGGCAGGGTTTGAAGGTGGTGATAGTGCAGGACCGGCCCGTATTGGGAGGGAATTCCAGCAGTGAAGTGCGGTTATGGATCCTTGGTGCCACCTCTCACATGGGTAATAATAACCGCTGGTCACGCGAAGGTGGCGTGGTTGATGAAATACTGGTAGAGAATATGTATCGTAACCCGGAAGGCAATCCATTGATCTTTGATGCCGTATTGCTGGATAAGGTAATGTCGGAGCCGAATATCACCTTATTGCTGAATACGGCAGTTTATGAAGTGGCAAAAAGCGATGCAGATACTATTTCGTCGCTGAAAGCATTCTGTAGCCAGAACCAGACAGAATATACGCTGAAAGCGCCTTTGTTTTGTGATGCTTCCGGCGATGGCGTTGTTGGTTTCCTGGCGGGTGCTGCGTTTCGTATGGGTGCTGAAAGCAAGGATGAGTTCGGTGAGTTGTTTGCTCCTTCAAAAGAATATGGTGAACTGCTGGGGCATACCATGTATTTCTATAGCAAAGATACCGGCAAACCTGTGAAGTTTGTGCCACCATCGTTTGCACTTGACGATATTACACGTATTCCCCGCTTCAAAACCTTTAATGCCAAGGACTTTGGTTGTCGTCTCTGGTGGATAGAATACGGCGGAAGGCTCGATACTGTTCATGATACAGAAAAGATCAAGTGGGAATTATGGAAGGTGGTTTATGGCGTATGGAACCATATTAAAAACTCGGGCAATTTTCCTGAAGCGGAGAACCTTACATTGGAATGGGTAGGAACCATTCCCGGTAAAAGAGAAAGCCGCCGTTTTGAAGGTGATTATATCATCAGGCAGCAGGATGTGGTAGAGCAGCGTGTTCATGATGATGCTGTTGCTTTTGGAGGATGGTCTATCGACCTGCATCCGGCAGATGGCGTGTTCAGCGAAAAGCCGGGGTGTAATCAGTGGCATAGCAAGGGTATTTATGGTATTCCTTACCGCAGCATGTATAGCCGGAATATTACCAACCTCTTCCTGGCGGGACGTATCATCAGTGCTTCACACGTAGCTTTTGGATCTACACGGGTAATGGCTACTGCCGCACATGGCGCCCAGGCAGTTGGTATGGCCGCTGCGGTTTGTAAAGAAAAGCAAATACTGCCCGCAGCATTGCTGAAGGAAGGGCATATCTCCGAATTGCAGCAAAGGCTGTTGAAAACAGGACAGCATATTCCCGGGCTGACTTTTAGCGACAAAAATGATCTTGTTTCTTCGGCACGTATATCTGCCTCAAGCGAACTGGTGCTTACTGAATTGCCGGAACAAAAGCTGCTGAAGCCGCTGGATATTTCGGTAGCACAGATGTTGCCTTTACAGCAGGGAAGAGTAGCACCTTTTGTTTTTCATGCCCAGTCGGAAGTAGATACCACACTGGAGCTGGAATTAAGGATCAGCAGCAAAAATGGCAACTATACACCGGATGTAACAATAGCGCGTAAACAAATAGCTATCACACCCGGCAGGAATTGTATACAGGTAGTTTTTGAAGAACAACTGAAAGAGCAGGGCTATGCTTTTATTACTTTCCTGAAGAATCCTGAAGTACAATTACATTTTACAGAAAAAAGGGTGACAGGTGTGTTGTCCGTATTCAATGGCGTAAACAAAGCGGTATCCAACTACGGTAAGCAAACCCCGCCTGAAGAAATAGGAGTGGATGCTTTTGAGTTCTGGTGCCCGCAACGGCGTCCGGCAGGGCAGAACATCGCCTTTAAATACCCGGAAGGTATTACAGGTTTTGAAGCGGTAAATATCGCCAATGGTGTTGACCGGCCTACTACGCAGCCCAATGCCTGGGTAGCAGACTGGAACGATCAGCAACCTACGCTTGCTATAGAATGGGATACACCGCAGCAGGTGAAACAGATCCATCTTTTCTTTGATACAGACTATGATCACCCGATGGAATCTGTATTGATGTCGCATCCCGAAGCGGTGATGCCTTTCTGTGTTCGTAATTATACAGTGAAGGATGACAAGGGGAATGTTCTTTATGCTAAAAAAGATAATTACCAGACTGTGAATATTATTGAACTGGCACAGCCTGTAGCTACAACCAGGCTTGTGATCGAGGCTGAACATCCCGGTAGTAATGTCCCGGCGGCCATATTTAGTGTACGGGTATTTTAACCCATCGTAATATGATTGAATTAGTGCAGGCGCGGCCAATAGGTTGCGCCTGTTTTATGAGAGAGACGGTGCTTGGCTATGCCTGTTTCGCAGGAGTTTGCTTTGCAGGTGCATGTTTCTATACCGTCTGTTTCGTAGTGTAAATGGAGCAGGTAGCTGCATTCTGTTCCGAAATCAGTATTATTGTAAAAACAATAATCCCGGTTTGTCTGATTCGTATTCCATTTCTGAGCAGGAGTTTCTCGATAGGCTTTTTCAAAAGGAAGGTGCTGCCCTGCAAATGTTATTCGAGACTTATTTCCCGGTATTGTGTCATTTTGCAGGGGGCTTTTTGCCCGATGTATCTCTCGCCAAGGATATTGTGCAGGAAACATTTATTAAACTCTGGCATTCCAATCGCCGGTTCGACACACTGGCGGGCCTGAAATCCTTTCTTTTTACAGTTACCAAAAATGCCTGTCTCAACTGGATACGGGATAATAAGCGCCTGGAAGACAGGCACCGTAATGCACAGGGCCTTGTTCCGGATGAAGAGGATGGAACTTTCAATAATATTGTTCTGGCTGAATCTATAGCACTTATATATAACGAAGTGCGCACTATGTCTCCTAAAATGCAGGAGATCTTTTTCCTGAGTTATGAACAGGGGTTGACGGTGAGTGAAATTGCAGTACAGCTTAATATGAATGTCAAAGCTGTCAAGAAGCAGAAATACAAATCACTTGTAGCCCTCAGAACCAAATTCGCGCAAGATCCCAAGCTGCTGTTGCTGCTGCTGCCATTGATAACTAAATAAAAGAATCAGTATCACCTACTGTTTAGCCGGTGTTTTTTCGGGCAGCTTCATGTCCCATCCATATTTCGATTGTATGAAAGAAAGCATCGATATATTGTTCCTTTTCTGCGTTTGCATTGAGAAGGATCAATGAGCTATAGAAAGTATTCTCGTTGTATTCTTCGGGTGAGTCGTACTTGGCATATGCGTCACCTAAATCATTAAACCATCGGGAGAAAGTCACATGCCGGGCTCTTTGTTTCCCGCCATCCTGTGAGCATATATATACGACACCCTTATCCGGATTGAGCCTGAAAAATTCCCTGATGAGATGTTGAAGTGTGTTTTTCACTTTTTCATCAAAATGCATTCTGGACTCTTGTAGGAGGTGCTGGCTTTTTCTTTCAAAGCCAAACATTGGGATGCAAAGCTCCCCGCCATCTTTCGTTGTAAGAATAAATTCGGTGAAATAGGCTATGTACAAGTCGCCGGAGGCGGTGGTGAATTTATAAGTTAGACCGTCTTCAGCCAGATTATATCGGCTTGACAAATTTGATACCCTTAAGAGTGGACAAATCTATACCATGCTGCACGGCAGCAGCGATCTTCTTTTTGTCTTCCAATGCTTTTATGAAAGGATTGGAAGAAGCTTTTTGAGCTTTGGGGCTATTTTTATTTGTGGTGTTCATGGTCTAAAATTCGTAATAAAAAATGAACTGGGGGAAATGGGGGAGGGGAAAAGTACTTGTGAAATTTGATATGTGAGGCGATGGTTCATCTTTTATTTAAAACCAAGGGGGTCTTTTTCTGCCGGGTGGTGTATGCTTATTATACTAACTGTACTTTATGTCTGAAACTGCCATTTATATAGCCCTGTTGCTGCATAAACTGAGGGAAAAAGAGCCTTTGTCGCCCCAGGAACAGCAGGATCTGGAGGCCTGGCGTCAATTGCATCCGGGGAGTGAAGTACTTATGCAAAAGTTGCAGGATCGTTCCGGGCTCATCCGTGAAGTGGAGAAAATGCGTACTTATGATACTACCGGTGCTACAGAGGAGCTTTTTCGCAAGCTGGCTATTCCTTTACCCGCAAAACAAGTGAACTCTACCCGCAGGCTTCAGCGTAGCCTGGCTGTGGCGGCTGTGCTGCTGCTATTGGCGGTTGGCACCTGGTTATGGTTGCCGGCAGATAAAGCGAAAAAGCCATTACAGGCTGCCGCGAGTGAAGTGGCACCAGGTGGGAATAAGGCAACGCTTACGCTGGCCGATGGCAGTGTTATTGTACTTGACAGCGCTCATAACGGTCTGCTGGCGCAGCAGGGCGTTTCCGATGTAAGCAAACAAAATGGCTTGCTGATATATAAGGCCGGAGACGGAAATGCACCGGTTCAGTATAATACCATGAAAACGCCGCGTGGCGGCGAGTTTAGTCTTGTATTACCGGACGGCAGTAAAGTATGGCTTAACGCGGCTTCATCGCTTACTTATCCTACTGTATTCAATGGAAGCGAAAGGGTGGTGGAATTAACGGGGGAAGCTTTTTTTGAAATAGCGCCGCAACAGTCTATGCCGTTCAAGGTAAAGGTGAATAAAATGGAAGTTGCTGTATTGGGCACCTCTTTTAATATTATGGCTTATGACAACGAGCCAGCCATACGCACCACCTTAGTGAACGGAAGGGTAAAGGTGGCTACAGCTGGTCAGAGCCTGTTATTGCAACCGGGACAGCAGGCAAGGGCAGCGGCAGATATCAGGCTGGCGGGGGATGTAGACGTAGAGGAGGAAATAGCCTGGAAGAAGGGTAAGTTCATGTTTGGCGAAGCTACCAGCATGAAGACCATCATGCGGCAGATCGCAAACTGGTACGATGTGGAAGTGGTGTTTCATGGCGATGTACCTAACCGTATCGGTGGATCGGTGGCACGGTCGGTGCCGTTGTCGCAGTTGCTGAAAGTATTGGAAACGGCGGGTGCGGCCCGTTTTGAAGTAAACAATAAAAGAATTGACGTGTATCCATCATCATAAATTTTGCAACAGGTTACCGTAAACAAAAAACCGCCCCGTGGTGAGAGACGGAGCGGCGGAATGTTCCGGTAAGCTTATTAAAACCATCAGGAAGACAGCTTAATTATTTAACCAAAACTATCCGAAGTTATGATTTTTAAGGCTAATGCCCGGCGGCATCCTGCTGCCGGCATCCGTATCCGTGTAAAGCAAATGCTGCTGATTATGAGGTTGACTATTTTCTTGATCCTTGCTGCGTGCCTGCAGGTGGCCGCCAGGGGGAATGCCCAGACGATTTCCCTGTCAGAAAAGAATGTATCGCTGCAAAAGGTTTTTAGGCAGATACAGCAACAGATGCCCTACGATTTTGTTTACAATTTTGAATTGTTGAAACAAGCCGGCAATGTAGATGTGAATGTCCGCAATGCCTCGCTGGAGCAGGTATTGCAGCTTTGCCTGAAGGGGAAGCCACTGACGTATCTCATCTTCGATAATACCATTGTCATCAAGTCGAAGGAGCGTGCTGCGCAGCAGTTGAATATGGAGTGGGTGGCTGCTCCGCCTCCGGCGGAGCTTGTTGGTGGTGTAGTGGTTGATGATAAAGGAGCAGCAGTAGCAGGCGCTTCCGTTATGGTTAGCTTTCCCCCGGGAGGGCCAACGGGAATTACACGTCCTAAAATCTATACACAGACCAATGAGAAAGGGGAATTCAAGTTGCCCTACTTTTCGGGTGTTGCTACCATCACTATTTCCTATATAGGTTTTAATACCGTGGAATTAAAGGTGAGTGCGCAATCCCAGCGGTTACGCGTTATGTTGCAGCCGCAGGAAACGAAACTGACCGAACTGGTGATCACGGGTTATTCTACTAAAAAAGTAAGTGAGATCACCGGCTCCGTTCAATCGTTGTCGGGTGATGATATCCGTAAAGGCGTTTCCACTGCCAATACATTGGCGATGCTGAAAGGTAAAGCTGCAGGTCTTTATATTGTAGAGGCAGGAACCAGCAATGGCAGTGTGGCCAACCGTGGCCAGGTGATCATGCGCGGGCAGGCAAGTTTGCCTGATGCCAGCAATACCAATTTTGGTCCTCTCATTGTACTGGATGGCGTTATCACAACGGCAGATAACCTGCAGGATATTGTTGATGCTACAGATATAGAGTCGGTTACTTTACTGAAAGATGCTGCTTCTACTGCCATCTATGGTTCCCGTGCAGCGCAGGGTGTACTGTTGGTTACCACGCGCAGAGGCACACCAGGTAAGCTGTCCGTGAATGTGAATATGAATTATGGCAAGGTGCAGAACAACCGCCTGATCAATTACATGAATACAGCGCAGGCTACCACTCATATCGAGAAATACATGCAGGCGTTGTACAATGGAACACCATCGTTACAATCGCGGTATGGTTCGTTTTCGAATTATTTCAATACTACCCGCACTTTTACCGAAGCGGAAAGAAATACCAATTACGACTGGAGCAATGATGGGTTGTTTCCCGACGGCAAACAAAGTGATGTGAACCTGTCTCTCACGAGCGGTAATGATAAAACCCGCTTCTATGGTTCTGTGAACTGGCTGAAACAGGATGGTACTTTGCTGGATGACCGTCTCGACAGGAAGTCTATCCGTCTCAATATAGACCAGAAGGTAAGCAACAAACTATCTGTAGGCATCAGTACCAATGTGATTGTCGATAAATACACTGCGTCGAGCGGGGAAAACCAGTCGTATGTACTGCAGCCCTGGGTAAGTCCTTATAAAGCCGACGGACAAATGGCTGATTCCATTCCCAACTATACTTATTCCGCAACGGGGCCGAGAATATTGGGCTGGTACAGTAACCCGCTTTACCGTCATGAGCTGAATACGGCTATCACGAGCAGGCAGAGTTACCTGGGAACCGGCGTTATCAAGTATGCGATTACACCGTGGTTGTCTGTTCAGTCGACAAATACTTACCAGTATATCTACAATAACGTGAACACTTATCGTGACCCGCGTACTTACAGGGGCAAGTATAACGGACCTTCTACGGGGCCTGTTTACATGAACGGTGAGTTGTACCTGACTGATACCAAGACAAATTACATGCTGACATCGAACCTGCTTTCATTTAACAAGCGTTTTGGTGATCACCAGGTGTCGGCATTGGTTGGACAGGAGTATGGTAAAACCAAAACAGAAAGCATTTCCGTTTCGGGTTACAATACCCCTTATCCCGGTGAGCGCAACCTGGGTGCTTTCCTTAATTATGGCTCGGGGACTTCGGCCTGGATCTACGTGAGAAGCGGGTTACCAATACCTCCTTCTTCCCCGGCTACATTAGAAAGGGCTTCTTTCTCTATGTTCTCTGAAATCAATGATAACTATAAGGGAAAATACTTTGGTTCTGTTTCTTTACGCCGTGATGCGTCCAGCAACTTCGGCAAACTCAACAGGTATGGCACCTTTTACTCTGTAAGCGGCGCCTGGCTTTTGGGTAAGGAGCAGTTTATGGCCAATGCCAGGGCTATAACGAATCTCAAGCTCAGGGCTTCTTATGGTACTTCGGGACGTGAAGCGGGGGCAGACTTCCTGAACTTTACTACATTCCAGGAAAGTACTGCTTATGGATATGACAATACAAGTACGGTAGGGGCGGCCATTCAGCGCCTGGCTAACAATGAAATTACCTGGGAGACAACTTATACTACCAACGTTGGTTTCGATATTGGTTTCTGGGACAGGATCAATCTTACCGTAGATGTTTATAACAGGCTTAGCAAGGGGCTTCTGCAAACCGTTACCCTGCCTACTTACCAGGGCAGCCTTTCCCAGATCAGGAATGTAGGCGAACTGCGCAACAGGGGTATTGATATCCTTTTGTCTACCACCAATATCCAGTCGCGCAATTTCAGTTGGACTACTGATTTTAATATCAGCTTCAACTCGAACAGGCTTACCAAACTTTATGGGGATTCGCTGATCGATGGTTTTTCCAGGGCTTATTATCGTTATGTAGGAGAAGATATCAATTCACTGAAGGCGATCAAATATGCGGGTGTAAATCCTAATAACGGTCGTCCGCTGTTTGAGAGGGTAATGGCCGATAAGAGCATTCAATTGGTGGATAGTATTCCATTGGTGAAGCAGGATGGATTGAGAGGCTTTCGTTCCATGGGGTCGGCTACGCCTACTTTCTTTGGTGGTATGACCAATACTTTCCGTTATAAAGGGTTTACCCTTTCGGTTCTGCTCAATTTCGTTTACGGCAACAAGATCTTCAACAACGGGGTACGCAATTTCATTTCCCCCAATACCTGGACCTATGGCCAGAATGGTATTCAGCCTAACGATGCGATCCGTTTCTGGAGCGGCCCCGGCGATACACGCGCCAACTATCCCAATTACTATGACCTGGCGTTTTCGGAGCGTGGCGCTACCAATATCAGTTCTTCACTGCTGATACAGGATGCAAGTTACCTGCGGTTACGTAACGTGCGCCTGGCCTACGATCTGCCTTCGGCGCTGGTGAACCGGGCCAGGATGAAATCGGTGAATATTTATGTCAGCGTCGATAACCTGGCAGTAGTCAATTCAAGAGAGTTATACGCGTCAGATCCTGAAGGCGCTGTTATAGGTACTTCTGCGTCGAATATTTATGGTGGCGCGGGTATTTACAGCTCTATGCCCCGCCGATTCCTTGCAGGTATCAACATTGGATTGTAACATGTTAAAACTGGTAAAAATGAAAAAAAGAAATCTTTATATAGCGGGTCTAGCCTGCATTTCAGCCATCAGCTTCTCTGCCTGTGATAAAAAGCTGGATGAAATTGTTCCACATAATGTGTTGTTTGAGGAGCAGGAATTTGCGACACCCGCAGGGTTTACAAAAACAACTGTGGCCAATTACAACAGCTTAACGAACTCCACCACCAATTATGATAAAAACTGGTTCAACCTGGCTGAGTTCAGGGGGAATAACGTAAAGCCTATCGATAATACCAGCACCAGCAGTCTTACTGCAACGCAGGATATAGACGCCTTTAAGTTCCTGAATGCTTCTTCCAAAGACTTTGGATTGTCTCATACGTTCTGGTCGGGCAGTTATCGTGTATTGCTGGGTGTAAATACGGTGCTGAAACATATACAACCCGGAGAAACCGATCCTGTGATCCTGCAGGCTAAAGCGGAAAACCTTTTCCTGAGAGGCATGGTATTTTTTAACCTGGTGAGGCTATATGGCCGTCCTTATTACCAGTCTCCGTCGGGTAACCCCGGTATTCCGTTGATATTGCAGCCTGTTACGGCTGCTTCGGACAGACCGGCAAGGGCATCGGTTGAAGACACTTATAAACAGATCATCAGCGACCTTACCGAGGCGGCGCAAACATTTACGCAAAAGAAAAACAACAGCTATGCTTCGCGTTATGCTGCCTATGGACTGTTATCACGTGTGTACCTGTATATGAGCGGTTCCTTTGACCAGCCCAATACCAACTATGCACGTTTAGCGCAGCAATATGCCGATTCAGTTCTATTGAACGGCGGTTATTCGCTGTTACAAGGAACTGCCTATACTGCTTACTACAGCAACAGCAACCAGGCGAATACCGAAACTATTTGGGCCATCAATCACGATGCCGCTACCATGTCCATCCCTACGTGGTTTTACCAGCCTACAGGGCAATATGCGGGGAGTAGCAGCTATTCTACAGGACAGATAAAACCTTCCCCGGACTTATTGGATCTGCTGGCTCCGGGCGACCTGCGCCGTAGATTTTATATTACAGACAAGTATCCTGGCAATAATACCGATACGCTTAGTTGCAATAAATACTATTACAAATACACTGCTGTTTATTATAGTAATGCTCCCATTCACTACCTGCGTCTTGCCGAAGTATACCTGAACAGGGCAGAAGCCAGGGTGAAAGCGGGTGATAATGCAGGCGCATTGTCTGATCTCAATGTGATCCGCAATCGTGCTGGTGTAGGAGTGTTGTCGGGGATCAGCGGACAGACACTGTTTACTGAAATACTGAAGCAGCGCCGTCTTGAGCTGGCTTTTGAGGGACATAACAGTTTCGATTATTTCAGGAATGGCCTGCCTATGGTACGTAGTTATACCTCCTTTAATGCGCAACCGCTGACGATTGCTGCTACTGATGCAAAGGTGGTAATACGCATATCAGATGATGTGCTTGCTGAAAATGGAAATATTCAACAAAACAATCAATAACCTTTTATGAAAAAATATTATTCATTAGTGCTGGCGGTAGCCTGTTCCATGGCTGTCAATGCACAAGCGGAAAAGGCGGATGCTTTTACATTAACGGGTAAAGTAACGAACCAGCAGCAAGGGTGGGTTTACCTCAGTTATCAGAATGCTGCTGGTAAGCAGGTGAAAGACAGCAGTCAACTGCAAAACGGTAGCTTCCGGTTTACCGGAAACATACCAGGCCCTATCATGGCTTATTTCAACGGTAAACTACAATCACGCCTTATGGATGATCCCAACTTTACCGCATTCTTTATCGAGCCTACTGCCATGCGTGTTTTGGTTGCCGACCAGGATTATAAAAATGCCAGGATCACGGGGTCTGCTTCGCAAGCCGAATACCAGCAATTACAGGCAAAGCAGGAATTACTGAAGCGGCGCTGGACAGTAGTCATGGATACTTTGCATGAGGTGAACAAAAGGAGCAATGTTGCTTACCAGGAATTGAAGAACTGGGTGCTTGTGCCTTATTACCAGGAGATGGAAGAGATTACGAATGGTTTTATAGAAGCGCATCCTGCCTCTTTTGTTACGGCTTACCTGCTCAGGTTTAACAAGAGTATTTCTACGGAGAAGATGAGACAGTATTATAACGCTTTTCCTATGGCAGTGAAGCAGAGTGTTTTTGGAAAAGCGATTGCTGAAGAGCTGGAGAAGCGTAAAATAGGCGTGCCGGGAACTACTGCTGCGTTGTTCACTGCTACCGATATCAACGGCAAACAACTGAAGCTTGCCGACCTGAAAGGGCAATATGTACTTATCGATTTCTGGGCAAGCTGGTGTGTGCCTTGCCGTAAGGGCAACCCGCATTTGAAAGAACTTTACGAGGCTTATAAAAGTAAAGGGTTTGAGGTCATTGGCATTTCTGATGATGACCGTGATACAACGGCCTGGAAGAAGGCTGTGGCAAAAGACGGACTTCCCTGGTTACAGGTGCTGCGTGGAATGAAGGTGACTTATGCCAGCGAAGGGCCGGTGTTTGACCGTTCCAATGATCTTTCGGACAAGTATCATGTATCATCGTTGCCTACTCAGATACTTATCGATAAGCAGGGGATGATCATCGGGCGTTATGGCGAAGGTGGAGAGCCGCATGAAGCGCTGGATGCTAAGTTGGCGGCTTTGATGCCGTAGAGGCCATAGGTTCATCAGCATCTTTAATAAGTGGGAATACGCCCCTTGTTATTAAATAAGCATTATGTCTGAAGGAGGTTGTAGCATACGTTGCTGCAACCTCTTATTTTTATTTATGAGCCGGCGGCTCTACCTTTATTTCTGATAATGATTTTTTAACCTAAATATCTCCCCCGGATGTTCTTTCGCCCATTGTTACACAGTAGTATTTGCCGGAGGCCCGGCCTGCTCTTTTACCTGGATAAAATTGGTTTACACATGACTTTAAAAGCTGTTGTGTGCGCAGTTGTCACCAGTTCTCTTTTATTTGCTGCAAATATGGCGCATGGCCAGCGCGATTCTTTGCAACATATTACTGAAGGTCGCAAGAACAGCGCTGCGGCTCAGCAGCAGCCTTATGTGATCCTGATTTCTGCTGATGGTTTCCGTTATGATTATGCTGAGAAATACAACGCACAGCACCTGATTGCCCTGGGTGAAAAAGGGGTAAGGGCATCGTCTATGATCCCTTCTTATCCGAGTGTTACTTTTTCAAACCATTATACATTAGTAACGGGACTTTATCCCTCGCACCACGGGCTGGTGAGTAATTATTACTATGATCGTGCAAGGAACACCAGCTATGCCATGCATGATAAAGTTAAGGTGAGAGATGGCAGCTGGTATGGCGGCACCCCGCTTTGGGTGCTGGCCGAGCAACAGCAAACACTTAGCGCTTCTATGTTCTGGGTTGGTTCTGAAGCGGCTATTCAGGACACACGTCCTACCTATTATTATGATTACAACGAAGGCATACCTGTGAACAGGCGTATCGGGATTGTAAAGGAATGGTTGTCGCTACCTGAAGACAGGAGGCCGCATTTTATCACCTTTTATGTTTCCGAGCCTGATCATGCCGGTCATCATTATGGTCCTGATGCTGAAGAAACGAGGCATGCTGTTCTTTCTGTGGACTCCATCGTTTATAATTTAACCCAGGCTGTGGCGTCTACTGGTTTGCCTGTAAACTTCATTTTTGTTGCGGACCATGGTATGACTGCGGTTAACAGGGAGCAGCCTTTAAAGCTGCCGGAGGGTATTGATACCAGCAAGTTTATGGTGTCCTCTTCCGGCACTACGTTGATGTTATATGGTAAGAGCAAAACGGATATCCGCCGGCTTTACAAGGCGCTGAAAAAGGCTGATAAGCCCGAAAATCACTATAAAATTTATCGTAAACAGGATATGCCAGCGCACCTGCATTATGGTGAAAAAGATGACAGATTTGACAGGATAGGCGATATCCTGTTGTTACCGGAATGGCCTTATGTTTTTGCGAACAAAAAGCCTAATCCCGGTTATCATGGATTTGATCCTACCGTGGTGAAGGATATGCATGCTATTTTCATGGCCTGGGGACCTGCGTTTAAGCAACATCTTAAGATCCCTTCTTTTGAGAATGTAAATGTTTACCCACTGGTAGCGCAGATCCTGGATCTTAAGATCACCAGCCCTATAGATGGTTCCATCAAAACCCTTCAGAATGTACTAAATACGGCGCCTTAAGCTGCTGTTAACGTAAATAAAAAAGCGCCGTCAGGCGCTTTTTTATTATTTACCACTTTTCTCTCCCACCTTGTCGGCTTTTGTCTGGCGTTTATTGTGTGTAACGTCGTCGCCTTTGATATCCCATTCCTCGTTTTTCCGGCTATCTATATCGTCCTTGTTTTCGGGACGGGTATTAATGGAACGTGTATGAACCGGCTTGCTGGTCTGTTTTACTGTTGCATTTTTCATAATGGTACTTTTTAAAAAGAGGGTAAAAAAGTCATGCCATAATGATGGTATTTCAAATACTTTTGCCACGCTTTTCAACGACTGCATTGCCATTTTATTTTAACCATGTAAGCCTTTTGAACCATGCAAAAATTTGATGTAAAAGAACATCCCCACACAAGACAGAACCTGCTGACAGGCGATTGGGTATTGGTGTCACCACATCGTACCAAACGTCCCTGGCAGGGTAAGGTAGAGACTTTACCAGATGACAACCGTCCTTCTTATGATGAAAAATGTTATCTGTGTCCCGGTAATACCCGTGCCGATGGCAGCGTAAACCCCGATTACAAGGATTCTTTCGTATTCACCAATGATTTTTCTGCGCTACTGGCCGATACGCCGGAAGGGACTTATGATGTTGGCGGTTTGTTAAAAGCGAAAAGTGAAGCGGGTATTTGCCGTGTGATCAGCTTTTCGCCCGATCACAGCCTTACTTTACCGCGTTTAACGGTGCCTGCGATCGAAAAAGTGATCGATCTCTGGAAAAAGGAATTTGCGGATCTCGCTTCAAATCCTGCTATCAAATACATCCAGATCTTCGAAAACAAAGGAGAGATCATGGGATGCAGCAACCCGCATCCACACGGACAAATATGGTCACAGGGTTCTTTGCCGCTTGAAATAGCCAAGGAAACCACCCAGCAAAAGAACTGGTTTACAGAAAAAGGCCGCAGCCTGCTGAGCGACTATATAGCTGTTGAACTGCAGGAGAAAGAGCGTATCGTGCTCGAAAAAGAACATTTTGTAGCGCTGGTGCCTTTCTGGGCGGTATGGCCTTATGAGACCATGATCGTGAGCAAGAGGCATGTACAAACCATTGTACAGTTCACCGATGCGGAAAAAACGGCGTTCGCTGAAATCCTGAAGAAGCTGACTGCCAAATACGATAACCTGTTCGAGATCTCCTTCCCTTATTCTGCCGGTATGCACCAGGCGCCTGTGAACGATGGTGATCATGCAGAATGGCATTGGCATATGCACTTTTTCCCGCCGTTACTGCGTTCTGCTACCGTGAAGAAGTTTATGGTGGGGTACGAAATGCTGGCCAATCCGCAGCGTGATGTAACGCCGGAGTGGGCTGCAGAGCGTTTGCGCAGTATGAGCGAGGTGCATTACAAAGAACAATAAGTGTTAAGTGTACAGGTTACCTAACGTTTGTGTATATTTGCGCTAAACCCAACATAGAATAATGCAAGTAAAGAAAGCCAGTGAGAGTTTTACGATCATGAACGAACTGGTATTGCCCAATGACACGAATATTTTCGGTAACCTTATGGGCGGACGTCTGATGTATTGGATGGATATTGCTGCGGCTATTGCAGCAGGCAAACATTGCAATGCACCGTGTATGACAGCCAGCGTTGATAACCTGAGTTTTAAAACTCCTATCAAAATTGGCAATACCGTTCATATCGAGGCCAAGATAACGAGGGCTTTCAACACTTCTATGGAAATTCATCTGAAGGTATGGGGTGAAGATCATTTGCACCAGTATAGTTATGAAAGTAATGAGGCGTACTATACGTTTGTAGCACTTGATCCCAACAGCAATCCCCGCCAGGTACCACGTGTGGAGCCTGAAACGGAAGAAGAGAAACGGTTGTTTGAAGGTGCGTTGCGCCGCAGGCAATTAAGGCTTGTTCTTGCCGGTAAGATGAAACCAGGAGAAGCCAGCGAGTTGAAGGCTTATTTTACAGAGAATTAGCGTAGATGACAGAAGACCTGACTCAAGCAGGAGACCTCACTTAATATGATATTTAAATGGCCGGCGTTATACTTTAGCGCTGGCCATTTGTTTTAAGCGATGGTGACGGCCTTTGAGCATATAGGTTTTGCTCTGTTCTATGGCGTCCATTACCTGTTCCAATATCACTTCTACAGGTTGTTCGTAATCTATTGTCATAGGTGGTTTAATCCTTACTGTAAGCAGGGCCCCCTTCTTTTTAAAGACCAACCCTTTTTTAGTGAAAGCGCGCCAGAAACCATTGATCACTACAGGAACTACAATGGGGCGGTTACGTTTTATGATATGAGCTGTGCCTTTACGTCCGGGTGCAAAAGGCTTGGTGGTGCCCTGTGGGAAAGTTATTACCCAGCTATCCTGTAAAGCGCGTTCTATTTTTCTTGTATCGGAAGGATCGAGGCCACGTCTTGTTTCGCTGCCTTCCCTGCGCCAGGTACGTTTTACGGTTAATGCGCCCGCAAGCTTGAACAAACGGCTTACGAAGCTGCCGTTCATTGTTTCTTCGGCCGCTACATAATATACATTGGTGAAAGGATTCAGCAGATAATAAGGGATACCAAGGCGGTTCTTCTTACGCCATTTTACGGCACAGAAGATATGCAGAAAGGTGATCACGTCTGCGAAATAGGTCTGGTGATTGCTTACAAACAGTACATTTTTCCTGGGAAGATGTGCTATATGCTCCGTACCCTCTATTTTTAACCGGTTTACCCATACAAGCCCGGGATATGAAATTGCTCCAACAACACCATAAACAAAGGCCCGTACCAGCCGCACCTTCTTCAATTTTTCTGACATCTGCTTCATGAATGACTGTTTATATCAGACCTTAAAGGTTGCAAAATACGCATTGTCAATAAATTGTTAAGGTAATGAACCATAAATTTTGTGGTTATGTAATTGTAATCTTTGCATCATCCTACTAAAAACATACTTTATGAAGCAGATTATGATGACCTTATTAGCCGCTATAACCTTTTTAGCTGCTACAGCGCAAGAACCTACGATTAAGCAGAAAACTATATCTGTTACAGGCACAGCCGAGTCCGAAATAGTTCCTGATGAAATTTATGTACAGGTGACCTTAAAAGAGTATGACAAAAAAGCTAATACAAAGGTTGACATTGAAAAGATTAAAAATGACTTCCTGAATGCCTGCAAGGCCATTGGTCTTACCGAGAAAGACATCAGTGTTCAAAGCTATTCCGGCTATGATGGCAATGCGTGGATCACCAAAAAGAAAAAGAAAGATCCCGATTTGAAAGCAAGCATCACTTATTCCATTAAGCTATCTACTACAGCTAAAATGGATGAGCTGGTTGAAAAGCTGGATGATGAAGCCACACAAAGCTTTAATATTTCCCGTGTTTCTCACAGTAAATTAACTGAGTACAAGAAACAGCTGAAGATACAGGCGATTAAATCGGCTAAAGAAAAAGCGGTATATCTGGCCGGCGCCATAGACGAGCAGGTAGCAGGTGCACTTACCATCAATGATATGAATGAAGGTTCCGATGTGGTATATCCGCAGGCGCGTATGTATGCGAATGCAATGATGGATGAGGTTGCTGCTGCTCCCATGAACGTTGATTTCAAGAAGATCAAGCTGCAGTTCAGCGTGATGGTTACGTTTTTACTGAAGTAAGTACACTGAGGTAAATCCTGTTATCTTTGCGCCCATAATAAAACCACACACCTACAATTCAGCATTATGGGCAAACGTTTACTGGACACAGTTATTTTTGATATGGATGGCTTATTGATAGACAGTGAGCCGTTATGGGCCGAGGCAGCAGATGAACTGTTCAGTAAATACGGGTTTAAATTATCTCATGAACAATATGCCACCACTACCGGACTCCGCACCAGGGAGTTTGTGCAGTGGTGGTTTCGTTTTCATAATATCCCTGAATCGGAAGATCCCAAGGGAGAGCAGGAGATCATTCAGCTGGTATCCGATAAAGTTGCTGCCAAAGGCAAAATCATGCCTGGTGTGGGCTATATCTTCGATTTCTTTGCCCAGCACGAATTTAAGATAGGACTGGCATCTTCTTCGCCGCAGGGATTGATAGAACTGGTGGTGGATATCTGCGGCATCCGCAATTTTCTTAATGCCACCGCTTCGGCGGGTCAACTGGCTTACGGTAAACCACATCCGCAGGTGTATCTCGATTGTGCCGCCAAATTGGATGTAGCGCCTACCAGCTGTATTGCTTTTGAAGACTCGTTCAATGGCATGATCGCCGCCAAAGCTGCGCGTATGAAATGCGTAGTGGTGCCACACCATTCGCAGTTAAAGGAGGAGCGTTGGGGCGCAGCAGACCTTAAGCTTTCTTCGCTTCAGAACTTTGGGCAGCTGCACCTGGATATAATTGGGTAGAGAAATAACAACCCTGAATATGATGACACGAAACCTGGTTTTCTTCGCCTTTTTATGGAGTATACTTAACTGTAGCTGTGGTCAAAAGAAAGGTGCTACAGACAATACTGCTGCTACTCATGGAAAGAATTCGATCGATACTGATTTAGCTTTTGCAGATAGCTTGGCTGGTATTGCGTTGCCAACTGGTTCGCAAGACACCATAGGGCCAGCTATATCAACCATTGATATTTTCTTAAAGGCGGTGACAAAGGAGGAAAAACAATATGCCCAAAATGGTTTGATTGGGGGAATCAGTATTGATAAACCCGAGCAATCACTTCCTAACCTGGTTAATCCCAATGAAATGATACTTCCTTATGCAAAGGTTGTGGTTGTTGCTGATTATCCGTTGAACCGGCCGGCGAATTTTGAACTTACTACTAAGAAGGGTGGGTTTTCAAGAAAGGAAATGATTGAGCATGTCAGCAGCATTTACCATTCGATTTACCGGAAGGAGGAGGCTTCAGCCAAAACCAAAACGGTTCCTGCAGAAAAAAGGGAGGGGCTTATTAACCGGAATGAAACAGATGGCGAATATGGGATTTGGGGCCATGATATCTCCGACCTTTATTTATCTTATATAGAAGTACACCGGAGTTCCGCAGGTGTGATTTATCTTATCCTTGGCATTGATTCTTAATTGCCCACGATTTCATTTTGCTAAGAAAATTCGGCTTTTGCTAAAAAAAAGGGCGGTTTCGGCAAGTACGCCTCAAAGCTTCCTTAAAGCTTCTTTAAAGCTTCTCAAGAGCTTCTTTAAAAAGCCGCATTTTTTTAGCATTGGCCCTAAAATAACAATAGCCCCGGTTTTGCGGGGCTATTGTTATTTTCCAGATATCAGGGAGCACTTATGATCCTTACCTATGATTTACTTAACGTGCATCCGGTAACTGCCTGTAATGCTGTTTATGCATCTAATTTTTTGAAGATGCTGGTGGCTATGTGCCCGCCGAAACCGAACGTGTTGCTCATGGCAACGTTTACGGTTTTCTTCTGGGCTTGACCCAGGGTGAGGTTGAATTTCTCTGCAAAAGCCGGTTCCGGTTCTTTTGTATTGATGGTTGGCGGGATAATTCCTTCCTGGATGGCTTTGATACAAGCGATGGCTTCAATGGCGCCGGCAGCACCCAGCAGGTGGCCGGTCATTGATTTGGTAGCGCTGACGTTCAGGCTTGTATTGGCGCCAAACATTCTTTCCGCTGCTTTCAGTTCGCTGTTATCGCCTGTAGGCGTAGAGGTGGCGTGTGCATTCAGGTAGTCGACATCGGATGCCTGCAAACCTGCGTCTTCAAGGGCGGCCTGCATACCCAGGTAAGCGCCGTCGCCATCGGGATGTGTGCCGGTCAGGTGGTAGGCATCGCCGGCCATACCGCCGCCGGCTACTTCGGCGAGGATAGGAGCGCCACGTTTGATGGCATGCTCATAACTTTCGAGAATGAGGGTGCCGGAGCCTTCGCCCATAACGAAACCATCGCGGTTCACGTCGAAAGGACGGGAAGCCTCGAGGTAGTTATCGTTATTGGTAGACAATGCTTTAGCTGCGTTGAAGCCGCCGATGCCACTTTCATTGATAGGTGCTTCGGAACCGCCGGTGATGATCATGTCGGCTTTACCCCAACGGATATAGTTGAAGGCGTCGATGATAGCGGTATTGGAGGTAGCACAAGCCGATACGGTTGTAAAATTTACCCCGCGCAGGCCGTGTTTAATGGAAATGATACCTGAAGCGATATCCACGATCATTTTAGGAATGAAGAAAGGGTTGAAACGGGGAGTGCCGTCTCCTTTCGCAAATTCCATTACCTGGTCCTGGAAGGTATTGATGCCGCCGTTCCCGGAGCCCCAGATAACGCCGATACGGTCTTTATTCAGCGTTGAAAAGTCGATATTGGCGTTTTTGATCGCTTCTTCAGTAGAAATCAGGGCATACTGTGTAAACAGATCATAGCGCCTGGCTTCTGCTTTTTCGATATGGTTAAGCGGGTCGAAATTTTTCAACTCGCAGGCGAACCTGGTTTTAAATTTGGAAGCGTCGAAACGTGTGATGGGCGCTGCGCCGCTTTTTCCAGCTATTAATCCTGCCCAGAAGTCATTCACGTTATTTCCTAAGGGCGTCAATGCGCCGATCCCCGTAACTACAACTCGTCTCATATATGGTTTACTACACTTTGTTTATTCGCCGGCAAAAATAAGGGCTAAAACGGTAGGAAAACAAATACGGATTCACCACTGAAAATAGGTGTCGGATGGAGCGCCTGCGCACCAATTGTCCACAATCGGCAACTGAAAACCCGTTTTTTTGCCTTTTTCGCTTATGTTCGCAGTTGCTAAAATGGGTAATTGTGAGATTAAAACAATTAGAAATTAAAGGTTTCAAGAGTTTTGCCGATAAAACTGTCGTGAACTTTGATGAAGGTATTACCGGAATCATTGGTCCCAATGGCTGTGGGAAAAGCAATATTATCGACTCTATCCGCTGGGTGATAGGGGAGCAGAAGATCTCGGCCCTGCGAAGCGAGAACCTGGAGGCGCTGGTGTTTAACGGAAGTAAAACACGCAGTCCCAGCGGGCTTGCGGAGGTAAGCCTCACTTTCGAGAACACCAAGAACCTGCTGCCTACGGAGTTCAGTACCGTTACCATTACGCGCCGTTTCTATAAAAACGGGGACAGCGAATACCGCCTGAATGATGTGGCCTGTCGTATGAAAGACATCCACAACCTGTTCATGGATACCGGGGTTAGCACGGACAGCTATGCCATCATTGAGCTGGGCATGGTTGACGATATTATCAAGGACAAGGAAAACAGCCGCCGGCGTATGCTGGAACAAGCGGCTGGTATCACCATTTATAAAACCCGTAAAAAGGAAGCGAAATCTAAACTCGATGCTACGGAGCAGGATCTGAACCGTATCGAGGACTTGTTATTCGAGATCAACAACCAGTTGAAGACGCTTGAAAACCAGGCTAAAAAGGCGGAGAAGTATTACGAGATCAAAAAAGAATACAAGGAGATTGCCGTAGAGCTGGCCAAGGCCTCTCTCGAAGGGTTTAACATCACTTACAAGGAACTCAACGAACAGCACGATACGGAAACCGATAAAAAGCTCCGTCTCGAAGCTGAGATAGCGACTGAAGACGCCGCTATAGAGCAGGAGAAGGTTGGTTTCATTGAAAAAGAACGCGCTTTACAAGCCAAACAATACGAATTCAACGAGTTACAGCAGCAGGTGCGGACCAAGGAAAATGAAAAGAACCTGGCTACCCAAAAGCTGCAATACCTCCGTGAAAAAGAAAACAGCCTGAGAGATTTTCTGCAGAAAGCAGAGGGACAGGTTAAAAATATTGAAGACTCCATCCAGTACACCCAGATCCAGGTGGGAGAAGAGCAGTCGCGTCTTGCCGATTTACAGGACAAGGTAGAAACGGCTAAGATGGATATTGAAGACAAACGCCGCCTGTTCGATGAAAAACGCAGCGGTGTAGATGCTTTACGGGCGCAATACCAGCAGATCCAGCGTAACCAGTTTGAAGCGGAGAAAAAGGTGGCGGTAGCGGATACCTCTATCCAGAACTTACAGCGTTCTTTCGCGCAACTGAACGAAGAACAGCAAAACCGCGATCTGCAGGTACAACAGCTGGAGCGTGAGCTGCAGGAAAAAGAAGAGGTGCTGGAAGGCAAACGTATCGATTTGCAGCAATTACAGGAGCACCAGGAGCGTACCAAGGAGCAGATCTTAACTGCCCAGTCGCAGATGGAGGCGTTGCGCAACAGTCTTGCGGAAGAAACCCGTACGCTCGATAAAAAGCGTAATGAGCACGACCTGCTGAAGAGTTTGATCGACAGCATGGAAGGTTATCCCGAGAGTGTTAAATTCCTGCATAACAATAAGGAGTGGAATCATACCGCGCCTATTTTATCCGATATCATTTATGTAAAGGAGGAGTTCCGTGCCGCTGTAGAAAACGTGCTGGAGCCTTACCTGAACTATTACGTGGTGAATAACCTGGAAGAAGGGCTTCAGGCGGTTCACCTGCTGGACGCCCATAAAAAGGGTAAGGCCAATTTCTTCATGCTCGACCAGTTCCGCGGTATTAAAGTGGAAGGCGCTGCTCCCGCCCATAGCTTCAGTGCTATGGATGTAATTGAAGTAGATGCGCAGTACCGCCAGCTTGCCGAATACCTGCTGGGCAATGTTTACATCGCGGAGAGCGAGGAAGCGCTGAGCAACAGCAACGGCGCCGTAGTGCTGGAGAAAACCGGCAAATACGTTAAAGGGAAATACACCCTTACCGGTGGTAGTGTTGGTCTTTTCGAGGGTAAGAAGATAGGCCGCGCCAAGAACCTCGAAAAATTACACGAAGAAATTGTTGCACAGGATGCTGTGGTAAACAAGCTGAAAGCCGATATCCAGGCCCTGCACAACCAGGTAATTGCCTTTAATGAACAGCTGAAAGAAAGTGCGATCCGCCAAACGGAATCGGAGATCAACCAACTGACCAACCAGCTTTTTGCCACCCGCAATAAGATAGAAAACCTGCAGGCTGCCCGTCAGCAGGCGCAACAGCGCCTCGAGGATACCGATCTGCGTATGCAGGACGAGCAGGATGCTATTGCCGATACGCGGGAGGTGCTGCAATCGTTGAATGATCAGCTCCAGGAGACCAGCGAATCGCTGAAGATGGTGGAACAGGATTATTACCAGGCCGAGCAGGAGTACAATTTTGCTTCGGCACAATTCAACGAAAGTAATCTGCAGCTTACGCGCCAGCAAAGTAAGATCGGTGCGCTGAAGCAGGAGCTGGTATTTAAAGAAAACCAACTGAAAGAACTGCACGACCAGGTAGCCAGCAACACCCACCAGCTGGCAGAGGCTTCTGAAAGCATTGCGGAAGGCCAGAAAGCGCTTGTTGGCTCCGAAGAGATGCTGCTGGAAATGATGCGTAAAAAAGAAGAAGAGGAAAGAAAACTGAACGAAGCCGACCAAACCTATTATAACCTTCGTAACGCATTGCAGGAAAAGGAAAGCGAGCTTAGGATGAAGATCAAGAGCCGCGAAATGATCGATCACCTGCTAAGCGAAGTAAAGGATAAGCTCAACGAACTTAAGTTACAGCTTTCCGGCATGAAGGAAAGGCTGAATGTAGAGTTCCGTATCGATCTTGACGATATTATCGACCAGCCGCGTACGACGGATGTTCCGCTGGAAGACTTGCAGGCTACCTCCGACCGTATGAAAAAGCGGATGGAAAATATGGGTGAGGTGAACCCTACGGCCATTGAAGCTTACCAGGAGATGAAGAAACGTTATGAATTCATCCTGGAGCAGAAGAATGACCTGGTTTCCGCCAAAGACAGTCTTTTACAAACCATCCAGGAGGTAGAGGCTACGGCCAACCAGCAGTTCCTGGATACATTCAACCAGGTGCGTGAGAACTTCCAGAAGGTATTTAAGGCGCTGTTCACGGAAGAAGATACGGCGGATATGGTGCTTATAAACCCTGAGAACCTGGCTGAAACGGGTATCGATATCATTGCGAAGCCCAAGGGAAAACGGCCTTCTTCCATCACCCAGCTGAGCGGTGGTGAGAAAACGCTGACGGCTACTGCCCTGTTGTTTGCGATCTACCTGATCAAGCCTGCGCCGTTCTGTATCCTCGATGAGGTGGATGCGCCGCTTGACGACGCCAACGTGGGTAAATTCACGCAAATGATCCAGCGATTCAGTGAAAATTCCCAGTTCATTATTGTAACGCACAACAAAACTACCATGAGTGCTGTGGATGTTATCTATGGGGTAACGATGCAGGAGCCCGGGGTAAGTAAACTGGTGCCGGTTGACTTCAGAAGTTTGAGTAACTAAGTACAGCCGGGTGCGCAGCATGTGATCCCCGATTAAAACAACGACCCTGAAAGCTGTAAATCTGATTTGTGTATAAAATTGTAGCTGTCCTTTATTTTGTGTGTTTTGGTCTTTATGTGCTGTTTTCGAGGCAGCCGGACTATTTCGACGGAGTGCTGAGTCCGGCGACCATTCATTTTACAAAAGACAGTGTCGATAATACCATTCCTGTGGCGGTTTTTACGGTTGGAAAAGACAGGTATGAGGTTGCTGCGCATTACCCGGGAAGGCAATGGAAGGAGGGGCAGCGTACACGTGTGATCTATGAAGAAGCCTCTCCGCAGAAAGCACAGGTTTACAGGTGGTGGGGGTATTGGATCACCTGGGGTGAGGCGCTTGGCTCGGTGTTAATGCTGTTGGCCCTGTTCCAGATTGCCGTTCAGGTTACCAGCAATCCTACCCCCGAAGCGCTTGCCGAAGAACAACAAATGCTTATCCCACAGCGAAAAAGAAAATACAAGGATTAAATTTGCACCGTAAACGTGGCGTTTAAGTATTGAAAAAATATACATTTGTTGCACTCTACAAATTTCAACGACGGAATAATGGACAAGGATACGAATGTAAGCTTCAGTGTGCTTTTCGATCATGCCTCTATGGGCATACTGGTGGCTAATGAGCAAGGTTTGATCGTTATGGTCAACCCTTTCCTCCTGAAACAATTCGGGTACACGCAGGAAGAACTGGTAGGTCAGCCTATCGAGAAACTGATCCCTGCCCGTTTTCATCATCGGCATAAGGATCATGTTCAGCATTACAATGAGCATCCCAAAAGCCGGCCCATGGGGTTGGGAATGGATCTTTTCGGCATTAAAAAGAATGGGGAAGAGTTTTCTGTAGAGGTGAGTCTTGGTAATCATGAAACCGAAAACGGCCGTTTTGTCATTGCATTCCTGAGTGATATTTCGAAACGCAAGGAGGCGGAGCAGGCGCTGAAGCGACTGAATGAGCAACTGGAAGAGAAAATTGCGGAGCGTACACAGTCGCTCACCGGTACGGTAGAGCAGCTGGCCCAGGCTGAAACCGACCTGCGGATGGCTTTGGAGAAGGAGAAAGAGCTGAGTGAGCTGAAATCGCGTTTTGTATCGCTTGCTTCGCATGAGTTCCGGACGCCGCTGAGCACGGTATTGTCTTCTGCCTATCTTATTTCGAAGTATGTGGAGGCTGTTGACCATCATAAAAGGGAGAAACACGTTTCACGTATTGTTTCTTCCGTTAATATGCTTACCGATATATTGAATGATTTTCTTTCTGTGGGAAGAATTGAAGAGGGTAAGATCCAGGTGCGTTATACCTCTTTCGACGTACCGCAGCATATACAGCATATTATACCCGAGATGAACGGTTTGCTCAAGAAAGAGCAAAAGATCGTTTACAATCATGAAGGCGAATTACTGGTAACGCTCGATGCGAGCTTACTGAAACATATTGTCATGAACCTGCTGTCGAATGCGATCAAGTTTTCGCCGGAAAAAGCGGAGATCTATCTTACCAGCAGGAAGACCGACGACACGTTAACCATTACATGTAAAGACCAGGGGCTGGGTATATCGAAAGAGGACCAGCAGCACCTGTTCGAACGTTTTTTCAGGGGAGCCAATGTCACCAATATACAGGGTACGGGGCTGGGGCTGCATATCATTGCCAAATATGCTGAACTTATGAATGGTACCGTGAGCTGTCACAGTGAATTAAATCAGGGTACTACCTTTGAAGTTGTTTTCCAAATTCAAAATCCGCAATAACTTTACAGATATGCAGAAGATCTTACTTATCGAAGACAATACGGAAATCAGGGAGAATATGACGGAGATCCTGGAGCTCGCAGGATACGAGGTGGTAGCGGCTGCAGATGGAAAAGAGGGGGTGGCGCTGGCGCAACAGCACAAGCCTGATCTTATCATTTGCGATATTATGATGCCGGTACTTGACGGTTATGGCGTGCTGCACATGCTGCAACGTAATAATGCGCTTCAGAACATTCCTTTTATATTCCTTACTGCAAAATCGGAACGTTCTGAGATAAGAAAGGGGATGGAAATGGGGGCTGATGATTATATCACCAAACCTTTTGAGGGGGCGGAGCTGCTCAGTGCTATTGAAAGCCGTTTGCGTAAGGCGAGCCTGTTAAGGCAGGAATTTGCGAAAGATATTTCCGGTGTTGACGAGCTGATCAATATTTCGTCGGGTAAAGATTACCTGGAAGCTTTGAAGGAAGACCGCAGCACCGATAAGTTCAGGAAAAAGCAACTCATTTATGCCGAGGGGAACCATCCTTCGCGTTTATACTATATTATCAAGGGGAAAGTAAAGTGTTACAAGCGGAACGACGACGGTAAAGAGTTGATAACCAACCTATATGCCGAAGGTGATTTTCTTGGATACATGGCTTTACTGGAGGGCAGGACTTATCGTGAGAATGCCGAAGCGCTTGAAGAAACGGAGCTGGCTATGATACCCCGTTCCGAATTTGAGCAGTTACTTGGCTCAAATCCGGTGGTGATGAAGAAATTTATTGGCATTCTGGCTAAGAATATCAATGAAAAAGAGGACCAGTTATTAAATATCGCCTACAATTCTCTTCGTAAAAAAGTGGCAGACACGCTTGTCGCCCTTTATAAAAAATACAATCCTACTAAAAACAGCGCCTTTACCATCGATTTTTCCCGCGAGAACCTTGCGGCCATTGCGGGTGTTGCCAAGGAGTCACTGATCAGGACTTTGAGTGAGTTTAAGGAAGAAGGGATGATCAGTATTCAGGGTAGTCAAATCCAGGTGTTGAATTATACCAAGCTCGAAAACATGCTGAACTAGGAGCCGGTGGCACGGACATCTTGTTTCTCTGATAAATAGGTTTCAAAGGCAGCTTTCATTCCGCTGAATTCGGAGATGATGCGCTGCATATCTTTTTCCAGGGTAAAGAAACGGCTTAACCAGGGTGCACTATCGTCCTGTGCATCGATATGCTCTTCGAGGAGGCTGGTGATATCGTGGCGTAACAGTCTGATCAACTGGTCTTTATCTATGAATTTCTGGTGATAGTATTCTGCTGTTTCTATGAAATTCCGGCTTACATCCTGCTTGAGCGCATGTACCAGCCTATTCTTAAGCAATATATTCACCTGCCTTAGTTCATCCAATATGACAAGCCACTGCTTGGCTTCTATCGGAGCTGGTTCTTTATTGTTTATGCGGTTTGTCATCCTGAGTAATCTTCAAATGTAAAGCGGCCCTATCTGCAAGAATCTGCTTAAAATCATTACAAATAGTGACTATAATCATTGTTTATGTGTGTTTTCTTACATCCTTTCTACAGTTGGCTGTGGTAGCAGGATGAGATCAAAAACTTACACAAAAGTAGTGGAGGCAATTGCCTTTATAAATGATTACCATCATTCCTTATACTGATGTGTGTTATAATCAGGCAGATATTGATCATTGCCTAACGTTTGATTGCTTTGTTTCTTTGTGCTCTAAATGACAGAAATATGAATATTCGCCACCTGAACAGTACGCACAACGACTGGGTTCGTGCGCTACAGTTTTACAAAGAAGAGATCCTGATACTACGGCAAAGGCTCAACGAAGTGGCTTCTAAGAATGCTGCCCAGGAAGTTTTGGCTGAAGTAGAACATTACGAAAACCAGTTTAGCCTTCATACGGAGGTAATAGAAAATCTTTTAAACGACATAAAGGCGAATATCGCCGCTACGCGTAAAGAGTTAGCAAAGCGTAGTGGATTTGACAGCGATGATCACTTGCCTGTTAAAATGGATCAGCTGGAGCAACAATATATAGTTGAAGAAAAATTAGTCCTTGAATTAAGGCAGCCGTTCAGCCGTTTTTGTGCGGAATGGATGTAAGTCCCTTATGACAGTTATCACGTATTTAAGTGATAAGCGTCATTCTTTAACTCTAATTTCTCATATTATTTTTGCATTAGTAAATGAGCTTTTTATCAATAACAAAAATTTTTATATGACACACTGTTTCACACCCCTCAAAAAAATCCTTTTGCTTGCAGGTATTCAATTGATCACACTTGCGGCGATGGCACAAGTAAAATATCAGTCTAAAGACAATCTTAATTTAACTGTTGCCGGTACTTCTACCATGCACGACTGGACCATGAAATCGAGCAAAGGTGATGTTTCTGCTACATTCGTAGTGGCCGCCAACGGACAGATCACTGATCTTTCTGCTTTAACTTTCACTACGCCTGCTGAAGCGCTGAAAAGTGAGAAAAGCGGTATGGACAAAAACGCTTACAAATCCTTAAAAACAAGCAAGGCGCCCAACCTTACCTATACCCTTACTTCCGCTACTATCACCGGTAATGTTATTAAATGCCAGGGTAAACTTACCCTTGCCGGTTTCACCAAGGAAACTGACCTGGTAGCTACATTGAAAGCGAATGCCGACGGTACATTAACTGTTACAGGTACCAAAAAGATAAGCATGAAAGATTACCAGATAGATCCTCCCAGCTTTATGATGGGTACTATTAAAACCGGTAACGACATTACCCTGACATTCAGCGTAACCCTGAAGAAATAATTTACAGACCAATAGAATAGACACGTAAACCACACACAATTAAAATTTCTATTATGAAACTGCAAAAGAAAAGCCTCAGCGCTCTGCTGGTGCTCTCTATCGGACTCTTGCCAGCTGCTTTGAACGCCCAGGTGCTGCCTAAAATTGACAACATGCGCAGCTATGGTCAACAAGGTATCAATGTTTTTGAAGATCCTAAAGATACTGTTACTACTCCCTTTGAAGGTATCCGTTTCAGGCTGGGTGCCGGATTTACACAGCAATTCCAGAACCTGAAGCATAAAAACCCCGATGCGTTGAACAACAACGTAGGTCAGTATGTTGCTGACCCCGGTACTACCATCGTTGGTAACAAGCTCAGGCCTATTACTTCAGGTTTCCAGCTGGCGCAGGCCAACCTGTTTATGGATGCGCAGTTAGCTGATGGTATCCGCCTGAATGTGACTTCTTACATGTCAAGTAAGCACCACAATGAATTCTGGGTAAAAGGTGGTTTTATTCAATTTGACAAACTGCCTTTCGAAGGTAAATTCTGGGACGATCTGATGAAGATCGCTACCATTAAAGTGGGTCACTATGAAGTTAACTATGGTGATGCGCACTATCGTCGTTCCGATGGTGGTCAGGCTCTCTGGAACCCCTTCATGGAAAATAATATCATCGATGCGTTTTCTACTGAGATCGGTGGTGAAGTGTTACTCCGTAAAAATGGCCTTTTCGGTATGGTGGCTGTTACCAATGGTTTGCTGAGAGGTGGTGTTGACTCACTGTTTGCTGCGAGCAACCCTGATGGTAAACTGAAAAAACAACCTTCTATCATCCTGAAAGCCGGTTTCGATAAAAAACTGAGCCAGGACCTGAGAGTTCGTGTAAGCGGTTCTTATTATGGCAACCAAAGCAGTGGTGCAAGCACACTGTATTCAGGCGACCGTAGTGGTTCCAACTATCAGAATGTAATGGAGAAAAACATGAACAATGCTTCCGGTACACAAGGTAGTGCGTTCCTGGCTTCAGGCCGTTTGGATCCAGGATTCGGTAAAAAAGTGAATGCCTTTATGTTCAACGGTTTGGTAAAATATCAAGGCCTGGAAGTGTTTGGTACTTATGAAACTGCTGCCGGACGTACTGCTGCTGAAACCAAAGACCGCAACTTCAATCAATATGCAGTTGACGTGATCTACAGGTTCCTGCAAAATGAAAAACTGTTTGTAGGTGGCCGTTACAATGCTGTATCTGCTGAGCTGCGTGGTATTGCCAACAAAGTGAAAGTTGACCGTGTTGCTTTTGCCGGTGGCTGGTTCTTAACTCCCAACGTGCTGCTGAAAGGTGAATATGTAATTCAGAAATACAAAGATTTTCCTCCTGCTGATTACCGTGCGGGTGGTAAATTCAACGGATATGTTATTGAAGCAGTCGTAGGCTTCTAATGTATCTATAGTTCCCATTCTTTCTTATTTTTGTCATGAAGCCAGGATGAAATTTCATCCTGGTTTTTTTTAACCGGGATTCTTATGCGTATCACAAAAAGCAGGATGTTTTCAGCGACACTGGCACTGGTCTCCTGGGTCTTGTTCGCCGGGTTTTACCAGGGCGCTTACAAGGCCAGGTGGGTGATCTTAAAAGATTGTTCGGTAAAAGTGAATGGCAGCACCAACGTCAACAAGTTCAGTTGCAGTATTAATGGTTATCCGAATTCGGATACGCTGGCTTTCAGTAATAATGCGGCTATGCCGCTGGCGATGGCTGGCAAGCTGGCTTTATCGGTGAGCAGCTTCGACTGTAATAATGCGATGATGACGAGCGACCTGCGTAAAACGCTTAAGGCAAAAGAATTTCCTCATTTGCGTATTACGTTTGTATCGCTGGATAAATATCCTGCACTGCAGGCGAATCCTGAACGTATCAAGGGGATTGTGAATATTGAGCTGGCGGGTGTTAATAAGAGAACGGAAGTGAATTACAGCGTATCGGCAGATAATCAAAAGATCATTCACCTGATAGGTACACAAACCGTGCTTTTTTCAGACTTCAACCTTACGCCTCCGAGAAAGTTGGGAGGGATGATCCGCGCCAATAATGAGCTGGATGTGGAGTTCCGGATCAACTTCAGGGTAGTGCCCTGAGGCTTATGGATTGATCTTCGCGAAGATCACGCCTGCCAGTACGGACTGGCACAGGCCGTAGATGAACCAGGAGCCTACCATCGACAAAGTGATATCCATTGAGCTGAAGGTGATCCACATTACCGGGAGCAGTCCTACGATGGCGTATACCAGTCCGAATTCTATTCCGCGCAGCAGGAAATTTCCTTTAAATACCGATTTACTTCTTTCCCAGAACCAGGATAAGGCGAGGCTTATAACAAAGGCGTGTGTGTAGAACAGCACATCGCGGCTGCCGTCTGAGTTGAACAGCGGGTTATTATAATCGACAAAGATGATGGGCAGGTACCTGATGGCCAGGTACAAACCGCCATAACTGGCTATAAATAAGAGGACGCCGGCCAGCAGGCCCGATAAAAGCACTTTTTTCATACTCCGGTTTCGGTTTGAAGGCCCAATATTAGGCAAAAAAAACCGCCTGAATAAGATCCAAGCGGTCAGCGGCAATCGTTCTTTTTTTTAGGAGTCGGGGTTAATGCAATTTCTTTCCGCAAAAGTAGGCTTCAATGGTCCCGAAACATATGATAATTCTCATATTGGATTCTGATACTACTCACTGTTTGTAAGCTGTTGATTACGGAAATTCGGGTTACATCAAATTAGTGAGGTAATGAGAACCATTGATCCCATCATGCCCGCTGCTGTTTTTGAAACCGTTGAGTTGGATATCATTCCCGGTTTACTGGAACAGACGGCGAAGGCAGGAACACTGGTAGTGGGTGTTCATGAAATCTGGAAGCAGCTCTGGCACAATGAGCCGCTGGTGTTGCTGGTAGAAGAAGGATTTGTATGTTTGGCATGGCATGTTGATATGGAGAATATCTGTGTTGCAGCAAACGAGGTTGTAACCGGAGAAGTTTCTTCCCTTAAGAATATTACAGAGGATATTATCGGGAGGGTAGAGGCTGCCGGTGGAGCAGTTGTTTCGCTGCCTGCGGGTTGTTTGGGCCAGTATCAAGGTATGGCATTAGTGCTTGAGCAGCCCCCGGTTTTCTCTATTTATTGACGCTGTCACGATTGTTCACGTCTAATCTCTTTTTTATGGAAACGCATTCTTATTCAAATCCCGGAACCATTATCGTTGCAACTGATTTTTCAAAAGCTTCGCTGAACGCTGCTGCCTATGCGGCGGACCTGGCAGTGACGGCTAAGAAAGAGTTGTTGTTGCTTCATATCGTGGTTTTACAGGTTGCTTTCAGCGAAGCTTCCCTGAATCTCAATATCGATGAACTGAACCGCGATGCGCAGCAGGAACTCGATCAGTTGAAAGATGAACTTCGCCGCAGATCGAAAGGTAAACTGTGCATCAACACTTTAATAAGAACAGGTACTTTCTTTAATGAGCTTAAAACGGCTTGTGATAACATTCGTCCCTACCTGGTGGTAATGGGCAGTCAGGGTACTACCGTTACCGAACGTTTTGTTTTTGGCGGACATACCGTGTATGCCATGAAACATTTACCCTGGTCGCTTATCACTGTTCCTTTGTGTGCCGATAAAGCGGAGATCCATAATATAGGGCTGGCCTGCGATTTCAATCATGTTGCCGATAAACTGCCGGCAGAAGCTTTGGCTAAGTTTTCGGAAATGTTCGAGGCCAAACTGCATGTGCTGAATGTGCGGCATAAAGGCGCCAACCAGCAGCAAGTTCAAAAAGAACATGCGCAGCTTGAACAAAAGCTGCAGGTGGCGAACCCTGAATATCATTTTGTGGAAAACGACAATATTGATGCGGCCATTATAGAGTTTGCTTCGAAACAGCACCTGGATCTGCTGGTTGTGCTGCCCAAAAAACATAATATCCTGGAAATGCTGACGCAGAAAAGTCATACCAGGGAACTGGTGCTGAAATCACATGTTCCGGTGATGACGTTGGGAGTGGAAGGGAAATAATTTAGATGGTCTGTTGTTCGTCCATTTCTCGTTTATGGCCCGTATATAAAGCGTTCTTTTTACAGATCGGAAGGATGGGAATGTTTACGTTAGATGATGGAGGCTGGTAAGCAATAAAGATAGAGAAGAAAAACGGGTAGGGGCTTTAAAAAAAAGAGGGCGTTCTGGTCGAAACAGAACCCCCTATTTAACCCTGCTGCATAAAAAACTAAGATCAATATATTGTAAACAGGAAGTTTCCTGCTTGTTTTTCTCTTTGAACTGATGTTAAGACAACGGTCGAACGAAAAGGTTTAATCGAGGATAAGATTTTTTTAAAATATTTTTTTTCAGGGCATCCATCTTGCAATTTTGCCCCGTCCTCCTGCTAAAAACACCATTTTCCCACTGCGGGACTTCTGTGCTACATGAAATCCTTCTTTACTTACCGGTTGCCAATGCTGGCCGCCATCGATGGATATGTCTACTCCGTTGAGGCCGCAGGTTAGTAAACGTCTAAAATCATAATATATTACACAACTGCGGTAGCCATTCGGTGGAATGGCCGGTTTTTTCCAGTGATCGCCGCCATTTTCGGTAAAAATGCAATTACCGGTGGTATCCTGTGGGTGCATAAAGTCGCCTCCCGTGATAACTGCCTGCAGGCCTGCGATGGCTATTGAGTTGGCGCCCGTGCTTTCGGCGCCTTGTTTCAAAAGGGGAAGGGGGCGGGCTACGGTTGTTTCCTGCCGGTGATGTGGCAATAAAAGCAAACGGGCGCGTTTTCCTCCGGTAACCAATGCCATGGCATAACGGTTATTACGTAAACTGTGCAGGTTGGTGCCACTTGAGGCAAAAAAGGCTTCCCCCTCATCGGTATCGGGAAGTTGTTCTGTTTGTTTTGTCCATGTTTTACCTGAATCGGAGGTGTTGGCGAGGTATATTTTACCGTTGACAGGGTCGCCAACCACTGTTCCGTTTGCGCCATCGAAATACATGGCATCGAGGAACATGCCGGGTGTTGAATCGGTGAGAACGGGTTTCCAGGTTTTGCCGCCATCTGTTGTGCGCAGTATCACTGCGGGTGCTGCAATGGCCATGAGGAGGGCGGTTTTTGCGCTAAACGCTTCTATATCACGGAAGTCGCGTTGCTCATACCCGGGAACCTGCGTCCATTCGAAATGCTCACCTCCGTTGGTGGAGCGGGCTACCATGCCGTTGCTGCCGCTTGCCCAGATCACCTGGTCGCTTACTACCGACAGGCCGCGCAGGCTTACCTGCCTGCCGGAATCGAGGATCGTTATTGCGTTTTTGGGTTTAAGGCTATCCTGTGCTAAAACGGCGTTGTGGAATGGTGTTGCATGGGAAGCCACGAACAGGGCCAGTCCTAAAAATATTTTCACAAACGGCATGAGTACAACATTTTTGCATCGTAAAAATATAAAAACAGACTGCATGTTCCCTTATTGGATGAGCCGTTCACAACTATTGTTGGGTGAAGAGAAACTTGAAAAGCTGGTAAATAGTCACGTGCTTGTGGTAGGATTGGGTGGCATTGGCGGCATTTGCGCCGAAATGATCGCCAGGGCGGGAGTGGGCGCCATGACCATTGTAGATGGTGATACTGTTGATCTAAGTAATGGTAACCGCCAGATCCCGGCGCTGCACAGTACGGCTGGGAAGCTGAAAGCAGAAGTCATGGCCGGACGGCTGAAGGATATTAACCCGGAACTGAAACTGGAAGTGATTGCCGCTTATCACCAGGATACCGAAATGGAGGGGCTGCTTGCCCGCAGTCATTTCAGTTATGCGGTGGATTGTATCGACACGCTGGGGCCTAAGGTGGCGTTGCTGAAGGCGGCGGTGGAGAAAGGGGTACCTGTGGTGAGTGCGATGGGCGCAGGTGGTAAAACCGACCCATTACAGGCAGAGATCGCTGATATAAGCAAGTCGCACGATTGCAAACTTGCGAAATATGTACGCAAACGGCTGCATGAATCGGGGATATATACCGGTATAAAAGTCGTTTTCAGCCCGGAGGAAATAGACCAGGAGCGGGTTATTGTTACGGAGAAAGCTTTTCCCAAGAAGTCGCTGATAGGTACGATCAGTTATATGCCGGCTGTATTTGGTTGTATGGTTGCGAGTGTGGTGGTGAGGGATTTGTATGAGGGATAGATGACGGGCACATGGCCAGGGCTTGCTTTTTACAATTCAATTACCTTTTTCACGTTATCATTCAAATATTTACCGCCGGGATGGCGGGCGGTATAGTCGAGGTTGATCCAGAATTCATCGTTGTGCTCGTGGTAGTAAATGCGATCTATGTTCTGGTTATGGAATAACTGAACGATGGCCTGTTGCATGATGTCGTACTGGCTTTTGTTGCCGGCGTAGATCTCGGGATACATATGTCCCTGTATTATTACGAGGCGGCAGCGGGCGCCAATGGACATGAGGCAGGCTGCCATCAAAATGCTGTGGTCGTCGCAGTCGCCGCCCAGTCCGTTTTGAATGGTTTCGCGGGCAGAAGCGAAGTATTCGTCGCGCAAAGCATCGGGAACGTATTTGAAACGGGTATTGATGTATTGAAACAGGGAGAAATAGCGGGTGATCATTCCGTATTTGGCTTCATAATCGCCAAAAGACTCCAGGGAATGTTTTACTGCAAAATTGCGGACCAGCGAATCGGTGTAATTCACTTTTGCCTTTACCAAACGGGTTGTTTTGTCGGTGTTGTTCTCGAATATCCGTGGGTTTAAGCTCAGTACATCCGACTGTTTGTTGTCGCGGATCATCCAGTTCTGGTAGGCGAGTGTTTTATAATCATTAAATATTTCGTCGAAGCTGTAGGAGTCGCGGAACTGATTGAAAGTAAGTATACCCAGCAATACTAAGCAGGCGGGAACCATCAGTGGTTTCACCAGCCAGATGATAAGACGAACTATGATCACTGCAATAAGGCCGGCCACTACCAGGTCGAAGTTCCATTCTCCGATCATGACAGGTGGAATAAAACGGCAGATGAAAGGGGCCAGCGGTATGATTGTCAATACGCCGGCGAGTGGCGCTAAAACTGTCAGTATGCCATATTTCTTACGCTTCGCATCTTGTTCCATAGCTTAAAACGAATAACCAGTTTTATTAAGGGATGTACGAAAAATAAGGATGCTTCCTATTTTTATTCACAGTAGTGCAAAAGTCCTGCCGCTTTGTGCTATTTGCATTTGCCCTATATTTGCCCGGCAGCACCTATTGCTAAAAAAGTTAGTGGTGTACAGTGGCATACCCCTGGGGGTGTTGGTTAGTAAGGAGAACTTTAAATTTTTTGATATGGCAGAACCCAAAGAAAAACAACAGGTTGAGTATACCGAAGATAGTATCCGAAGTCTCGACTGGCGTGAGCATATCCGCCTGCGTCCAGGTATGTATATTGGTAAACTCGGCGATGGATCGGCCCCTGATGATGGTATTTATGTATTGCTGAAGGAAGTGATGGACAACTGTATCGATGAACATACCATGGGTTATGGTAAACATATCGACCTGGAGATAGAAGGGAAAACGGTGACCATCCGTGACTACGGGCGTGGTATTCCATTGGGTAAAGTGGTTGACGTTGTAAGCAAGATCAATACGGGGGCGAAATACGACAGTAAAGCCTTCCAGAAAAGTGTGGGTTTGAACGGTGTGGGTACTAAAGCGGTAAATGCCTTAAGCCAGTATTTTAAAGTGCAGAGTGTGCGCGACGGCAAAATGAAAGTTGCCGAATTTGAAAAAGGGGTGCTGATAAAAGAGCATAAAGAAACGGCCACTTCGGAATCGAATGGTACTATGGTGAGCTTTATTGCCGATGACAGCATCTTCCGCAATTTTCATTTCATACATGAATATCTCGATAACCAGCTGTGGAACTATTGTTACCTGAATGCAGGCCTGGTGATAAATTTCAACAATAAGAAATACGTCTCTAAAAACGGGTTACTGGATCTGTTACTGCGTAAAACGAATGAAGATGAACTGCGTTACCCGATCATTCACCTGAAAGGAGAAGATATTGAGGTGGCGCTGGCACATAACAATGATTATGGTGAGGACCTGTTTTCTTTTGTAAACGGCCAATATACTACGCAGGGCGGTACCCATCAGCAGGCATTCCGCGAGGCGTTCGTGAAAACCGTTCGTGACTTCTTCAAAAAAGATTACGAGGCGGCCGATATCAGGCAAAGCATTGTAGCGGCTGTATCTGTAAGAGTACAGGAGCCGGTGTTCGAAAGCCAGACCAAAACCAAACTGGGCAGCCAGTATGTGTATGAAGGCGGTCCGAGCATGAAGAATTTTGTAAACGATTTCCTGGCGAAGGAGCTTGACAACTTCCTGCATCGTAACAGCCAGGTGGCGGAAGCGCTTAAAAAGCGTATCGAACAAAGTGAAAAGGAGCGGAAGGAACTGAGCGGTATTCGTAAACTAGCGAACGAAAGGGCTAAAAAGGCCAATCTTCATAATAAAAAACTGCGTGACTGCCGCTTTCATTATAATGATGAGCCCGGCGGAAAGGATAAGCAGGCGGTGTTGATGAAGCAGAAGGAAACAACTTTGTTCATCACCGAAGGTGATAGTGCGAGTGGTTCTATTACAAAAGCGCGCCAGGTTGAGACCCAGGGTGTTTTCAGCTTAAGAGGTAAGCCATTGAACTGTTTTGGCCTTACTAAAAAAGTGGTATATGAGAACGAGGAGTTCAACCTGCTGCAGCATGCATTAAACATCGAGGACGGACTGGAAGGATTGCGTTATAACAGGGTGGTGATGGCTACCGATGCCGATGTGGATGGTATGCATATTCGTTTGCTGATGATGACTTTCTTCCTTCAGTTCTTCCCTGAGCTGGTGAAGAGAGGGCATTTGTATATTCTTGAAACGCCGTTATTCCGTGTGCGCAATAAACAGCAGACCATTTATTGTTACGATGAAGTGGAAAAGCAGGCTGCCATCAAGAAGCTGGGCAATAAACCCGAGATCACCCGTTTTAAGGGACTTGGTGAGATTTCTCCCAACGAATTTGAGCGTTTTATTGGCGCCGATATGCGTTTACAGCCGGTAATACTGGAGCAGGGCGATCATATTCAGCAGCTGCTTGAATATTATATGGGTAAGAATACGATGGACAGGCAGGAGTTTATCATCAACAACCTGAAGGTAGAGCTCGATGCTGTGGAAGAAGGCGCTGTAGCCTAGTTTTTATTTGATATTAATTGCGAATAAATGAAGCATGTTGTTTTCCAGCCGGCAGATGCAGAAGTACTGCAAAAGGCAATTGAACTGGACGAAACATTGGAAGGTGAGATCATTGTGATAAAGGACGACTTTGCTGTTGGTCCTATTGAAAAAATATATGAAACCGAAGGCTACCAGCAGCGTAAGGCGTGGTGGGAGACCCTGCTGGAGTTCTCGCCGTACACAGAACAGCTGGCGCTGGTAGATGATAAACTGACGGTGCATAACCTGATCAAGTATTTATCTGGTAAAGAAAATGAGGAGGACGAAGCGCCTATTTCCACTGCCGACAGGATACTGTGGATATGGATGGGGCAGAACGCTCATGATGTATCGGGTTACTATTGGCTGATGAGCCAGTTGAAAGATTACCAGGGGCAGATCCAGGTATTGTACCTGAATAACCTGCCTTTCATCAACGAAAAGGGGGGCATTTTTTATCCTTCTTATTTGTTTGAGATCCAGCCCAGGGAATTCCTGAAAGCGCGTAAGCTAAACAGGACCATAACACCCAGTGAGTTTGAAGTGGATCCGGATGAGTGGAAGAAGCTGTGTAATGAGAATGCCATTGTGCGTATGCTTGAAGGTGGTAAAAAAATTGTGAGCAAGGAAGACGCTTATTACGACCAGGAATTACTGGCTGCGGTAAAAGGAGAGGGGAATGGTAAGCTGCCTAAAGTAATAACCACGGCTTTGTCGAAAATGAAAACGAAAACGGGAGATGTATTTCTCGTATGGCGGATCAGGCAACTGGCAGAGCAGGGAAAACTGGAGGTGCAGGGCGACTGGACGAAGGGCTGGAAGGAGATTGTAGTGCGGCCCGCAGGTTTTGCAGCGGCTGCGGCTACTGCTGCTGAAGCAAGCGCTGAGGCAAATGCCGCGGGAGCAAGCGCTGAGGACTAAGCAAAGGCAAAAAAAGAAGCATTATGAAACTGAAGGGGATACACCATATAGCGATCATCGCTGCCGATTACCAGGCCAGCAAACAGTTTTATACTGAGTTGCTTGGTTTTGAAATAGTGCAGGAAGTATACCGGGAAGCGCGTGATTCCTATAAGCTGGATCTGGCGCTGGATGGGCTATACCAGATAGAACTTTTCAGTTTTCCTGATTTCCGTCCCCGGGCGTCATGGCCCGAAGCAGCGGGATTACGTCACCTGGCATTTGCTGTTGATGATGTAGAAGCATGGATTAGTTACCTGCGCAGCAAACAGGTGAAGGTGCAGGATGTACGGATTGATGAATATTCAGGTAAGAAATTTACCTTTTTTGAAGACCCCAGCGGGCAGCCGCTGGAATTATATGAACGCTGAGAACAGCGGAAGGCAACTGTAAAAAGACACTGAACTATATAAGATGGCGAAGGATAGTACTAAACAAATTGATTTAACGAATGAATCGGGAGTAAACGGGCAATATAAAACCTGGTTTCTCGACTATGCGTCCTATGTGATCCTGGAGCGTGCGGTTCCGGGTGTGGATGATGGTCTTAAGCCGGTGCAGCGCCGTATTCTGCATTCCATGAAGGAAATGGACGATGGCCGCTTTAATAAGGTGGCAAATATTATAGGTCAGAGTATGCAGTATCACCCGCATGGCGATGCTTCTATTGGTGAAGCGTTGGTGAACATGGGGCAAAAAGATCTGCTGATTGAAACCCAGGGTAACTGGGGTGATGTTCGTACCGGTGACGATGCGGCGGCACCGCGTTATATAGAGGCGCGTTTGTCGAAGTTTGCGCTGGAAGTGGCTTTCAACCCTAAAACAACCGAATGGCAGCTTAGCTACGATGGACGGAAACAGGAGCCTATTGCCCTGCCCATGAAATTTCCATTGTTGCTGGCGCAAGGTGCAGATGGTATTGCCGTTGGTCTTTCTACCAAAATATTACCGCACAACTTCTGCGAGCTTTGTGATGCCGCTATCAAATACCTCAAGGGAAAGAAATTCGAGCTTTATCCTGATTTTCTTACCGGTGGTATGATCGATACCGCTAACTATAATGAAGGAAAAAGAGGCGGTAAAGTACGTGTGAGAGCGGTTATTGAAGAGGTAGACAAGAAAACGCTGGCTATCAAGAGTGTGCCTTATGGTGTTACCACTACTTCGCTCATGGAGTCTATTGTGAAAGCCAATGACCAGGGAAAGATCAAGATTAAGAAGGTCACCGATGAAACGGCTAAAGAGGTTGAGATCCTGATTGAACTATCGGCAGGTATTTCTCCCGATATTACGATCGACGCCTTGTATGCGTTCACCGACTGTGAGGTAAGTATTTCTCCCAATGCCTGTGTGATCGTTGATAACAAGCCACGCTTCATCAGCGTTCACGAATTATTACGCCTTTCTGCCGATCGTACAAAAGACCTTCTGAAAAGAGAACTGGAGATAAAACTCAGTGAGCTGGAAGAGAAATGGCATTATACTTCTCTTGAAAAGATCTTCTTCGAAGAAAAGATCTATAAGGAGCTGGAGAAAGGCCATGCTACCTGGGAAAAGGTGCTGGAGGCTATTGATAAAGGGTTTGAACCTTTCAAGAAGCTGCTGAAGCGGGATGTTACCAGGGAAGACATCCTGAAACTGACGGAAAAGCCGGTACGCCGTATTTATAAGCTCGATATCCAGGACCTGATCACCCAGATCAAAGGCCTGGAAGCGGATATGAAACAGGTAAAACACGACCTGGAACACCTGGTTGATTTTGCTGTTGCCTATTACGAGAACCTGCTGAAAAAATACGGCAAAGACAGGGGCCGTAAAACCGAGATCAAACAGTTTGATGTTATCCAGGCTAAGCAGGTAGCGATTGCCAACACCAAACTTTATGTGAACAAAGCAGAAGGCTTTATTGGCAGCGGTCTGAAAAAGGATGAGTTCCTGTTCGACTGCTCCAATCTTGATGATATTATCGTGTTCACGCGTCGTGGTATCATGAAGATCGTTAAGGTAGCCGACAAGATCTTTATTGGCAAGGATATCATTCATGTGGCCTTGTTTGATAAGGCTGATGACCGGATGACCTATAACATGATCTATGTAGATGGCGCCACCGGTGTTTCGTACGCCAAACGTTTTAATGTTACCGGTATCACCCGCGACAAAGAATACGATCTTACCAAGGGAACCGATAAATCGAAAGTGCATTATTTTACTGCCAATGCAAATGGTGAAGCGGAAGTAGTAAAAGTGTTGCTGAGCCCGAATTCTTCTGCCCGTATCAAAGAGCTTGATTTCTATTTTGAGGAGCTGGACATTAAAGGCCGCGGTACCATGGGTAACCAGGTTACCAAGTATCCTATCCGTTCAGTTAAACTGAAGGAGGCAGGTAAATCTACGCTGGCAGGCAGGAAGCTTTGGTTCGATGATAAGTTTGGCCGTCTGAACTCAGAGGAAAAAGGGTTATACCTGGGAAGTTTTGAAGGCGAAGAGAAACTGCTGGTGATTTACCAGGAGGGTACTTACGAAATTACCGACCTTGAACTTACACAGCGTTTTGATGCTGAAAAGGTGATGCTGATCGAAAAGTTTGATCCGGCTAAAGTGGTGACGGCTGTTTATTACGATAACGATAAACTGCAGTTCACCGTAAAACGGTTCAAGATTGAAACTACCACGCTGCACAATAAATTCCTGTTCATTAAAGAAGGTGAGAACAACAGGCTTGAAGCTGTTACTACCGATAAACAACCTATCCTGATACTTACAAGCGGTAAAGGAGCCCAGCAGAGGATCCAGAAAATGAAGATCGCCGATTTTGTAGAAGTAATGGGCTGGAAGGCAGTAGGGAATAAACTTGCCGACTTTAATAAAACAGTTTCAATGGACTGGGAACAGAAGGCACGTCCGGTGGAAGATAATGGTCAGACAGAGCTGTTTTAGTTGCAATGGAAATCCTTAAACATCCGATAAACGAAAAATCAGACACCAAATGAACAAAGCAATCAAATGGGTAGGTGTAATGGCGGCAGTAGCTGCAATGCATAGTTGCGTCGCTAAAAAGAAGTTCACCGATTCGCAGATCGCAATGCGTCAGTTGAAAAGTGACAGTGCCATGATGGCCAATCGTATCAGCCAGCTTGAGAAGTCTCTTGCTGATCTGAAAGGCAGGTATGGGCAACTGAGCGATAAAAACAGCAACCTGGAAAATAAGTTATCGGCAGTAAGTTCCGATGCGGCTGAAAAGCAAAACGCGCTTTCGCGCAGCCAGCAGCAGATTGCGGAACAGCAACGCAGGCTGGAGCAATTACAGGCTTTGATAGATCAGCAGAAAGCCAAAGCGGCTGAGCTGAGAAAGAAAATGGCCGATGCGCTGGTGGGTTTTAGTTCCAGTGAATTAACGATCTCCAATAAAAACGGCAAAGTATATGTGAGCCTGCAGGAAAACCTGTTATTCCCTTCCGGCAGCGCCAAGGTGAATGATAAGGGTAAGCTGGCGCTTGGTAAACTGGCTGAGGTATTAAATGTGAATCCCGATATTGCAGTAAATATTGAAGGCCATACCGACTCTATTCCTATGCGCGGCGCCAGGTTTGAAGACAACTGGGCTTTAAGTACCGCCCGCGCCACCGCCATTGTTCGTATCCTTGTAAATGAATACAGGGTGGATGCTGTAAGGGTCGTTGCTTCAGGTCATAGCCAGTACGATCCTGTAGATTCCAATGCTACTCCTGAAGGCCGTGGCAGGAATCGCCGCACGGAGATCATTTTAAGTCCCAGGCTCGACGAGCTGTATAAGTTGCTGGAATAGCAGGAGAAATAGCGCACAGACAGCCGATGCAGGAATAGTGGAAAGAGTTTCACAGGAGATTAAAATATCATATCAGGGCTGCCCCGTTCGGGCAGCTCTTTTTTGTAAACTGCCATTGTCCTATAGCTTTTACTGTTCTGTTAAACCCTCTATGCTCTCGATAAATTCCTCCCGCGGAATCATAACGGCGCCAAGGCTTTCGAGGTGTGAAGTATAAACCTGGCAATCGATCAGTTTTACGTTTTCGCTTATGAGGAGCTGCACATATTTGATGAAGGCGTATTTGCTGGCATTGCTGACATGACTGAACATGCTTTCGCCAAAGAACAGGTTGCCCATCCTAATGCCATATAGGCCACCTACCAGTTCGCCGTTGAGCCACGCTTCGGCACTGTGTGCATAGCCTTTTTCATGGAGATTGTTATAAGCGTCTTCCACTTCATTAGTGATCCAGGTGCCGTCCTGTCCCTCGCGTTCTACCTGCTGGCAGTTGCGGATCACTTCATTGAATGCTGTGTTCACTTTAAACTCAAATGCATCTCTGTTCAGTAAAACCTTCATGCTTTTACTGATTTTCAGCGCTTCAGGAAATAAAACAAAACGCGGATCGGGACTCCACCATAAAGGAACACTGCCTTCGAACCAGGGGAAAATGCCCTTCCGGTAAGCCAGAAGGAGGCGTTCTTCACTGAGGTCTCCGCCAACGGCCAGCAATCCGTCTTCCAGGGCGGATGCAACAGGAGGGAACCATAAACGATCGTCTAACACATGCAACGGCATCCTGCAGTATTTTTAACGGTGAGCAACCGTTTCTATAGTGGCGCCGATGCCTCTGTCGGTGATGGCATCGCACATAGGTTTTAAAGTATCATAGTCGCCATTTTTTACGGCGTATTTACCTTTGAAGTGAATCATAAGGGCACACTGCTCGGCTTGTTCTTCGGAGTGTCCGCATATATCAACCAGCGTTTCTATCACCCAGTCAAATGTGTTCACTTCATCATTCCAGACGATCAATGACCAGGGAGCATCTGTATCAGTCAGTACTGCAACGTCTTCTTCTTCTTCAGGCCTTACTTGGGTATGTGCAATAAAGGTGATCATATGCCAAAATTATTGCATTCCCCGTCAACTGTAAGCTTTTAGCGCAAAAATCTCATCAGTTGGGGCGATCCGCAGCTTCCGCACCGGTAATTGGCGCGAATCGTGTAACGTCTGGCTGTTATGGCCGTTTTAACGCAAAGAAATGATGTATTAAGTAAGTCGGCCCGGCCACTTTGCCGGATTGGGAAAGCAAAAACTGGGATCCCTCTTCGGAGATTTACTTTTTGCAATCGGTTGCTATTTTAAAAAGTATCTGTTTCTCCCTTTTAATATTGCCATTTCGCCGAAAGGCTGCGTCTGAGAGATATTATTTTGCAATAAAAATGAAAACGGTTACATTTGGCGTGTCTTATTGCTCAGCCATAAAACAATAGTCTATGTCTTTGGAAAAAACATGGCGCTGGTTCGGTAAAAACGATAAAGTGACCCTGGCCCAACTCAAACAATTTGGTGTAGAAGGTATTGTAACAGCCTTACACCATATCAAAGGAGGCGCCGTTTGGCCCGTAGAAGAAATTCAGCTTGTTAAGGAGGAGATCGAAAAACATGGTATGCGCTGGAGCGTGGTGGAGAGCCTGCCTGTTACGGAGGGCATAAAAACCAACGGTCCCGAAAGGGAGGAACTGGTACGTAACTACATTACCTCCATGAGGAACCTGGCGGCATGTGGTATAGATACCATTTGTTACAATTTTATGCCGGTACTCGACTGGGCCAGAACTGACCTGCATTTTGTAAACCAGCGCGGTGCAGAATCCATGCTCTTTCACTACGAAACCTTTGCCGCATTTGATGTTTATATCCTGGAAAGGCCGGGCGCGGAAAAGGATTATGCTCCCGAAGTATTGGCTGCGGCAAAGGAACTGATCGGTAAAATGACGGAAGAAGAAAAGAATAACCTCGCTTACAACATTATAGTTGTTACGCAAGGATTTATCAATGGCACCGTTGGCAATGTGCATAATTACAAACAGGTGTTTCTCGACTACCTGAAGCGTTACGATACCATTGACACACATACACTCAGAAACCATCTTGCTTTATTTCTCAACGATATTATCCCCGTAGCGGAAGAGCTGGGGATCCGCATGTGTATTCATCCGGACGATCCGCCATTCCCTTTACTGGGACTGCCAAGGATTGCGAGCACGATGGAAGATTTTGAATGGATCTTCTCTGCCTGTCCCTCTGTAAACAATGGTCTTACTTTTTGCAGCGGATCGTTATCTGTTCGTGAGGATAACGACCTGGTAGCTATTGCTAAAAAGTTTGCCGAACGTATTCATTTTGTACATCTCCGCAATATCATCAGCCTTGGTGGCCGAAGCTTTTATGAATCTGCACATCTCGAAGGGGTAGTGGATATGTATGCAGTGCTCAAAGCTTTGCTTGAAGAGCAGAAACGGCGCAGGGAGGCAGGCCGCAGCGATCTGCGAATGCCTTTCCGTCCCGATCATGGATTGAAGATCCTCGACGATTTTAGTCGTGAGAGCAATCCCGGGTATCCGCTGGTAGGCCGTATGAAAGGCCTTGCTGAAATCACAGGTCTTGAAATGGGAATTGAAAGAATGTTATATCAATAAAAACTTGCAATATGGAATCGATGTTCAATATTAAAGGCAAAGTAGCCGTGGTAACAGGTGCCGGTGGTGTACTTGGCGGCAGTATCTCTTCCAGTCTTATGAAAGCAGGCGCCAAACTGGTAGCTATGGATATCCGCCAGGAAAACCTCGACAATAGGGTGCAGGAGCTGAAACAGATCCATGAAGATGTTATTGGTGTTGCCGGTAACGTACTGGATCTTGACAATCTGAAAAAGCTGGCTGTTGAAATAAGTGAAAAATGGGGTTCAATAGATATACTGGTGAACTGCGCGGGTGGCAATATTCCCGGCGCTACGTTAACGGTAGATCAAACTGTTTTCGATATGAAAATAGAGGATTGGGAAAAGGTGACCGATCTTAACCTCAATGGCACCGTGTATCCTTGTCTTGCCTTTGGAGAAGTGATGGCGAAACAGGGGAAAGGCAGCATCATCAATATTTCTTCTATGGCTACCTATTCAGCTATTACCCGTGTGCCGGGCTATTCTGTAGCTAAAACAGGCGTTAATATTTTTACACAATGGATGGCAACTGAAATGGCGCAGAAATTTGGCGAAGGCGTAAGGGTGAATGCCATTGCTCCCGGCTTCTTTATCGGTGATCAGAATCGTGCCGTGCTTATTAACCCCGATGGAAGTTATACCGACAGAAGTATAAAGGTGCTGGCCAAAACACCGATGAAACGTTTCGGCGATATCTCCGAATTAAATGGCGCCGTTCAGTTCCTGTGTTCCGGTGCGGCGAGCTTTATTACCGGTGTTATTTTGCCCGTAGATGGTGGCTTCACTGCTTTTAGCGGCGTGTAAAATAGAATTGCGGGTAACGCTACCCGCTGGAAAATAGTGCAGATCATTTTGTGGGCGCATGTAAAAATGGACCCCATATAAATGATCTGTATTTTTTTGTGGGTAACCCAGGCGCCGGAATAGGGACAAACGGAAAGAAAGAATGCCCCGTCAAGTTTTTTCTGAAGTAGCTTTATCAAAAAAAATGAATCCCATTGAACTCTTTCAAAAAGAAGCGCCCGCAGTGGCCGAAGCCTTTGATGGATTGGTAGAATCGTTAAAAGCTTCGCAGGGGCTGGATGGCAAAACAAAACAACTGGTGTATATAGGCATTAAAGCGGCGATGGGCGAAACTACAGCCGTTTATTTTCACGTGCAGATGGCAAAAAAACTTGGCGCCACACGCGACGAAATCAAAGACACAATTCTTATCACGCTTACTGTTTGCGGGTTGAAAGGTGTGGTAAATTGTTTGCCTGCTGCACTGGAGGCTTACGATCAGGCTGTATAGCAATAGCTAACTTTGTGAATAAAATAACGATTGTATGAAAAGCCTGATAATACTGTCGCTTTTCCCACTTCATGTATTTTGCCAAACCGGCTTTATAAAAGCCGGAAACTTCTTCGATCAGCATGCGGTGAATACCATTGTAAAAGATGTGAAGCGAAACGGGAACAGGTTGCTTGTTTATATGCCGGCCCGGGCAGTTTCTTTTACCAGCATTGTAATAGTACAAAATACGAAGGATACTGTCTACTGGCTGATAAAGCATGATAGTGTAATGGCTAAAGGGAAACTAAGTGGCAGTAAAATATTTTTATATCCTCATTATCTGAAAACCGGTGCTGTAAAAAAAGAAGAACGATTAAAGTTTGTGCCGCCAATGATATGCGGCGATAGCACTGCCTGCATTATTTATGAAGATGCTTACCGGAAGTTCTATTTCGAGTATGGCCCTAATATCGGCGGTTACATTCCTGATCCGGGATTAGATAAATACCGTAAAGAGTGGCTGAATATCATTGCTGCGGAAGTAGATAAATTAATCAGTTAATATCAGCCCAGAACTTATTAAAAATCATTCATCAGCCGCTGTATGTTTCTGGTAGTTTCGTGTAAGATGGCTTTTGCTACTATTGTATATTAAAAAACAGAGGCATGTTACTAAAGAGAATACTTGTGTTTGCAGCCTGTGCAGGCTTCATTGGAATGTTCCCGGTTGCAACAGTGGCACAGCAATCTCCCTGGCAGCGGCTGGCACAACGTTCCGCTACACTTGGATGGGAGCAGGGGGTAACGGAATTTAAAACACCTTCGTTTCTTTTGTCACTTGTGAAGTCGTCGCAAACAGTAGCGGCTTTAAAACCTGTTATGCTCCCTGGCTTCGATTTTACGCCCGGCGACAGCATAAAGGTGCGCAGCAGCAATGGCATGTATCATCTGGGAGACCTGAACCTGAGGTTACGCAGTGGCGGCGGTGACTGGATCAATTACGCCACTGCGGCCGATCGTAAGCCGGTGCAGGCGCTGGCAGCAGGCGGTAATGTGCTGGCGGCGGCCGATCTGTCGGCTACGCTGCCCGGTTCTATTCCTGTGCAGGTGAAGCGCTACTGGCAGCTTGAAAATAATGTACTGGTACTTCGTTTCGAATTAACCAATAAAACAAATGCAACGGTAGAAATAGGAGCTTTAGGAATTCCCATGATCTTCAATAACCTGCTCGAAGGAAAAAGCCTGGAACAGGCGCATGCCAGCAATGTATTTTATGACCCCTATACCGGCAGGGATGCGGGTTATTTGCAGGTAACCAGGCTTAGTGGCGAAAAGCCCTCTTTACTGGTATTGCCTTTCGGGAAAACACCATTTGAAGCATATAATCCCTTATTGGACGATCCTACACCACGTGGCATTGTCTTCGAAGGTTTTTATGAATGGATGGTGCATAGCAAGGCCTATGCAGAAACGGAATGGAAAAAAACAAATCCCTGGAACGAACCTTCATCCGCTGTCTTAAAACCCGGGGAAAGCCGCAGTTATGGCGTTCAGCTGGTGCTTTGCGGCGGGCCTAAGGATATTGAAGCCGCATTGGCAGCACACCAGCGTCCGCTGGCAGTGGGCATACCAGGATATGTACTGCCACAGGATGTAAATGCCAGGCTGTTCCTGCAATATAAAGCCAGGGTACGATCTGTTGAGGTGAGCCCTGCAAATGCTTTGCAGGTAAAGGCGGCGAAAGCCCCTCATCGGCAATGGACTGCCTTTGATGTAAAGGGGATCGCCTGGGGCCGTGCAAGACTTACGGTAACTTATGAAGATGGATTGGTGCAAACGATCCAGTATAAAGTGATTAAACCGGAAAAAGAAGTGATCCGTGATTATGGTAATTTTCTTACCAACCAGCAATGGTATGTGAACAATAACGATACCTTCCATCGCAGTCCTTCCGTGATAAGTTATGATAATGAAAAGAAACAGCAGGTAACCCAGGATAACCGTGCATGGATCGCGGGTTTAAGTGATGAAGGAGGCGCCGGCGGCTGGCTGGGCGCTACCATGAAGCAATTGGTATTGCCCGATAAAACACAGGTCCGTAAGCTGGAGTCGTTTGTAGATCAAACGCTTTGGGGACATATACAATTAAGCAGCGGCGATAAAAAATATGGCGTACGCAAGAGCCTGTTTTACTACGAACCTGCACTGATGCCGCCCGGCACTTATAGCGCCGATATCAATTTCAAAACATGGTCGGCATGGCCGCGTAAAGAAGCGGAATCGATAGAACGTTCCTATAACTATCCGCATGTGGCGGCCGCGCATTGGGTATTATACCGGCTGGCGAAATATCACACTCAAATGGTCACAAACCATAGCTGGAACTGGTATTTGTCAAATGCTTTTCATACTGCTATGGCTATGGTAGAACATGCGCCTTATTACGCGCAGTTCGGGCAGATGGAGGGCTCTGTTTTCCTGTTGATCTTAAAAGACCTGAAAGCTGAGGGCATGACGAAAGAAGCAGAAACGCTGGAGGCGGAAATGAAGAAGAGAGCGATTCACTGGAGTAAGCTGGAATATCCTTTCGGGAGCGAAATGCCCTGGGATTCTACGGGACAGGAAGAGGTATATGTATGGTCGCTGTTCTTCGGTTTCGTTGATAAGGCAGAAGTTACTATTAAGGCCATCCTCGCATATACCCCCTCGGTACCCAGCTGGGCTTATAACGGCAATGCCCGCCGCTATTGGGATTTCCTGTATGGCGGTAAGCTTTCTCGCATCGAGCGCATGATCCATCACTACGGTTCGGAGCTGAATGCCATCCCGTTGTTACAGGAATACAGGCGTAAGCCCAATGATCTGTATATGCTCAGGGTAGCTTATGGCGGTGTGCTGGGAGGTATCTCAACCATTACCGAAGACGGGTTTGCACCCTGTGCCTTCCATTCGTTTCCCAATACGCTGGAGAACGACGGCCTTTCGGGCGATTATGGCTCAGGTTTCTATGGATACGCGGTTAACAGCGCTACCTATATAACACAAAATGCAGAACTGGGTTGGCTGGCCTTTGGTGGCAACCTGAAAGAAAATAAAGATAGGGTAGAAGTGACTCCCACAACCGCTTCGCGTAATGCTGTTTACCTGGCGCCGGCAGGACTATGGTTGTCGTTTGCCGCCGGTACTATCAATAACGTATCTTATAATGTCAAGAGCGGAGAGGTGACCATCATCCTGGATGGTGCTGCTGATACCACACCCAACGCCTATTTAAAAATAGAACAGCCGGCAAGTGTAACAGGAAGAACGGGATATGAACCTGCAGGTAAATACAGCATTAAAAATGGTAACTGGATAATACCGCTCACGAAAGGTGCCGTTAAGCTGGTTTTACGTCCTGTGTGATTTCGTCCCCCTATAATTCCTAAAAAGGCCCCCTTTGCCCCCTAAAATGACACTTACTTTTATCGGGAATCACAAAACACTTAGCTTCATGCCTGGTAATTGGTGTGCTTAAGTTGAGGATGCCGGGTACTATTGAAATCTAATTTTAAAATCAAGCGATTGCACATGAACACTAAACCCAGATTGTTTGCCTCACTATTACTGGCTGCCTTATGCGGGGGGATGAACACGTTACAGGCGCAGGAGGCTACCACTGCTTCTGCCCAGACTGTTAATCTTAAAAAACCTGGCAGTCATAACCCTGCATTAAAAGGTTTGTATGCCGATCCGGATATCTTATATTCCCATAAAACAGGCAAGTTTTACATTTATCCTACCAGTGATGGGTTTACTGGCTGGTCGGGAACTTATTTCAAGGTATTTTCTTCTACGGACCTTACCGACTGGAAAGATGAAGGGGTGATTATCGATCTGAAAAAAGATGTAACATGGGCGCATGAAAATGCCTGGGCCCCCTGCATTATAGAAAAGAAGATCAATGGCGTTTATAAATACTTCTACTATTTTACTGCTGCCAAAAAAATAGGCGTTGCCGTTGCCGATGATCCGGCCGGCCCGTTTGTAGACAGTGGAAAGCCCCTGATAGAAGGTTTCCCCGAAGGTGTTACCCGCGGCCAGCAGATTGATCCCGATGTTTTTACCGATCCGCAAACCGGGAAAAGCTATTTCTACTGGGGCAATGGATATATGGCCGGTGCCGAACTGAATGAAGATATGGTATCGTTGGTACCCGGTACCACTAAACTGCTCACGCCCTGCAGGGCTTATAACGAAGGAACTTATGTCTTCTACCGCAATGGCAAATATTACTTTTCCTGGTCACAGAACGATACGCGCAGCCCCGACTACCAGGTGCATTATGGTATTGCCGATGGCCCTCTGGGTAAAATAGTGATGCCCAACGATAACCTGGTGATAGCTAAAGATACCGCCGCAGGTATTTATGGTACAGGCCACCATTCTGTACTTCAACTGCCCGATAGCGATAAATGGTATATCGTGTATCACCGCTTTTCTTATCCCGATGGAATTAAGATGGGGCCTTCGGCCGGTTACAACAGGGAGGTGTGCATTGATGTGATGAAATTTGATGAGCAAGGGCATATTGTCCGTGTACAACCAACGCATGAGGGCGTTAAACCTGTAAAGCTCCCCGCAAAATATCGGGCTAAAAAGAAAAAGTAGAACAGGATAAATGAATGCCGGCCCGGTTATATACCCGCCGGGCCTGAAGATGGGACTGGCCAATTGCAATGGCCGGTCCCATTTGTTATTATAGCTTTTGACCGGCGAGCAACTATCCAAAGGTATACCATGAGTGTACCTTAACCGCAGATGCATCGCACTTGTATCGCACCTGTATCGCACTTGTATCGCACTTGCCCGGCAGGGCTCCCCGGGGCGCGCCAAACGGAAATAATAGCCGTATGTTATGTTGTTTTGTTTGAATTGTTTATTTTTAAAATTTGTTAAATAGCTATTTTTGTTTGAATAATGAATAATCTTGTTTGAATTGTATAATAGCGGTTTGCCTGCTACCAGTAATTTTGTACCGGTTATTACAATTAAAACTGAACTATGTTAAGACAGGCTTCGCTGAAAAGAAAGAAAATAGCAACAACACTGGCATTTATTTCAATACCACTCTCCGGTTTTATTACCGACATATATCTTCCTTCCTTGCCTTCCATGTCGGCAGCTTTAAGAGGAAGCGAGAAGGATATACAACTTACACTCACATTTTTCTTTTTAAGCTATGGCATCGCCCAGTTGTTTGTTGGTAGTGTGCTGGATAGCATTGGCAGGTATAAACCCGCTTTGCTGGCGCTGGGAATATTGGTGGTATCGAGTTTATGGATCAGTATTTCCAACTCCATTCTGCTCATTTACTGGCTGAGGATTATCCAGGGAATAGCAACAGCTATACTGGTAGTGGCAAAACGTGCTTTTTTTGTAGACCTGTACGATAGTGAGCGGCGTAAGCATTACCTCAGTTACTTTACCATTGTATGGTCCTGCGGTCCTATTGTTGCGCCTTTCCTGGGCGGCTACCTGCAAAAGCTGTTCGGATGGCAGGCAAACTTCTATTTCCTGGCTTTTTATGCGGTGATATTACTGGTGCTGGAATTAATATACAGCGGCGAAACAATCGCGGAAAAGAAACCTTTCCGTTTGGGAAATGTCATCAGCCAGTATCGTATGATGTTAGGCAACAGGCTGTTTATTATGGGGATTATTATCCTGGGACTGAGTTATACGGTGGTATTGGTATTTAATATCTCCGGGCCGTTCGTTGTGGAGAAACGCTTTGGTTACAACGCCGTGGTGGTTGGCTATTGTACGCTGGTGCTGGGCTTTTCCTGGATGGTAGGAGGCTTTACCGGCAGAAGGCTGGTTAATATGAACTTTGAAAAGAAGGTGGCGTTGGCGTCCCGGATCCAGCTGGCGCTGATAATAGGCTTATTGCTGGCAGGCAGGATAGGTGAGAGCCTTATCTGTTTTATAGTATTTGCTTTCTTCATTCATATTTGCTCAGGCTTATTGTATAATATCTTTTTCACAGATACCATGATGTATTTCCCGGCAAATGCAGGACTTGCAGGCGGGTTGCTTGGCGGAATGGTATACGTGATAACTTCTGCTTCAAGCGTGCTCATCTCTTCCGTAGGCGTTATTGCCACGCAAAACGATATGGCCTTCCGGTACTTTGTAGCATCGGTATTGCTAGGTGTAATTGTGGTATATGTAGTGAAACAACGAAGGCGTAAGCAGACTGCCGTTCCCGCCGCTATATAAGCCGGGCTGCCCGGGAACCAGAACTGTACATGAGAGCGGGTGTAATGTGTATGCCCGCTGATTTTCACTTTTAAACGTAAAAAATATTTAACCTGCATAAACGCAGACAGCAACACTTTGGGTTGAATTTTGATAGAAAACGAAAACTTCTGTTCCGGATGGTTCCGGGGTTTATTGCTTAATCTATTAATATCGAAACATGATGAAGAAAATTGTTGTTGCCGTACTGCTTGTTATGATAACAGTTACGGTTGCCTTGGCCGGCGACCCGCCTTTTGAAGGAACACTTACCACCAAAGTCTTGATAGGAGGTGTTGATCTGAGCGTAATAACGGAAAACATCGACTACAGTAAAGGCGATATTAAACAGCAAATAACAGACGCCTATAAAAAACTATCGAAAGAAGACCTGGAACGCCTGAAAAAACTTACCGAAGCAAATCCCATGATGGGCATGGCAATAATGATGACGCCGCCCAAAGGTACCATCACCATAAAAGGAGATGTAACGGTTGCAAGAACCAGGGGACTTGGTTATGAAATAGCCCATTACCATAACAGGGGTAAAGACGATGCCTATATCTATACCGGGTCACTTACCGACACCAGCAATAATGCTACTGCCACCTACAAACCTTCGGCTGGTTACGCCGCTTTGTTTGCAGGCGATAAGCTGGTGAATGCTGATGAATATATCATAGAAAAACTGCCTGGTACGGTATCGGTAGCAGGTTATACTTGTACAAAATCGGTTTATACACCTAAAAATCCTGGCGCCAATAAACAAGCTGCTGTACCTGGTATGCCTGCCATGACGTTGCAGAAGCTGGTGGTATATTCCAGCGCGGCATTACCCGCGGATATCAACTTTTCTCACCCTTATTACCTCCCGGAGAAAAACGGCGTTATGCGCATAGATATCTATTTCGATAAGAATGATACGCCTGCCATGGTATATGAAGTGGTTGACGTGAAAAAAGCCAGTGTAAACGATACGGCCCTTGCAGTTCGCAAAACAGAACCCTTATACGATCTCGCCGGCGGCAATGTAATGGAATATGGAATGAAACTGATGGGCATTATGATGGGCGGGCTTTCCATGCAGGGAGAAGGCAATGAAAACGAATGATCCGTAAAACAAGAAGTTGCTCAAACAACCCCGCTAGACGGGGTTGTTTGCTTTTTTCCATTTACGCACTCTTCCTCTTGCGTTGGTATAGGGAGAAGCTGTATTAAATTGTATCATCCTCCCCAATGTCCACTTCTCGTACCAGCTTACTTCGTAAAGTGCTTTATTGCTTTTGCTTTCGATAAGAGAAAGAATAGAAGCCACGTTTTTATCCAGTTTTACCAGCAGGCTGTTGTAATCTTCTTTTTCGTAATCGGCATAAAACTTTTGCGCAAGCTTACCAAGTTCATTCCATTTGTAACCTGTTTCCGGAAAGTCAACAGCTTCGTTGTTGTCTTTTTTCCTGTTCCACTTTAATACCAGCTCTCCCCAGCCCAGCAGATAAGAAACAAGATTGTTGATACTCATTACTGTACCGGCTGCATGCCCTTCCAGCTCTTTTTTTTCTGCTGCTTCAGGTGTAATGTCTGAAAGGTCTTTTCTGAGCTTGTCATAATTAGTGACGATTGCCTGAATTAACTCCGGTTTGCTGGTGGGAACTGCCATGGGTATTTTTTAAGTGTTCATACGACACAAAGTCCTGTAGGGCTGTTGTTGCGCTTTCGCTGTATTGCGGGGTAAAGATAAACTTATCGTAAATAGCCGCATGCCCCTATCAGAACCTTACATCGCTGTATTCCGGGGTCTTTTCAAATACCGCGTGCGCAAATGTGCAAAGCGGCTGCACTTTCACATGCTTTTCTCTCGCAAATTCTACTACGCTGTTCACTAGTTTCTTCCCAGCGCTTTGGCCCTTCAGCTTTTCTCCTACTTCCGTATGCTCAATAATAAGCTTTTGCGAACCTGCCCATACATATTCTATGATGCCTTCCGGTTTGCCGTCTGCTTCAATGTAAAACATGCCTCTTTTACCATCGTCCTTGTGTAGTATTTCCATGATCAAAGATTTTTGCCGGAAAACCAATGCTGCCTTGTTGCTGCATGGAGTTTTATTTCCGGGGTGATACGGGTGAAGTTACAACTTAGTATTCTTACGCCGTATGTTAACTGCGTATTGCCCCCGGATGAAACTATTGGTGATAATACTATATTTGTTCCAAGTACAAAGAATTAATCAAATGAATGCAAAAAATCTGCATGGCAGATCTCTGCTTGTAATGTTGTCTGGTTTTGTATTGGCTTCTACGCCGGTTCTCGCTCAGAAAACAGCGTCCAAAGCAGCCGGAGTGCCCGTTGCAAAAGTATTACCGCTGGATACCGCGGTTCGTATCGGAAAACTTCCTAATGGATTTACTTACTTTATCAGGCATAACGAGGAGCCCAAAGAAAGAGTGCTCCTTTACCTGGTGAACAAAGTTGGTTCTATCCTGGAAACGGAAGAACAAAGAGGTTTGGCTCATTTTATCGAGCATATGAGCTTCAACGGAACCAAAAATTTTCCTAAAAATGAGCTGGTCGATTATCTCGAAAGATCAGGGGTAAGGTTCGGTGCCGACTTGAATGCGTACACCTCGTTCGATGAAACTGTTTACCAGTTGCCCTTACCTACCAAAGACAAGGAATTGTTAAAAAATGGTTTCCGGATCATGCGCGACTGGGCCCAGGAAGCTACGCTCGATGAAACGGAAATAAACAAGGAAAGAGGCGTTATCATCGAAGAAAAACGCCTTCGCAAAGGCGCCGATGAAAGAATGCGCGAACAATACTGGTCGCAGCTCCTGAATCATTCCAGGTATGCCGATAGAATGCCGATTGGTATAGATACGGTATTGCTTTATGGTAAACCTGAAACCCTGCGTGCATTTTACCGCGACTGGTACAGGCCCGATCAGCAGGCGCTTGTGGTAGTAGGAGATATTGATGTGGCCGAAACGGAAAAGATGGTGAAATCACTTTTTGCCACACTCAAAAATCCTGTGTCGCTGAAGAAGCGCACGCGTTATACCATCCCCCTTACAGGAAAAGACCAATACCTGATTGCTACAGATCCTGAAAATACTACTACCTCCGCTGAAATATTATGGAAGCAGCCTGAAGAAAAGCTGGTGACGGATGTTGACTATCGCAAAGCAGTAGTAAAGCAGCTGTTCAACCAAATGATGGGCGAGCGTTATGCGGAGTATTATAAACAGCCTCAGCCTCCGTTCATCCAGGGGGGAGTAGGTATTCAGCCGTTTATGGGCGGATTGCAGCTTTTCAGCGCCAGCGCCAGGGTTAATAATACAGGCGGACTCGAAACTGGTGTGAAAGCTGTATGGCGCGAAATAGAACGCGTAAAACGTTTTGGCTTTACCCAATCGGAACTGGAAAGAGCAAAACAAAATGTACTCACCAGTTACACCGCGTCGTGGAAGGAGAAGAGTAAAACTCCTTCTGAGAATTATGTGAAAGAATACCAGCAATATTTTCTGGATAGCGCCGCAGCTCCCGGAATAGATTATGAGCTGGCATTGGTTAAACAATTGTTGCCGGGTATTACACTGGCTGATGTGAACAAAGTGCCTGCTACTTATATCAAAGCCACCAACAGGGATGTGATTATTATGGCTCCCGGAAAAGATAAAGCCGGCTTACCCGATTCGGCGACGTTTAGCCGCTGGTTACAGGAAGTAAGCAGGGAGAATATTACTGCTTATAAAGACGAAGCTGCGGGTACTGTGCTGTTGCCCGCAAAACCCGCACCGGGCCGTATAGTGGCTCAAACCCAACTGAAAGATGTTGCAGGGATAATGTATACACTGAGCAATGGCGTGAAAGTGGTTGTAAAGCCTACCTCTTATAAGAATGATGAAATTGGTTTCAGCGCCTTTGCCCCAGGCGGAACTTCTCTCAGCTCCGATAAAGGCTTTCAATCGGCTGTCAACGCATCGGGTATTATAGGAAGCGCAGGTGTGGGCGACTTTGACAATACTGCTTTAGGTAAATATCTTACCGGCAAGCAGGTTGGCGTAAAACCTTTTATCGGCGACAGGACGCAAGGCGTTAACGGCAGTGCTGCTCCCGAAGACCTGGAAACAGCCATGCAATTGATTTACCTGTATTTTACCCAGCCACGGAAAGATTCCGCATTATTTCAAAGCATCCTGAACCGCTCACGTCCTCAGCTCATCAACAGGGCCAATGACCCCAACAGTGTTTTCTCCGATACTATGAATGTAGTATTAGGAAACTACCATTTCCGTCGTAAGGCGCCTTCCGTTGAAATGCTCGACCAGATACAGCTGGATTCCTGCCTGGAGTTCTATAAAGCCCGCTTTGCTGATGCTGCTGCCTTCACGTTTGTATTTGTAGGTAATATAGATACTACAACATTCAAACCTCTGATGGAAAACTATCTGGCTGCATTACCGGCAACGCATCACAACCAGGATGTCAGGGAACTGGGCATTCACCCACCTGCCGGCATGTTGGAGAAAAAGGTATACAAAGGAAAAGAAGATAAGGCAACTGTACGCCTGGTATTTAATGGCACTTATAATTATTCTGAAGAGAATAATATGGCGATGGAAGCGGTGGCCGAAGTGCTGAATATAAGACTGCTGGAGCGTTTGCGTGAAGAAGAATCCGGCGTGTATACCCCTTCTGTAAGTGCTGCGCAAAGTAAATACCCGCAGAACAGGTATGCCATCAATATCAGTTTCGGATGCTCTCCGCAGAACGTACAAAAACTGATCGCCTCAACGCTCGACGAAGTAGCACGTTTGGCCAAAGATGGACCTGCTACCGTAAACCTGGAAAAGTTTAAAGCGCAGTCGTTAAATACGCTTGGCACTGTTACTCAAACCAATCGTTTCTGGCTTACTTATTTATCGAGCCAGTTGCAAAACAAAGAACCATTGGATATGATCGGCAGGCAGTCGGCGCTGATCAATAAACTAACAGCCGAACAGGTAAAACAGTCGGCAGCCCTTTACCTGAACACCAGCAACTATATCACTTTTGTGTTGTTGCCTGAAAGTGCTAAGTAATAAGCAAACTTGAATGAATGAGCAGAGAGGTCGTATCATAGGTGTGATACGGCCTCTTTCAATTTAAACGCTTGCATGGAAGATCTCCTTATAAAAGAATTGCATAAATATTCTGCAAGAGTCAATTCCTTTTGAATGGCTTCTTATTTGTATACATTTGAGTGTTTAATATAGAAGGCAGCATATGTACACAAAAGAGGATATATCGCGGCAAAAACAGGCTTTCTGGACCACCTTTGGCCGGTATATGCAGCCTGTATTATCTGCAGAAGGCACAGCTGTGAGCTGGGTGAATTATAAAACAGGTATTCCCGGCATTCAGTTTAAAATGGATGCCGATCATAAACATACCCGCATTGCCATCACATGCTCACACAAAGATGCCAGCCTCCGCGTGCTGCAATATCAAAGGCTTACCCAGATGAAAGCAATGCTGGAAGAAGAATTACAGGGAGAGATGTGGGACTGGCAGGAAAACCTCACCGATGAATGGGGGAAAACGATTGACGCCGTTAGTAAAACGCTGGCGAACGTAAGTATCCACCGTAAAGAAGACTGGCCGGCGATGATCTCATTTTTAAAGCAACGCATCATAGCGCTGGATGCCTTCTGGAGTATGGCCCGGTATGGATTCGAAGAGTTTCTCTAAGTTATTGGCATATTCCTTTTCCGGTTCAAGCAGCCGGAATGGGGCGTTTTCCCGGTTAGTACGGCAAGGTGTTTGAAGTGGTATAGCTGCTAAACTATAAACACATGATAAACAGAGATGGAGCCAGCACTAGCCTATGGCAGCATACTATTGAACCCTATTTTCCGGTGAATCCGGTAAATGACAATGTTATATTCGACTGTATTATAACGGGTGGCGGCATTACCGGCTTAAGTACTGCGCTTTTGCTTCAGGAACAGGGATTGAAATGTCTTGTAATAGAAGCAGCCAACATTGGCTTTGGAACAACGGGAGGTACCACAGCTCATTTGAATACGCTGCTCGACACTCCCTATACCGTTATCTCCAAAAATTTCGGAGAAGAAGCTTCCCGCAATATAGCTGCAGCTGTTAAAACTGCGATTGACCTGATAAAAACAAACATCGCCCGCTACCATATCAGCTGCGGATTTGAAGATGCTGATGCGTTTTTGTTTGCACAGGACGAAGAGCAGGAAAAAGAACTGCAGGACATAAAAAAAGCCTCCGCAGACGCAGGTTTAAGCATCCACGACACGAATGCCATTCCCGTACCGTTGCCTTTTGTAGCAGCGATAAAAGTTGCTGGTCAGGCTAAATTTAACCCGCTGGAATATGTCTTTGGTCTTGCAAAAGCTTTCGAAGAGGCAGGAGGCATTATACTTCAGGATACCAGGGTTACCGGCGTCGTTTCTGGTTCTCCGCTTGTTGTTAATACGGGTAGGGGGGATTTTACCGCCGGTCATCTTATCTATGCTACACATATTCCTCCGGGAGTAAATCTTTTACATTTGCGCTGCGTACCTTACCGTTCCTACGCTATAGCAGCAACCCTGGAAGACGGCACTTATCCTAACGACTTGAGTTACGATATGTACGATCCTTATCACTACTACCGTACCCAGCATGTTAATGGACATGACTATCTTATTGCAGGAGGCGAAGATCATGGTACCGGCAAAGAAGAAGACACCAATCGGTGCCTGCTACATCTTGAAAGTCATATCCGCAAACACTTTAAAGTAAAAGAAATTAATTACCGATGGTCTTCCCAATATTTCGAGCCTGCTGACGGCCTTCCGTATATAGGTTATTTGCCAGGTCAGCAGGATAACATTTATGTCGCTACCGGTTATGGTGGAAATGGGATGGTATATAGCCATGTAGCAGCGCAATTGCTTAAAGGCATCATAATGGGAGAGAAGCCGGCGCTTGAACGTTTACTGGATCCTAATCGTATTAAACCTGTTGCTGGCTTTACCAACTTTGTTTCCCATAATGCAGATGTTGTAAAATTATTTTTAGGAAAGCTTTTCTCCGGCGAAAAGATCAGCCAGCTGGCAGAACTGGCGCATGGTGAAGCTAAAATCGTAAAATACGAAGATCATAAAATAGCACTCTATAAAAATGAGAATGGCGCTTTACATGCAATAAGCCCCGTGTGCACGCATATGAAGTGTGAAGTGCAGTGGAATACAGCAGAAAAGTCATGGGATTGTCCCTGCCATGGCGCCCGCTACGATTTTAATGGTAAGGCGATCACCGGTCCGGCCGATCTCGATCTGGAAAAACTTTCTCTGGATTAATATTATAGTGCCTGGTAGAAAGATAAAATGGTCTGTAACAAAGGCGCTGATTCAGCCTTTGTTACAGGGCCGCAATTTCTGTTCTCCTTTCCTGGAAAACGATGTGCTTAATATTGCGTTGATCATTAGTGAAGGTAACGTGTATATTGCCGTCCTGTGTTTGCAGAAGAGAAGGAAAGCCCGCTTTACACGGATTGCTGCATTCCAGTTCTGCCACCTCCTGCCATTTCAGCCCATCCCGGGACGACGCTAATTTAAGCTGACCATCCTTGCAGTAGGCCATCAGTTGCCATCCGCTGTGTAAGGTAATAATATCCGCTTCTGAATAAGGCCCGGGGAGGTGATTGGTGTCGGCTCTCATCCAGGTACTGCCGTTGTCGTCTGAGCGGCATTGAAGATTGTAGTTTTCGCCGCCGCGGCATATCATCTGTATTTTGTCCGGATTGTAACAAAGTATATTGGATTGAACAACCGGAAAGGCGCACGTTGAATCTATACAGCTATTCGACCATGTCTTACCCTGATCGCAGGTCTTTTCTATAAAAATGCCCCATTTTTTATTGGGTAGCTCCCGCACCAAAGGGTACATGATAGTGCCATCCTTTAACTGCGAAGGTTTGCCGGCAAATGGCCCCGATACGCCTTCCGGCAAACGGGCTGCCTCAAACCATTTCTTCCCTTTCCGGTCAGAGGTGCGTAACATACCCCAGCAATTCTTTTCATCTGAACTTACTTTATAAAATAAGAACATTTTACCGCTTCCACATCTGAACATCACAGGATTGGAACAGATATACCGGATGCTGTCGCTGCTGCTGCCTTCGGCAATCCGGAAGGGCCGGCTCCATCTTTTGCCGCTATATTTCATTAACCAGATAGCCGTTTGTTTGCTCTTTTGCGAAGAGCTGCCGCAGAACGACAACATAAGCTCGTTCGGGCCTGTTTCTACCAGGCAGGGCGCCTTATAGTTTTCAAAAACCGGCCGGCTGAAAATAGAATCTTCATTTAATTTGATAAGGTTTAGCTGCCCCTGGCTGCTGAATGGCAAAGCGGCCAGGATAACGATAAGCAATGTTAGCGGATGTGTTTTCATTTTATCTGTATGAAGCTGGTCCGTTGATTCACGGAACCCCCAAGATAAGACATAAAAAATTATGCCCTCGATTTTGGGTATATCTCCTTTTATTTGATTTTCAACACTTTGCCCTAAAGCCTTCATTTTCATTCCATAAAACGCTCCCCAACCTGGGGCGATGATTACAGTTGCATCGTATATAGCCAGTATCTTATGCCCAATCTTGGCGCTATTTCCTTTAATACTTTGAATCCCTGTTTCTCGTAAATATGCCTTGCTGCATTCATTTTTTCAGAAGTGTGAAGCGCAACAATAGTTTCGTTCGTAGATCTCGCATGAGCAATGCATTGCTGCATTAGCCTGCTGGCAATACCGTATCCCTTGAGATCAGGGTCTACACCAACCATTCTTATATAACTCCATTCCGCCTGAAAAATATCCCAGGCATTCCCGCTGGGAACAAGAAACGACATCCCAACGATCTTGTCCTCGCATGTGCAAACAAAACCTTGTGCAACAGAAAGAATACTATCCCAAACGGCATCACTGTGCATATTGGTTTTTAGCTTTACTGCATCCTCCGGCGTCATATACTGCGTATACTCGCTGTACGAAAGCCAGGCAAGTGCTTTTAAAGCCTGCCTGTCTGTTGTAAGCGCGCTTCTGTAATGCAATGATAACAGCGTGCGGGATACTTGGTTCATCTGTTTTTAATCAAGTGTTTGAGATAGTAATAGGATCTGAAGTATTGCAATGCTCCTTCAAATGTAGAAAAAAGGTGTCGCATAAATTTCAAAGAAGCGGCGTTAAGGTAGGTGTAGCTTTTATGCAGTTGGCATACGAAACCGTATCCGCGATGCATTCTATAAGGCGGCGGAGAAAATAAACCCATGTTTGTGCAGCTGGCGCTGTCATATTAAGGAAGTAATAACCTTTTCTATTTGCGATCTATCAACTTGTACACACTGCCGGCAACAAGTCCGCCTGTAATGTACAATAACAATGTTAGTGCCTTTGTTTTGGGCGTTGCATTGCTGTAGTCAGGGTTCAATCCCAGCTTTCCCGGAAGCATTATAGCGCTGCTGCCTGCAGCTACACCAAGTAGCGAACCCGCTAAACAGCTATGTTTGGGTTGCAGTCCTGCCAGCGCATAATAGGCGGCGTTGCCTGCAATATCTCCGGCCAGTGTTGTTTTATAAAGTGTTTCTTCTTCAGGTGCTGGTATGTCCCAGGCGTCAATTGTCTGGCTAAGTGCATCCATTCCCAGCTCATCCATCCTGGGGGCATCTTTTGTTTTTTTTATAAAACACTGGTGTAATAAGGTCAAAGCCACCGATCCGGCTAATCCGCTGATAACAGAAGGAAGTAATTTCATAAGGTTTTTTTAGAGTTGTTGCAAAAACCGGTCCCTTACTTCCCGGTAAGCTTAACCCGCCGGTCCATCTTGTCGCTGGCTTTCAAATACCCTGGCTGCACGGCGGCGCGCTCATTATGTGTATGTGAACCTGCTGCCTCTGTCACCGCCTCAACGCTGTAGATAATTTTCGGCAGGCATCAACACTTTAGTTATAATACGCTTCAAATAAGCGCTTTACAAATTGGTATAGGGTTGGTGTAATAACGAGGGAAATGAAAACCATGAATGCACAACAATCCCCGCTCCTGTGGTGGCAGAAAGATATCATCTACCAGGTATATCCCCGTTCTTTTCAAGACAGCAATGCCGATGGTATCGGCGATCTTGAAGGTATTCGTCGGCGTGTTGGCTACCTCAGGTCCCTCGGCATCAACGCTATATGGTTGTCGCCCATTTACGCTTCACCCATGGCTGACTTCGGCTATGATATCTCTGACTATACAGGTATCCACCCGCTTTTCGGCAACATGAACGACTTCGACCGGCTGATAGCTGAAGTACATGATGCCGGCATGAAGCTGATCCTCGACCTGGTTCCCAATCATACTTCCGATCAGCATCCCTGGTTCATCGAATCCCGTTCTTCCCGCGATAATCCTAAAAGAAACTGGTACCTCTGGTACGATGCCCGTCCCGACGGATCCGTTCCCAATAACTGGTTAAGCGCCTTCGGCGGTAGTGCGTGGGAATGGGATGAAACTACTCAGCAGTATTACTATCATGCCTTTCTCAAAGAACAGCCCGATCTTAACTGGCGTAATCCCGAAGTGCAGGAAGCTATGCTTAATGTCATGCGCTTCTGGCTCGACAGGGGAGTAGATGGCTTCCGGGTAGATGTCATGTGGCATATGATCAAGGACCAGCAACTGCGCGATAACCCCGTCAACCCCGGCTATCTGCCGCATATGCCCACTTGCGATCAGGTACTGCCCGTATATTCAACCGATCAGCCCGAAGTGCATGAGCTCGTTCAAAAAATGCGGCAGCTGCTCGATACTTACCACGAACGTATGATGATAGGTGAAATTTACCTGCCCATCAACAAACTGGTGATGTATTACGGCGCCGGCAACAATGGTGCACACCTGCCGTTTAACTTTATGCTCTTATCATTACCCTGGGATGCCCGCCAGATAGCCGCTTCCATCGATGAATATGAGGGCGCCCTGCCTGCACGGGCATGGCCTAACTGGGTGCTGGGTAATCACGACCAGCCGCGCGTTACCAGCCGTGTAGGCCTCCAGCAGGCACGCGTAGCCGCTATGATGCTGCTAACGCTGCGTGGTACACCTACAATTTATTACGGCGACGAAATTGGTATGCGCGATGTGCCTATCCCGTTCGAAGAAGTGCAGGACCCGCAGGGACTGAATATGCCCGACAAAAATCTTAGCCGCGACCCGGCACGTACACCCATGCAATGGGATAACAGTGTTAATGCGGGCTTTACAACAGCACGTCCCTGGCTTAGGCTGGCCGCCGATTATTCCCGCATTAACGTACAACGCCAGGAACAGGACCCTTATTCTATGCTCCATTTGTATAAGCGCCTGATTAAGCTAAGGCAGCAATCTCCAGCATTGTACGGCGGTAATTACATACCCGTACACGCCGATACCCAGGCACTGGCCTATATCCGTAAAGCTGAAGACGCTCCTTCTTTTATGATCATTCTTAATCTTAGTCATCGTCCCTGTTATTTTAAAGCATGGCAGCAGCCTTGTAAAGGCCGCATCATATTGGCAACCTCGCCTGAGCTGGAAGGAACGCAGGTCGCCGATGCTGTTAACCTCGCGGGCGACGAAGGCATAATTATTGAACTGGAACCATAATCTTCAATTGTGCTACCTATGAAAAAACAACTGTCTTCTTTCTCTGTATGGGCGCCTGAGAAAGAATCTATGATCCTTAACATCGTACACCCTATACAGCAAAAGATCGATATGCAGAAAGACGAACGTGGCTACTTCCATGCCAGCGTTCCCCATGCAGAACAGGGCCTCCGCTATTACTACATCCCCGAAGGCGGATCCGATACGCCCGACCCCCGCTCGCATTTCCAGCCCGAAGGGGTACACGGACCGTCGCAACTGGTAGACCATCAAAGCTATCGATGGAACGATGCCGGCTGGCATGGCCTGCCGTTCAAAGACCTTATATTTTATGAACTGCACGTAGGCGCTTTTACGCCCGAAGGAACCTTCGAAGCTATTATTCCAAGGCTCGATGATTTTGTAGAGCTCGGCATCAATGCGCTGGAGTTGATGCCCGTAAACCAATTCCCCGGTAGCCGCGACTGGGGCTACGATGGCGTGTACATTTATGCGGTACAAAATTCTTATGGCGGCCCGGAGGGATTAAAAAAACTGGTCGATGCCTGCCACCAGAAAGGCATCGCCGTATTTCTCGATGTGGTATATAATCATCTTGGCCCCGAAGGCAACTACCTCGGTAAGTTCGCTCCTTACTTTACCGGCAAATACCGTACACCCTGGGGCGATGCCATCAATTTCGATGGTCCCTGCAGCGATGAAGTATGCCACTATTTTGCAGATAACCTTTATCACTGGTTCGCAAACTATCATATCGATGGTATCAGGGCCGATGCCGTTCATGAAGTATACGATAGGGAAACCCCACATTTCTGGGTCTGTTGTCACCAGCAGGTGCAGCAATGGCAGCAGCAACTGGGTAAGCAGTTGTATCTCGTGGCCGAAAGCGATTTTAACAGCCCCCATGTAGTAAAGCATCCGTCAGCAGGAGGCTGGGGATTTAATGCGCAGTGGCTCGATGATTTTCATCATGCACTTTACGTATTGCTCGATAAAAAAGGAATAAAATATTACGTCGACTTCGGACGTATGCAACAGCTGGCGAAAGCATATAAGGAAGGGTTCGTTCACAGCGGTGAATATGTAAAATTCCGCAGGCGCAGGCATGGCGCTTCTTCTGCAGGTATCTCCGGCGAACAGTTCCTCGTCTTTAGCCAAAACCATGATATCGTTGGCAACCGGCCGGGAGGCGAACGCTGGTCTGTACTTCTTTCGTTTCCGCAATTGCAGCTGGCTGCTGCAGCTGTAATACTTTCTCCTTATGTTCCCCTGTTGTTCATGGGCGAAGAGTATGGCGAAGACGCTCCCTTTTATTTCTTTGCCGACTATTCCGATGAATCATTGAGAAAAGCCCTGCGCGAGGGTCGTAAAAAAGAGTTTGAAGCGTTTCATTGGGATATGGAACCCAAAGATGCGCTCGATCCCCATGTCTTCCTCGAATGCAAACTGCAATGGCATAAACGTAATACCGGCAGCAACCGCAACCTGCTCAACTGGTACAGGCAACTCATTGCCCTGCGCCGGGAACATGCAGTACTAACCAATCTCGATAAGAACAATATCTATGTAACGCAATTGGGTGAACAAGGTCTGGTATTACACCGCCAGAACGATAGGGGAGAACAACATTTACTGTGCCTATTCAATTTTTCAGATCAGCCTTTGACTTATACCTTGCCCACAGGAGAATGGAAATTGTTATTAACTAATTTGCCGGAAACCGATCTGTCTCCTTCATTGCCATTATCATTTCCTGCGTACAGCGTTTGGGTGTATCAGGTTGTCTGATAATGGCTTCCGGTTTGCCGGCTGCCTTTATCGGTGTTTTCGCATTATAGGCTGCTTGTATAAAGGCATTCCAAATAATATTCTATGCTCTGCCGCAATAAAGTAAAACGGCAGAGCCAGATCTTAATTGAGGCCGATAAGTTTATCGCAACAGGAAAAAGATAAATGAGCTGAGCGATAAAATAGTTACTGCGGCTAAAATGCGGGCCCTGATAGCCCTTCTTCTGAATATCCAGCTGTAATCTGTTTGCATTACAGCGCTTACCGGAACTGTTTGTTTTTGTTTCATGGTTAACATTTTTTTCTGATCATCCTAAAAATCATTCCCATCCCAACTGTGTAGCGGGTTCAATCATCGATAAAAAGCGGTCGTATCACTACTATTCCGATACGACCGCTTTTGAGCCGGAAGGTAAAAGTGGCTCGCCTAGTCTTTTTTGCCGCTAATAGCTCTTGCAGAGTCCAGGTGTTTCGTTAGCACAGGCAGCGTACCGGCAGCAAAAGCCTTCAGTTCAGGGTCTTTTGCATCTTTAGATGCCTTTTCAAACAAACTGATATCTTTCTTATGGTCACTTACCATCATGTCCATATAGGCCTTGTCAAAATCTTTACCTTTTTTCTTGCTTAAGTCTTTAACATGCTTTTGTGCGTCATTGCCCAGGCTGTCTGGTAATACAATATCCTTACGTTTGGCCAGGGCTTTCAGCTTGTCGCCAGCTTCGCTATGATCTTTAACGAGCATGGAACCAAAATCCTTTACACGCTGACTGGAAGCATTCGTTTGAGCCAGTTTGCCCAATTCCACTTCCATCATACCGCCGTTAGCCGCTTCCACTGCAAAGTCGGTTGATGCTTTATCAGCTGGTGTGGCTGTGGAAATAGTAGATAAAGAATCCTGGCTGTCGATAATAGAGTCGTTAGCCTCTTTGGCGCTATCAACACTATCCTGGTTGTTCGAGCCATTGCCGCAGGCGCCTAATAAGCCCATTGCGGCTACAAATGCAATAGTTTGTAATGTTTTCATAGTTTTTGTTTTGTTAAGACAGTTCTCTTTACTCAAATCGCAGGCCAATTTACTTTACCCTTTCTTCAATCCTGTGTAGGGAATTCAATTCCTCAGTTGCAGGCACCTGCAAACTGTTGGTTTGTGCCATAAAAAGGCCGGCCATCATATGCTTCATATGTTGGCCGGCCTTACTATAACTGGCTTCGCTATGCCTTATTATGGCCTAAGCTTTTCAGCAGTTCGGTGATTTCTTCTGTGGCGAAATAACTGCGTTCGCACATCGAATAATAATTAATAGCTTTGTTGAGACAAGCATTTTTTTGCGATTCCTTTGTGGCGCCGAAATAGTCTTCATAAGCTAATGATACAATAAAATGATCCGGTCGTGGAAATGGAGATTCTACAGCTTCTATTCCAAAGATGCCATAAGGAGCCTCCGTAACAATAACAAAAAAAGGAATATCTGCTTCCTGGGTATGAGATAAAATAATGGAAGGCAGGTGCTCGATCGGAGCATATGCCGGCCCTAAAAGATTTTTATCGAATAAATATACCTGTGCATCCAAAAGCGCTTCCTCTTTTGCTTTTGCACTGGCATCTTTAACAAAATCTGCAACAATCTCCGGCTTCATGCCGTTTTTGGAATTCGCTGCAACAAATTGGGGATAGGCGGTGTGTACTACATAAATCTGGTCAGGTGAATTGATGAAATCTCCGGCGAGGATGAATTTTGGTATAGTCATAGCGTTTATTTTGAAAGTCATAATATTAAATGAAAAAAACAAAGGCTTTGCCTTTTTGGGGTGAAGGGATGTGGTGAAGATGTGCGCACATACTTATTACTCGGTAAGTACCGGATTCCCTGGCAACTATGGATTATTCAAGTGTTAGCCATCGATGTTTACACGTAATTTAATTTTCTTTAAAAAAATCGCCATGTTGATTGAGATCATATTATTCACTTATTTTAGTTGATATTTTTATTTCGTCTTCTTTGAAAAGGAAGATTGTTGAACGAGGCGCCCAACTCTAACAGCATGATTCAGACGTTTTTAAACCTGGTCATCTTGAAGAAAACCAACACAGTCGCTACCCTTAATAACGGTTATGAGGTTATCGACACCATACGATTTGTTGCCATATCCTCTGTAATATGGGGGCATTCTTATTTGCCGCTTGATAGCCAGTCTCCGCTCGCCCCAACAGATAGTATCATTCATTCTGTTGCATTGGAATTAGGCAAAACAGGTACAATACTTTTTTTCCTGATCAGCGGCTTTTTATTGAACAGGAAGATCCGGGAATATACGATAGGCACGTTTATGAAGTCAAGGTTAAGGTCTACCATCCTGCCATGGGTTACCGTTATTCTGTTTTTTGCCGTTATGTACGCATGCTTTGATCCGGTATTCCAGTCGGTACTGTTGCCTTCCGACAGCATGAAGCTGGTAAAAGAAATGGGGCTCATTCTTAAAATGATGGTTTTTCATTATTCTTTTTGGTTTATACCCGTCTTCCTCGTGTCCGTATCTGTATTGATAATACTAAAGCGGTTATTGTATGACAGCTGGTTATTTGTACTCTCTCTGTGTATTACTATCTTTTATAATTGTAATCTCTATTACAACTGGTTCAATGCAAGCCATACCACCGCATTCCTTGCTTATGTTTCAGTGATGTTGCTGGGTATTCATGTTCATAAGAACTTTGGCAGTTGGATGGCTTGGTGTAGCCGTATTACCTGGTGGCATTGGATTACGCTTTACCTTATAACGCTGGTGATAACTTGTTTCGAAGGAAATCTGCTTTCCATGCATAAAAGCGTCGATCCTTATGCTTCGCTGCGTGTCTCTAATCTCATGAACGCGTTGGTTGTATTTGTCGGGCTATGTAAAATTGGTCCGGTAAAGTGGATAGAGAAATTCAATCCCCGGCAAACCGTATTTGGTATTTTCCTCGTGCATAATATTTTTGGATGGCTGTTTGTGTATACGCTGCGGCAAGTTTTTAAGTTGCCCGCTGTGCCATATGTTTCCTTGTCTCTGCTTCTCTCAGTCTTTATCTTCCTGTTGAATTTCGCCTTTAGTTATCTTTTTGTTTGTAGAATTAGGCTGATGAAGAGAAATTATAGCTGGTCTGCGGGTTAAAATACGAGTTTGTTTTTGCAGGTCAGCGGCAGGGCCAGCGTTATTTTTTCTAACTTCGGCCCTCATTCCTCAGAAATTGTTCCGTTGGCATTGAAAAATAAAGATACTATTTACACCCTCCAGTTTGGTCTCGTGTGTTTGAGTTCATTTCTCTTCTCGGCGAGTTTTAATATGCTGATACCCGAATTGCCGGCCTACTTGTCGAATATGGGCGGTGCAGCTTATAAAGGATTGATCATTGCTTTGTTTACACTAACTGCAGGGGGCTCAAGGCCCTTTAGTGGCAAACTAACCGATACCATAGGCAGGGTGCCGGTTATGGCAGTAGGCTCCATCGTTTGTTTTGTATGTGGCTTCCTGTACCCGGTATTGACTACTGTGGCTGGATTTCTCCTGCTAAGATTGGTGCATGGTTTCTCTACAGGATTTAAACCCACGGCAACCGCAGCTTATGTCGCCGATCTGGTGCCTGCAACCAAATGGGGAGAAGCTATGGGCATTCACGGCGTATGCTTCAGCACAGGCCTGGCCATAGGCCCTGCTATCGGCAGCGCCATTACTGCACACTATTCCATAAATATCCTGTTTTATTGTTCTTCCCTCTTTGCATTGCTTTCAATTGTCATTCTTGCCAATATGAAAGATACGCTGCCCGATAAGCAGCGCTTCAGGTTAGCACATCTGAGAATTGGAAAAAACGACATCTTCGATAAAAGAGTGATCCCATCTGTAGTGGTCATCTTTCTTAGTTATGTAAGCTATGGTGCTATTCTTACTGTTATCGCCGATTGGAGCCTGCACCTGGGAACGGCCAATAAAGGCTTGTTTTTTATGGTCTTCACGCTAACCTCGCTGCTGATACGTTTTGTTGCAGGTAAAGTTTCCGACCGTCATGGCCGCGTACCCATTCTTAAGATCTCTCTTTCCTTGCTGGCCATCTCAACATTCATGATCGCGCTGGCAAATACCTCCTGGTTACTCATGTTCGCCTCCGGCGTCTATGGTATAGCTACCGGTATGCTTTCTCCTACCGCTACTGCATGGACGGCCGATCTAAGCGATCCTGCCCAACGCGGTAAAGCCATGGCCACCATGTATATAGCGCTCGAAGCCGGCATTGGCCTGGGCGCTTTGCTTGCCGGTAGTTTATTTATTGAAGACTTTGCAATGATCCCGGTTGTCTTTTACTGGTGTACAGCCATCACCTTGCTCTCTCTTATCTACCTGCAGTTCCTGTATAAACCCGGAAGGCAGAAAAGCGCTGTCGCCTAGTCAGACAGCTTTAAAATTTACGAAGTGGTGCGTTACGAACGTTGCCAATACTTAATATTGTAGGCAATTGCCATCAGGTATAATTGTAAAACAACTTGTATGAGAAAACCGGTTCTATTGCTCCTGCTCCTGTGTCTGGCATTAGGTGATACGCTGCACGCACAAACCAAATATGTACTCGTCATTCACGGTGGCGCCGGCACCATTCTGAAAGAGAATATAACCTCCCAGGCCGAAGCTGCCTACCTGGCTGGACTTACCAGCGCCTTGCAGGCTGGGTATGCGATAATTCAAAAGGGAGGTAAAAGCCTCGATGCCGTAGAGGCAGCTATTCACGTGCTGGAAGATAACCCGCTGTTTAATGCAGGAAAAGGTGCCGTGTTTACCCACGACGGACGTAACGAAATGGATGCTGCCATTATGGATGGTAGCAATTTGGCGGCAGGAGCGGTAGCCGGTGTCACCACCATCAAAAATCCTATCAGTGCAGCAAAAGCCGTAATGGAAAAATCCAGGCATGTTATGATGGCCGGTCCCGGAGCTGAGAAGTTTGCTAAGGAAGCAGGTGTTACGATTGTAGATACTTCTTATTTCCGGACAAAAGAAAGATGGGAAGGCCTGCAGAAAGCGATAAAAGAAGACTCGCTCAAAGCTGTATTGGAACATAGCGGCAACACTGCACCCAATGCCGGAACAATCAACTACGACTACAAGTTTGGAACGGTAGGCTGCGTAGCGCTGGATAAAGCCGGTAATCTTGCTGCAGGCACCTCTACCGGTGGTATGACCAACAAAAAATATGGACGCATAGGCGACTCTCCCGTTATTGGCGCCGGCACCTATTGTAATAACGAAACCGTGGGCGTATCTGCCACAGGCTGGGGCGAATTCTACATAAGAACGGTAGCTGCCAAAACCGTTTCTGATCTTATGGAGTACAAAGAATTACCAGTTGCCGAAGCTGCACAAACGGTAATTGACAAGATCGGTAAAATGGGCGGCAACGGCGGCCTGATAGCGCTCGACCGGAAAGGAAATGTTGCCATGCCTTTCAATACCCAGGGTATGTTCCGCGGCACAGTAACGGAAGACGGACAGATTAAAGTTGAAATGTATAAATAGAAACCAGGGCCCCGGATGCTCTGTGCCCCGGTCGTCCATCGTAAATACTTTTCACTGCTATTAACAATGCAGGCTTTTGCGTGTTACAATGCAGGAATAGCATCACATGAAAATATTACTTACCGGAGCCACCGGCTATATAGGCCAGCGGTTGTTGCCCGTATTATTGGAGAAAGGGCATCACGTGGTTTGTTGCGTGCGCAATGCCGCCGCGTTTAATACCAGCCGTTTTGGTAACGGCAACCTGATCACTGTAATTGAAGCTGACCTTTCAAACCCTGATACCCTCAAAAATATACCCGCTGATATCGATGCTGCTTATTACCTGGTGCATTCCATGAGCACCGCCGGCGCCTTCAGCCAAAAAGAAGAACAATCGGCCCGCAACTTTATTACCGCAATCGATAATACAAGCGCCCGGCAGGTCATCTTCTTAAGTGGCATCATCAACGGGAAAAAGTTATCTGGTCACCTCTCGTCCCGCAAGAGGGTGGAAGAAGTGCTGGGCGCAGGCCGAACGCCGCTTACTACCTTACGCGCCGGTATCATTGTAGGATCGGGTAGTGCCTCTTTTGAAATTATCCGCGACCTGGTCGAAAAGCTCCCCGTAATGGTCGCTCCCAGGTGGTTGCATACCAAATGCCAGCCTATTGCTATCCGTAATGTCATAGAATTCCTGTCCGCGGTGTTATTGCAGGAGTTTAGTTTCGGTGAACATTATGATATCTATGGTCCCGATATCCTTACTTATAAACAAATGCTGCTGCAGTTTGCAGAAGTACGTAAACTAAAACGCCGTATCGTCACCGTGCCCGTAATGACGCCCCGGCTATCATCCTACTGGCTATATTTTGTGACCTCTACTTCTTACCCGCTGGCCCGCAACCTGGTCGATAGTATGCGGGTAGATGTAGTGGCCAGGCCTAATGAGCTGCCGCAGAAATGCAACGTGCAACTGATCCCCTATAAAGAAGCGATAAGGATTGCATTCGATAAAATAGAACAGAACCTGGTATTGTCCAGCTGGAAAGATGCCATGGGTAGCATCTATTCCAAAAACATGATAGAAAAGCAGTTAGAAGTGCCCCAGTTTGGTGTGTTCACCGATAAAAAGACATTGGAAACCAAAGATCCGGAAAGAGCGGCCGACCGCATTTTCGCCATCGGCGGCCAGTCGGGCTGGTATTACGCCGATTGGCTTTGGAACTTCCGCGGCTTCCTCGATAAACTCTTCGGTGGGGTCGGCCTCACCAGGGGGCGTAAAAACAAATCCCAGGTTGCTGTAGGGGATACCCTCGACTTCTGGCGGGTAATCTATGCCAGCCGCGAAGAAAAACGGTTGCTGCTCTACGCCGAAATGAAACTCCCGGGTGAAGCCTGGCTTGAATTTCACATAAAAGGCAATACCGTATTTCAAACCGCCACCTTCCGCCCCCTGGGTTTAGCTGGCAGGTTATACTGGTATTCAGTACTGCCATTTCACTATTTTATTTTTAATGGAATGATTAAGAAGATTACTGATTGACCGTTTGCCAGGCTTTACAAATTCTAAACGCTTCTCCTGGAACCACGTATCTTTATCATGTCTGATGCGCATGAATGATAAGAATACTGAGACTGTAATAAATGAAAAAGCGTTGTTTGAAAAGATCGCTTCCGGCACGGAAGCCGATTTCGCCATGGTTTTTCATGCCTACAACAAAAAGCTTTTTCCGTTTGTCCATAATATCACACGTTCTTCCATCATTGCGGAAGAAATTATCCAGGAGGTATTCCTGCGCTTGTGGGTGAACCGGGAAGAGGTGGCCCGGATGGATAATCCGGTTGGCTGGCTATACCGGGTAGCCTCCAATTTATCACTTTCTCACTTGCGCCAGCTAACAAAGCAGCAGCAAGGATTACAGCAGTTGTCTGCAATAGCGCAACATGACGAAAAAACAGTAGAAGATGCATTAGGCGCAAAAGAGCTGGCAAAACTTATTGAACAGGCCATTGCACAATTGCCGCCAAAACGACAGGAAATTTTCAGACTTAGCCGTTCTCAAGGCTTAAATCATAAGGAAATTGCAACAAGTCTGGGATTGTCGTCTAATACCGTCAAAGATCAGTTGGTGATATCCCTGAAATTCATCAAAGCACTCATATATAAACAAACAGGAATTTCCTTGTCTGTTTTGCTGATTATTCGCTTTTTTGAAAAAAAAATGTAAACAGAACAGTCCCTCTTCTTAAAATTTCCGTTGTATATAAGTGACCAATTCTAATCTGCATAATGCATAGGCAGGAAGTATATTATTTATTAAAACAATATATCAGTAACCAGCTTACCTATAAAGAGGAAGCGAAGCTAAAACTGGTATTGGATGACCCTGCTTATAACGAGCTGCTGGTAGAGGTTTTACATGATCTTGCTCTGATGCAGCCGCAACTTGAAGCGTATCGCGAAGAGCATTGGCAGGATATGATCGCATCCATTACCAGGCAGTCGGTAAAGGCTTCCGCAACGCGTAGTATCGCAAAACGTTTTGTTGTTTGGTCGGCTGCTGCTGCAGTGCTGGCGGCATTAGTGGTTTTATTGCTCTTCAAAAAGCAGGATGCCACCCCGTCGGGCAAACAGGCTGCTATTGCTATGGCAAAGGATATTATGCCTGGAACCGATAAAGCAATACTGACATTGGCCGATGGCTCCAGGGTTGTCTTGGATGAACATGGCCATCGAACGCTCTTGCAGGGAGGCGTGGCCTTGACGCAGCAGGGCGGGCAGCTCAGCTATGATGTTAATAATAGCGCCAACAGCCTGCAGTATAATACGCTTGCCACTCCAAAAGGTGGTCAGTTCCAGCTGGTATTGCCCGATGGCTCTAAAGTGTGGCTGAATGCGGCAAGCACGCTCACCTTCCCTACAGCTTTTTCCGGCAGTGACCGCCAGGTAGTTCTTTCCGGAGAAGCCTATTTCGAAATAACATCCAACGCCAGTAAACCGTTTTATGTTAAAACAGGTGACAATGTAAATATAAAGGTCCTTGGAACAGGATTCAACGTAAATGCTTATCAGAACGAATCTGCACTCAGAACTACCTTGCTGCAAGGGGCGATTTCGGTAACGGCATCTCTATCCGGTAACGAACAAACGGTATTGTTGAAGCCGTTGCAACAGGCACAGGTAAGCCGGGAAGAGAACGGTAGCCGGCACAGCCCCGATAAGATCACCGTGAATAATAATATCGATGTAAATACAGTCGTGGCCTGGAAAAATGGAGCCTTTAATCTCGAAGGTAGTAACCTTCGGGAAGTAATGCGCCAGCTCGAACGGTGGTATGATATAGAAGTAACATATGAAGGAAACGTCCCCGATATCATGTTTGCAGGTAAAATTAGCCGCCGGGTAAAACTGTCTTCGGTATTACATGCTCTGGAAGAATGGGGTGTTAATTTCAGGATGGATGGGGACAGGCATTTGGTAGTATTACCCTGATAACTTTTGACTATAATATATAAATAACTAAACCTAACTGCTATGTAAGTATTCAAACCGTATGGATCAATGAAATTGACTAAAAACAAAACCGGAAGTGATTGCGCCACTCCCGGTCGATCGTTTGGTTAGTCAAGGCATGGTGTGCACATTTTTTAACCAAAACAGAACCAAGTTATGCTAAAAACTGCTTACAGCCTAAAGCATGATGTTCCTTTTTCTCAGCTGTATTACCCGGGACAACCTGCTTCCGGAAGAACGTACCCCGTGGCAACACAGCAAGGAATGTCGAAAGGCGTCAAAATCTTTTGTATTATGAAATTGCTTAGTGTCTTCCTGCTGGCTGCATGCCTCTCTGTTTCCGCAAGACCATTGGCGCAGGAGGTAACTGTGAGTGTCAAAAACGTTTCCCTGAAGGAAGTCTTGACCGAAGTTGAGCGGCAAACAGGCATCTATTTCGCCGCACCGGTAAATGTACTCGCCAGGTCAAGACCTGTTACCGTCTCTGTTACCAATATGTCGCTCCAGGCTTTCCTGGCGAAAGTATTGAAAGAACAACCTATCCTCTATCGTCTCGAAGAAAACACTGTTTTCCTGAGTGCCAATACACTGGTCTCTCTCCACGCTGATAATGTCGGGTATACTGCGCTTTTTAGGGAAATAACGAGGCAAACGGGCTACCTCTTTAAATACGACGAAGAAACCTTGAACAAAGCCGGTAATATCAATATCGATGTAACAGCCAAACCGGTAAATGAAGTCCTCGATCGCTTTTTGAAAGCTAAAGGCTATAAATACGAGGTGTCGGGCAAAACAATCACTGTTCGCGAAGCTCCCGTCATTACTGCCGAAGCTTTGTATGGCGCTGCCAATGCGGCAGCAAGTCTTATCAAAGGGCGGGTTACCGACGCACGTACAGCCGAACCTGTCGAAGGGGCAAGTGTGGTAGTGAAAGGAGCGAAACAGGGCACTACAACCGACAAACAGGGACTGTTCTCTATTTCTGTTAATCCAGGCGCTGTTCTGGTAATATCGTCTCTTGGTTTTATTACCTCCGAAATAACCGTTGGGTCAATTACTTTCCTGAACATCAAGCTGTCGGTATCTGTTGAATCAATGAAGGACATTGTGGTGACGGGTATGTATAACAGGAAGGCATCTACCTTCACCGGATCTACTACTACTTTCAGCCAGGAAGAACTGGTAAAAGTAAGTAACCAGAATATTATCCAAAGTCTTAAAAACCTGGACCCTGCATTCCAGGTGCTTGATAACATCCAGTTCGGTTCCGATCCCAATCGTATGCCGGATATTCAGTTGAGAGGGCAATCTGGTTTCCCCGATCTCAATGGGGAGTATGGCACCAATCCCAATCTGCCGCTTTTTATTCTTGATGGGTTTGAAACCTCCCTTCAAAAGATCATCGACCTCGATCCATATAGGGTGAAATCTGCTACGATACTCAAAGACGCTGCGGCAAAAGCTATCTACGGTGCCAGGGCCGCAAATGGTATTGTGGTTATCGAAACCATTCGCCCTGCTGCAGGTAAGCTGCAGATAACTTACAATGGAAGCCTCAATATGGAAGCGCCCGACCTGAGTAGCTATAATCTTACCAATGCAACAGAAAAATTGCAGGTTGAAGATGCGGCTAATATTTACTATTCGGTATATCCCACCGAACAGGCAAGCCTGCTCAAAAGGCGTAGCGAAGTTGCATCCCTGGTCGAAAGGGGAGTGAATACCGATTGGCTCGCACAACCGGTTAGAATGGGAGTTGGACAACGACACTCTTTAAGACTCGAAGGCGGCGATGCTTATCTGCGCTACGGCGTTGATCTTATGTATAATAATGTTACCGGTGCCATGAAGGGCTCTGATAGAAGAACTACTTCAGGAGCAATAGACTTGCTGTATAGGGTGAAAAACTTCTCCTTCAGTAACGTATTGACGGTAGGCGCCAATCGGGCGGATAACTCTCCTTATGGCGACTTCCAGCGTTACACGCTTATGAACCCGTATTATCCTAAAACGGATGCCAATGGTATTATACAGCCGCTTATCAGCACCAATGTGGTTCGGTTGCCGCTTGGATTCAATACTACGGTATTAACGCCTTTGCAGTTTCTTACCACTACCGATCAAGTGTTGAACCCGCTCTATAATGCTACTATTGGCACAAAGGATTTTAGTAATTACACCGATATTACCAACAACTTTAATGTCGAATGGAGCCTGAAAAAAGGATTCATCGTCAGGGGTAGGTTGGGCTATAATAAACAACTGACGTCTGCCGATCAGTTCCTGCCGGCTAATCATACAACCTTTTACACCTGGACTTCCGAAGCGCTTAAATACAGGCGCGGCCGCTATACGAAATCAAATGGCGAGTCTTCTTATATTAACGGAAACCTGAGCCTTAACTACACGAGAACTTTCGGTAAACATCAGGTGTTCGCAAACGGTGGCTATGATATCAGCGAAAGAAAGGGTGATAACCAGACTTATATAGTCGAAGGTTTCCCTTCCGAAGACATCGATTATTTATCCGCCGGCTTCCAGTTCTCACAAGATAATAAACGGCCGGTAGGCTCCCCGTCAGTAGTAAGGGATCTCGGCCTTTTTGGAGCCGTAAACTATTCCTGGAATGATCGCTTCCTGGCCGACTTGTCCTATCGTGCAAGTGAATCATCCCAGTTCGGTGCGAACAACCGGTGGGGCAGCTTCTGGTCTGCAGGTGCAGGCTGGAACCTGCATAACGAAAAGCTGTTTTCGCAACTCGGCTTTATTCAACAGCTAAGAATCCGCGGCTCCACAGGTTATACCGGCTCACAGGGCTTTAGCTCTTATATGAGCTATGCCACCTATAGCTACATCTTTGGTGATGTATATGCGAACGGTAATGGGGCCAAATTAATTTCTTTAGCCAACCCGGAATTACGTTGGCAGCAAAAACGTGATAATAATATCGGGATCGATTTATCCTTATTCAATAAAGTTGATGTAAGAGCGGATTATTATATCGGTTATACCGATGGCCTGATCACCGATATCACGCTGCCTCCATCGGCTGGCTTTGCTACCTACAAAGCCAATCTTGGTAAAACACAGAATGAAGGAATCGAATTGCGCCTGAACTATAAGGTATTCTCCAATCCTAAAAAACGGAACTCTCTAAGTGTTTTTGCAACGCTTGCACATAATAAAAATACACTGAAAGAAATCTCTAACTCGCTTGATACATGGAATGATAAAAGGGACGCTGAATCTTCTGTAACAGGGACTGTCAGCTATGTCGACTCTTCCAGCAGGAATGTTTTGACCAACAGGCCAAAGGTACGTTATGTTGTAAATCAGTCTATGAATGCGATATGGGCTGTGCCGTCCATGGGCATCGATCCCGCTACCGGTGCTGAAGTGTATAAAAAACGCGATGGATCTCTCACTACTAAATGGGACCCTGCAGATCAGGTAGTGGCCGGAGACAACCTGCCTAAATTCAACGGCAATTTTGGTTTCAATTTCATCTTAAATGGATGGCAACTGAGCAGTTCTTTTATGTACAGGTTAGGAGGGCAGATGTATAATCAAACCCTGGTCGACAAAGTAGAAAATGCCAATATCTACCAGAACGTAGATAAACGCGTACTTACCAGCCGCTGGAGAAAGCCGGGTGATATCAGCTTCTTTAAAAACGTAGCCGATTATGGCCTTACCCAGCCTTCTACAAGATTTGTGATGGATTGGAATATGCTTACATTCTCCTCCCTTAACCTCTCATACGATCTGGATAAATTCCCGGCAGTCAGGCAGCTGGGTTTCCGCCGACTGAGGATAGGAGCCGCCGCGAATGATCTCTTTACATGGTCTTCCGTCCAGGTCGAAAGAGGAACTGCTTATCCGTTCGCAAGACGCTTCTCTTTTTCCCTTCAGGCAATGTTCTAACTTTTAAAACCGTTTTATGAGTACTAATTGGAAACAATATATCCCCAGGGTGCTGGCAGTTGCAATCGCTTCTGCTGCTTTGCTTTCCTGTAAGAAATGGATAGACGTTACGCCGCAGACGCAGGTTCGTGACGATCTCTTCTTCTCTAAGCAAAGTGGTTTTGTTAATGCCATCAATGGCGTATACCTGGCAATGGGCGATCCCTCTATGTATGGCAGGGAAATGACCTTCGGTGTGGTAGATGTAATAGGGCAGATGTACACGCTCCGCTCCACTTTTGGGGCGCAGGTATATATCGATGCCCAGAATTATCTGTATAGCCAGGCAAATGTGCAGGCCTTGACAGATCCTATCTGGCAAAATACATATAACGCTATCGCTAATCTGAACAGTGTGATCGAAAACTTCGATAAGGCCGATACGGCTATCTTTTCACCGGGAAACTATGCGTTGCTGAAGGGGGAGGCCTATGCCTTACGGGCATTCCTGCATTTCGACCTTGCCAGGTTGTACGCCCCCTCTTACCTGTCGGCTAAAAATGCACCTGCTATTCCTTATGTAACGGAATTTCGCCCTAAAGTAGTTCCTAAATCCTCTGTGGAAGTGGTCATGCAAAAGGTCCTGGCCGATTTGCTGAAGGCAGATACCTTGCTGGTGAACGACCCTATAGGCTCTTCTGTGGTAACTGCCGCCACCCTTACCGATCGTAAACAAAAAATGAACAGGTATGCGGTAAAAGCAACCCTTGCCAGGGTGTACCTCTGGATGGGTGACAAAGCCAACGCTTTGAAATATGCAGAACAGGTAATCACCGCTTCCACTAAAACTTTCCCCTGGATTACAAGAGGTGCCGTTGCTACCTCAACAGAAGAGTCAAGAGACCGGATATTTTCTACTGAACTCATCTTTAACTTGCAGGTAACGAATACGGCTGCTAATATTAAATCGGCTGCTTTTCAGCTCGACACAACTGCTGCATCCATCGGTGGCGGGCGCTCCACATCTATTGCCATTGTCGATTATACTCGTATCTATGATCAATACGAAACGAATGCTACTAATGGTGGTGTTGGTGGTAACGATCTCAGGTGGCTTTACCTCGTTCGTAAGTATACTACGTCTACTACTGCTGTCAATGCCAGCTTTTATGGTAAGCTTTACCAATATACATCTATGCCCTCCGATGCCGCACGCCGGCAGCCGATACTCAGGGTTTCCGAAATGTATTACATAGCGGCAGAATGCCTTGCAGAAACCAATTTGCCGGCAGCAATCAATTACGTCAATCAGGTGCGTATCAACAGGAACCTCGCATCCTTTGGCAATGCTATCACAAAAGAACAACTGGATAACGAAATATATAAAGAATACCGTAAAGAATTTCCTGCCGAAGGACAGATGTTCTTTTATTACAAAAGGCTCGACAAATCTGCAGTGCCAGGTGCTGTTCAGCCATTTAACAAGCAAAATTATATAGTGCCGCTCCCGGTAAAAGAACTGGAATTCGGTGCCTAAAATAAAAACTCATGATTACATTATTTAAAAATCTCTTGATCCTGCTTTGTGTTATAACCACAGCAGGATGCACTAAAACCAACCTCGATGCAGGTTACCAGGGTAAACCTGCCGTAGGGCTGGCAGGTACACTCATTCCCAATGCAGCAGGCGATTCTGCCGTTATTTCCTTCGGCGTTATACCCGCAGCAAAACTGGATTCCGCTTTAAAAGTTGCAGTGAGAATCACCGGCGATATCGCTCCCGGTGATAGAACCTTTACATTGGTGAAGGTCGATTCGGCTACCACAGCAACACCGGATGAATATGTATTGCCTGCTACATTCGTTGTGCCGGCCGGACAAATCGAAACGTCTTTCCCTCTGATCATTAAACGCAGCGCAAGGCTGAAGTCAACTTCTGTGCGACTCACGCTTTCCGTAAAGGAAGATGTCAATTTCGTTCGCGGCCCCGTACATGGCCGTTTCTCACCCGATTTTAAAGTGATCTGGAACGATCGTCTCGTGAAACCCGCCAGTTGGAGTTCTGTGTTCGGCACTTATAGCGATAAAAAATTCCAGATTATTATTGATCAAACAGGTTATACCGACTTTGCCAACCTCCATACTTCCATCTTGTACAATATCCTGGTTGTGGTGCAGCAGTACGTTTACAATTATAATAATGCGCATCCCGATAATAAACTGAGAGATGAAAATGGTGCCTTAGTTAGTTTCCCTTAATACCGTCAACAATGAAAAAGATATATGCTATCATACTTCCCGGCCTGGCAATGATCCTGTTCCTGGCGTCCTGTTACAAAGACAAGGGAAATTATTCCTATAAGCAGCAGATGCCGTTGGCAGTAGATACTGCCGGCAAAACCAATACTTTTAGTGTTCAGAAAAGCGTAACGGTGCTCTCCATCGATCCTAAGGTGGTTTTTGAAGAAGATCCTGCCCGCCTCAAATATCTCTGGCGTATTTACGGTACCAGTACTATCAATACGGTGGCCGATACTTTGTCGCGTAACAGGCAGTTCTCGCAACCTGTAGAGAAAACACCGGGTAACTACTGGTTGGAGCTTCAGGTTACCGATACCGTAACCAGCATCAAAGCAGTAATGCAATATGCTGTCACGGTTACTTCTCCCTATCCCTATGGTTGGATGGTGCTGTACGAAAAAGAGGGCAACAGCGAAATTGGCTTGTTGCGTACCAGCGATATTATCTCAGGGCTATCTAAAGATACCGTGCTGCTCGATGCTTTTGAAACAATCAACAAGCACAAACTCACTGGTTTGCCTCTTTTTATCCAGCAGTCTGGCAGAATGTGGTTTACAAATAACACGGCGGGTTTCAGTAACAACTATGTGATTTATGCTATTACTGCCTCGGGTGGGGCTATGATGGATTATGTAAGTTTTGATTATCTGACCGATTATAATGGTATGTTTCTCTCCAAGCCAGCTGTCATAAAACCAGGTGGTATCGAAGGCGCTATAGGTATGATTGCCAACGATAGGAAAATTTACAGCACCTACCTGATATCCCCTTACTTCACCGGACCTGCGCTGGAGCCGAATAAGGGATATGAAGTAGATGCTACCTCTTTTGTCGCGACAGACTATAATGTCTATGATCAGAAAAATATGCGTTTTCTCATCATGTCTGGCTCAGATCCCTTCCTGACCGAATTCCAGCCGGCTAACGCTCCGGCGGCCTTGTTCGATCTCAGCAATATCGGTAAGGTATTGCAGTTCCAGCAAAACGGCTACAATAGTTATCGGTATGCGTTCTTTAAAGATCCGTCAGGCAACGGACGTTACCTTTATACGATTAGTTTCGCCGGGCAGAACAGTAACCCCAGGAATCCTTCCATAGCCAAAATAGACCTTACGGCTGCTCCCGGTATCCAGGATGCAGGCTTCTTTGCCGTAAGCGATAGGGGGCCGGTGGCATTTTATGCAAATGCCGGTGCTGTTTATAAAACATCTACGTTAACCAACTCGGCAGAACTGGCATTCGATCGTTTTGGTGCAGGCGAAGTTATCACTTCCATGAAATTGTTTAAGGCAGTCGGCAGCGGCTATACATCGGCTACCACGCGTAACAGTCAGCTTATGTTTGTCAGCACCTGGAACCAGGCCTCAAAGCAGGGGTTTGTTTATGTAATCACCGTGAACGAAGTAAGTGGCCAGATGAATACAGCTTCCTTTAAAAAGTTCGGAGGCTTTGGTAAAATCGCTGATATGTCTCTCAAAGCAAATTAATAAAACACAATAGTATGATAAGAATCGTAAATAGGATCTCGAAAATAGCTTACCTGGCAATAGTAGCTTTACTGGTAAGTAAAACTGCACAAGCTCAGTTCGCCTCTGCCGAAGACAAAGCCCTTAAAGAAACAGTAGGCAAATTAGCCGGTGAAGGCAAGAAAACGGAAGCCCTGGCGGCAATGTATAAAATCAGCAACGTGAATACACGCAATTCGGCCATGTCGGACTACATAAGTGGACTATTTAGTGCTGGTGATGAAAAAGCGGCCATGGCATTTGCTGCTAAACAGCTGGATTCGCTGAAAGCCCTGCGGTTGCAGCCTGATATGAAATATGCATACAGTAATCTGGCGCTGCCATATGCTACAACGCTGGTAAGGTACAAACGCTATGAAGAAGCATATGCAATCCTGAATCCTTTGCTGGCAGCAAATGAAACTGTTCATTATACAGTACATGAAACATATGTGAAGGCATTGATGGGGCTTGGCCGGTATCACGATGCGCTGAACAAAGTCAAAGAACTGATTATGGATGGAAAGGCCTCGCCTTTTGTCTCAGATACAGCTTTTGAACAGGCTTACACGCATTGGAAAGGAAATGCGCATGGTTTTTCCATGTTGAAGGATTCTGTTAACAAGGCATGGAAATCAGATATATGGACAAAAGTGAGTGCTGAAGCAATGCAAACGCCCGCGCCAGGCTTTGAGCTAAAAGATGCCGATGGAAAACTGGTGTCCCTTGCTTCCTTGAAAGGTAAAACAGTAGTCCTTGATTTCTGGGCTAATTGGTGCCAGCCTTGCAAAGCATCCTTCCCCGTTATGAAAATGGCGCAGGAACGCTACAGGAAAGATCCGGGTGTCGTGTTCTTATTCATTCATTGTTTCGAACGGGAGGCAGACCCCTTGCCTGAAGCAGTAACCTATATGAAAGGGCATAACTTTGATTTCCGGGTATTGTTCGACCTTCGCGATACGGCTACTAAAGAGTCTCCGGTGGCAAAATCGTTCAACGTTCGCGGAATTCCTACAAAGTGTATAATAGATCCGCAGGGCAATTTGCGGTTTACATCCGTAGGCGGAACAAAATATACCGAAACGGATGTTCAGGCAGTGGAACACATAGCCACCATGATAGAGTTTGCCCGCAAAAACAGCTAAATAAAATAATGAGTATATTTAAAAGCCTGCATCGGTATGATGCAGGCTTTTTTATTAAACCGCTTTAAATCCAGGGTTCACCCAGTTTGCCGGTGCCTCTGAAAAAAATCAACTTTTTTTCCAGATCTACCCAACCCTTTTGTACCTGCCAGGGGTACTATATGAAAACAAGCAATATGACACAGTTATTCAAACTCCTGGCCTCAGTTGTAATCGCAAGCCTTATCGCTGCATTAACGAGTTGTAATTCAAAAGATAAAGAGGTAACCACCCCTCAGAGCGACGTAAAAAAGCGCCTTACAGCCAAAACATGGCAGGTAAAAGAAGTGACCGAATGGGAAAGTGGTGCCAAAACAGTAGTGTACAAACGGGGTGCTGCCAATAATGAAGACGATTATGCAGCCGTACGCCAGTTATTCAAGGACGATGGCACTGTGGTGTACACCGACCAGGATGGAGAAACCGGTACCGGCGGCCGCTACGAATTACTCGAAAACGGAACGGTTCTGAAATTAGGTATGCCTGAATTTGGTATTTCCGTGGTGGTTTATGCCGTAAAAGTGACAGACGGCGAATTTTCGTACCGGCTGGATACAGAAGATGGCTACGTGTTGTTTATTTTTGAACCCGCGTTATAATCCTGCTGTATGAAGCAAATTTACTTTTTGATCTCCCTGCTCGTATTAGGTAGTGCATTACCCGCCCAAACACCGGATAATGCCTACCTGGCACTTCAGCCATATGAGGTGAAAGGACACATCAACCCGTTTAAGTTCAATATCACCTTTGGTCCCTATAAAGCCACGCGTATCCGGCGGTCGCTTGGCTCTATCTTCAATTTTGGTGATATCTCTTTGAGAAACATCCTTGTCGATATGGCGGGCCTGCCTCCTTATCTTCAGGAACAACGCCAGCGCGCAAAGGACGTATTCAGCTTCAACCTTACGAAAGAGGAAGAAACTGCCGGCACCACAAAATGCCGCGCCATCCTCCATCAGAACGAAAGGGTAAGGCTGCTGGTGCCATCAGACTCCGCCTTTTTTAGCGTAAACAATGTCGATTTCCTGCAGGCCGTCATCATGTTGAACAACGACACGGCACAGGTATGGCAGATGCTGGCCTCCAACCTAAACGGTAGTATGAACGAACCGCAGAAAGGATTGCTCCGCCACGATACCGTCACCATCAAATTTGAAAAAACAACGATGCTGCTGCGCGAGAAAGCACTGGACAGAACCGATGTCAACAGCTTGCTTGCTACCCTCAATATGGTCTATAGTTTTACCTGTAACAACCAGGTAATAGCAGCATTGAGTTTCAAAGACAGCGAAAAACGCTTCTGGCTGCATGAAAAAGCCGATCCTAAACTGGCGCAGGTTATTGCCCATGCTGCCATGGTATTAACCCTGAGACGACAACTATATCAATAAACATGAAAAGAATATTACTACTATACATCGTTTGTTTTGCTGCCGTATCTTCCTGCACTACCGTTAAATTGGCTGTGCCGGAGCAATTCAGTGCGCAGGCAACCTCCATGCACGTAAAAGGATTGAATGGTTGGATGCTGAAACAGAAACTCAGCTTCGGAAATTATCAAACTTCTCCTGTAAAGCGCGGTTGGAATACGATCGCTTCAGGCCCCGACCGGCCGTCTTCTGTAAATACAGAAGACAGGCTGCTGAAAGTCTTTAACGTAGACAAAAGTAATATAACCGTAAATCAGAAAAACAAATACCAGTTCTCTGTATATGATGGTAACCAGGTAGCAGAGATCTTTTGCCTGGAAAAATTAACCAGGGAAGAGTTGGTCATAAAAACCAACAACCGCTGGCTGGGCGACTGGTATGATACAAAGAATTACCAGTATTCCTTTTCTGCTGCCATTCTTCCCATGAAAGTAAAAGACGATGCCCCCTGGCAACTGGTGTTGTACAACAATTACGATAAAAGCAAAGACACCGCTCATCACATCTTCGATCTGCCTTACCTGGAAGAAGAAGGTTATGTAACCAACGGAACCGAGACCATCCGTATAAAGCCATTGCGTATTCAGAAGTTCACCAAAAAAGACGGAAATGAAGCGAAGTTCCCGGTAAGAATGATGTCGGGGTATGAACTGCGTATCGATGATGGCGTGGTGGGTATCATCGATACCTTTGGGAATAACGTATGGATGTATAACGAATTGGATTCAGATACTAAATTATTACTCGCGTCCGTATCTGCGGCACTGATGCTGCGGAAGATACAGGACACTATGCATTAATGCAGGCAACGCTTACGATACCGGAGCTGATAGAAGGCTGTAGGGCTAACGACAGGAAAGCGCAGGAATTGCTGTACCGGCAGTTCTATGCGTTTGCCATGGCCATAGCCATGCGTTATTCCCGCGATGAAGCCGATGCTGCCGACATTATGAGCCTTGCCTTTGTAAAGCTGTTTAAGAGCATTCATAGCTTCAATAGTGAAAAAGGTACACTCCACGCCTGGATAAAAAAGATAGTCATCAACGAGGCCCTGGATCACATCAAAGCAAGGCATCGCTTCATATCACAGGAACAGCTCGAAGCCGCCGCCGAAGAGGCCCAGGTCGATAACAACGCCATAGATAAACTTAACGCCACCGAAATAATGACCATGATCCAGCAACTGCCGCCGGCTACGCACGCTGTATTTGTGCTCTATGCTATCGATGGCTACAATCATCGCGAAATAGCCGAAAGGCTGGGTATCAGTGATGGAACCAGCAAATGGCACCTGAGCGAAGCCCGCAAAACATTGCAAAAGAAACTGAGCGGATCACACGCATGAATGAACAACCTTTATACGAACGGCAGATAGCCTCCAAACTGGAGCAGCTTCCCGTGCCCGATATGGCCGATGCTATCTGGTTGCGTATAAAGGACCAGCTCGATGCCGATATGCCCTCAGATGGTAGTGCCCAAACACCGCCGCTTCCCCCACCAACACGCCCCCGTAACACGAAGGGTGGTAAACTGGGACTACTTGGTTTCATCGTAGCCACTATTGTTCTTATTTATTTTATCAAACCCCAAAAACAAGATAAGGTACTTCCTTCCACACCAGTACAAACGCAAACAGACAGCACACCGCTAACGCCCGTACAGCCAGTTGATCCACCTGGTCAGCCGCGCCGGAGTAATCCTGTAGCTTCTCCTCTTGTAATGCCAAAGAGGCCGGTAGATACCACTTCTCCCGTATTGCAGCAGCAGTCAACACAGCCCGATACCACTGCGCCAACACCGCCGTTGCCACAGCCCACACAGCTTTTGCCTCCCGTTAATCCGGTCCGGAAGGATACGGTTCCCGCAAAGAAAAAACCGCGGGGCGTGCAGGGCATCAATGATAGCGATTATAAAATTGTTCCTAAAATGCAACCTTAACTACATACAAGGCTGCATACAGGTAGAGGGAATTTGCTGAATATGACAAATGTCATTGTTTTGTTCTTTTTAAATTCTTATAATCGTCTCCCAAAAACACAGTCATGGCCAAACAAAACGGCCCCTTTCTATGGGAAATAACCATTCAGGGCATCTCTTTTTACAAGAGATGCGGAATAGGCTGTGTTCGTATGAAAAGCAATCTCACCCGCGAACGCTGGTTAGCCGATCCCGCCTTCGCAGGCAGCAGGAAAAGTGCCGCCAACCTGGCCCAGGCTTCTGTTCTGGCCGCCTGGTATTATCAGCTCATTCCACAGTTGAAACGCAGTTACCCCGTTTATCGTCAGCTGGTAGGCGTCGGCCACCAGATGATGACAGCAGGTTTCTCCACAGAACAAGTGAAAAAGGTATTGGACTTCGCCGTTCACAGGTATTTGAGAAATACGGAGGTGGCCGAAGCCAGAGCTGCTGGCATACCCCTGCGATCTTCCTTTTCAGCCAGTCGTTCTTTAAAAGAAATATCTTTTGCTGCAACCACTCAAACAGTTACTGGTCCTTCCCATTTTTCACAAGTAAAGTCCTGTGGTCTGCAGCCGTCTGCTACAGAATATCATCATACAGCAACAGTATTGTCCTGCCTAGCCATATCTGCGCGTGGAAGGCCCTATAAGGCAGCCCTTGTAGAAGAATGTGATCCTTTAGTAGCCACACATGACCAGCCGTCCCTAATGGGAGGGCCTCTTCATGTCCCTGTCTGCCATTTTGGGACCTTTAATCGTTAAAAACAATACCCTGGGGGCGCCCAGGGAAACGGGCAACTTATGTTTTTCCCGTTTCGCTTCCAATTTGCTTCACAAAAACGTACCCTTAAGCCATCTACGAAAGACTACGCTTTATATTAGAACGATCAATATACTCAAAGCGAACGGCAGCTATTGCCTGATACGGTAAAAACCTTTGCGGCGTATCAAAAATGAAATAAGAAAAATTTAGTGCTTTTCGCGCTATATCTTTGTTGTTCTCCAATGCCCATCATAAAAATGAACACAGCCCTCCTTGTTATCGACATTCAAAACGACTATTTCGCCAATGGTGCAGCGCCGCTTATCAACCCCGATAAAGCCGCAGCCAATGCCGCACGCATCCTGGAATATTCCAGGAAACAACAGCAACTGTGCATCCATATTCAACACATTGCCAACCGCCCGGGTGCAACGTTTTTCGTGCCAGGAACAGCAGGTGCAGAAATTCATCAGGCCGTAATGCCGTTAGCAGGAGAAAAGCTATTCACAAAACACTATCCCAACAGTTTCAGGGAAACCGGCTTATTGCAATACCTCCATTCGCAGCAGATAACCGACCTGGTTATTTGCGGGATGATGACACACATGTGCATAGATGCTACTACGCGCGCCGCTAAAGATTACGGCTTCAATTGTACTGTTATCGGCGATGCCTGTGCTACCAAAGATCTGGATATAAACGAAACCGCTGTAAAGGCCGGCGACGTACAAACTGCATTCCTTGCCGCACTGAATTATTTCTATGCATCCGTGATCAATACCAATGATTATTTGAAGTAAATCGTAAACCGCGATTTGTCCATCTCTTACCGTAAATAATCCTGTTTTGTGAACACCTGTTATGTTAGCTTGCGCCAATTATGCCCGCAAAGCAGAAGAAGCCCGTCATACCATTTTATCACCTGCACGACATAGCAGCGAAGCGCTTTATGCTGATAAAGCTCACGCATTATCATATCAATACTTACGGCGACCAGGCACATAGAGATGATAGTTATATCTTCTTCTTCCAGGTGTCAGGTTGGACAAAGGTGAATGTTGATTTCCGGGAAATCACACTTTCAGGCTGTTCCATCTTTTGTGTGCTTCCCGGACAGGTGCATAATGGCGTTCTTGCAGATGATGCAAGCGCATGGACACTTGCAGTAGATGCCTCCTATATTAATGAAACGTTTCGTGCGCTGCTCTCCGGCTTCGCCATGCGCAATGCGCCAATACGTCTTGATGCTTCAAAAAGCATCCTTTTTCGCGAGAGCTTTCAACTGCTTAAAAACCTTGAAAAAAGCACCGGTAACGATATAAGCGGGAAAGCATTGGAAGCCATGCTCGAAGTGTGTATCAGCCTGTTTGCCGATACCTGCGGAAATGAAAGCCCACCGGAAGAAACTATGCTGCGTCCTGCAACAATCACCCGTCAGTTTAAGAGCCTGCTTTTGGTAAGCTTCCGGGATATGAAAAAGCCATCTGAATATGCGGCAGCACTAAACATTTCTCCCTCTTATTTGAACGAGATGGTGAAGGAAACCACGGGACGCCCGGTAAGTTACTGGATTCACCAGGAAATCATTCTTGAAGCCAAAAGAATGCTTTTCTATACCAATGTAACAGTAAAGGAAATTGCCCATCTGCTCGGCTTTAATGACGTCACTTACTTCATACGCCTCTTTACCAAAACTGCAGGTATGTCTCCACTGAAGTTCAGGAGTGGATACCGTAAATAGTCCAACTATATCTCTGATTTGTTTATTGTTTGAGGCTTATTGTTATACGTCCTTTGCACTATCAGAACAAGGGATGGATCATAGGCTTAAAAGAGCTCTCATCATTTCAATCTTAATAAACGCATATGCCTAACGTACCTAAATGGATCGCCGACCAGATGGAGAACCTGCTGGCATCCAAATACCTCGATGTTGAGGTGAAAAGAATAGAAAACCTGGGGCCTGAGATCAGGATCATAACATTTGCCGCTGAACTGGAGAAGATCGCTATCCACCCGGGCGCCTCCATGGTTTTCCGGGTGGGCGATAAAGAGCTGCGACACTATACACCCGCTACATTTAACTGCGATGAAGGGGAGTTTGAAATTATCTTTCATATACATGGCGGCGGACCCGGCAGCGACCTGGTAAGCCGGCTAAAACTAACCGACCGCCTGAAGGTGTCGTTACCGGGTGGTCGCAGGTTGTATGAAGAAGATGAACAGCATCATTTTTTCTTTGGCGATGAAACCAGCCTGAGTTTTTACAGTATACTGCTGGCTGAACTTGAAAAACAGCAGGGAACGGTCAGAGCCCTGTTTGAACTGAATGAATGCAATAGGCATATTCCTGCTGCATTGGGCTACGAAGTGGACACTGTTCTTAAAACGCCGGCAACACACGGTGCAAATGCTATAGCCTGGTTGGAGGCCCGTATGCAGGCTGAGCCTGATCTGTTCAATCGCTCTGTCTTTTATCTTACAGGCAATATACCTGCTATACAGCGTTTCAGAACAATGCTTAAAAAATACGGTATAAGCGCTAAGAAAATAAAGCTGCAGGGGTATTGGGCAGAAGGCAGCGTAGGTTTATAAAATTCCCAACTTAACAACAGTTACAAAAATGATAGGTGTATTCAAAACCAATATTATGGAAAAGGAGCAGGCACAACGGGTAAAAGAAAGCCTGCTAAACGACTTTAAGGAGCTCGCCATTAATATAGATCTGGAGGATTGTGACAAGGTATTGCGTTTAGAAGGCATTGTCATTTACCCGGACCTCATAGTTGAGAAAGTGAAGGCTCTAGGCTACCATTGCCAGGTTATGGACTGGTGATCATTCTTGATCCCTTGCTCTTTGCCTGCATCGATTCATTAATATGGATCAGCTGGTGCCGGAGGCAGGGCATGAGAATGATGCCGGCAACATCTTTTCTCCCCCAGAAGTCTATCAGCCAGTTGGCCGACGGCACATTGTCAACAGCCTGTTCGTCTATAATCCGCTGCAGGTTTTGCTTGTATATTTTACGCTTTAACTCACCCTGCTGTAAACCATTGATGATCGCTCTCGACTGGCGTCCTACTGCAGCCCGGTAATGTTGCAGCGCCCCGATATCTATCTTTTGAGACAAGCGCAGTATTTCTCTGGTATCAAGGGAATTGCCGGTATGTGAAACAGGGCTGTTTATTCGTTTCCGCCAGTTGCCTTCTTCAAATAACTGGTTTTTACCGGCTACGAGTAAACTCATGGTGATGTCCTCTATTCTGGAAGAGTGCCAAAGCCCGTAAAGGATGGTTCTTCCTTTGCTGTTGGTGGCTTTTCTTAGAACAGGTTCTGTTAAACCTTCCCATAATTCGTCTTCAAAGGTTGGTGAACTGCACCCCGACATTTGGGAAACAAACAGCATACTATGTAAATTCAATATAACTTGCCTGGCTTCTTCAATATGTTCCGGGTTGCGAATAACAACTTTTAGTTGTTGCAGGCGGCTACTCCAATCTTTCTTATTCATTGGAAAGGATATTGGTAAAAACAGATGCTAAAGTTAAGCATCCTGTATATCATTTATGAAGAATTATGTGGCCGGAATGTACATATTGACCATCAACCTGCATAATCAGGAATTAGCGGCGGATACATACAATGTTTACATTGTTGTCGCCGCCGCTTATATTCCTTTACGCCCAAAGTTGTGTTAACCTTCAATTGCTAACAATATTCGAATACGAGTTTGCATAGGGTGGAAGCGGAAAAACGGGCTGCCTCCCATTAGTCGGGATACCAGGCAATAGGATCGTTGCTTTTAAGAGGGCCGGGTATAAGGCCTCGATATCTTTTACAAAAGAGGGCAGAGGTTTTACATACAACTTTTGCAAAAGATGATGCAGCAGGATTATTTTATTAAGCTGTATAAAAAGCTCAGCGTTGTATCCGGCGATAATGGTAAGTGCAAAGTAATTCTGCCAAACCTGGTCTGCTACCGCAATATCGATAGCAGATACCCAGGCTTTCAGTTCTTCAGTATCGGTAAGGTTCAGGTGTTTTAGTAAGGTGTTTTCATAGGTGTCGCCCCTGTGTCCATACGCTATTGCATCGTATAAAAGAGGGAAGCGGCGGAAAGGTACAGGGATGTTTACAATATGTTCAAAATACTGGCTGGTAGCGGCATCCTGGTCTTGCAGAAAGGCCATGGCCAGTTGTTCCATAGCATTGCGGTCTTTTGTTTGTGCAGGCGCTATCAGCTGGTGATATAACGAATCCGCCGGAGCTTCGGCAGTGTTATATTCTATAAAATAAAGCCAGGCGTCCTGGGTTGTTTTTGTTACCTCCCGGCCTATGTTGATATAAGGGAATAGCAATGCGGTTACAATAAGATCTGTGCTGATGGGGCCGGCAGCTTCTATAGACTGAGGAGGCAGCACGAGCGGGTAAGGAGGCGGGCCCGGGGGGATTTTGCCCGCTCCTGTAGCTACAGTGCCCTCAAAATGATACTGTGAGGCCCGGCTTGCTGCAAAGCTGTAAAACAGGTTGGCATTTAACATCATTTCCGCTTCTGCAAGTGTAGTATTCAACTGTCCCTTTATAAACATGCCGTTTGAAGTTTTAATGTCTACCTGCTGCAGGGCGTTTCCGGTAAGCTGCCCCGTCATGGCAGGTATATTGCTTTTAACAGGTGCGTAAATGCTATAAGAAACTGAAAGCTGTGTTTCTCCTGCATCATGCCCGTTATAGTAAAATCGGGTTGTAATTCTGATAGCGTTATCGATAATGAACTCAGCCATAACATACAGTTAAACTGGTTAGGAGCCGGGTGGTTATAAGGTAAGGGTACGTGGTATTATCAGGCGTACACTATGTTCTCCAGCGAAAAAGTATATGGAGCAGCTTCGTGCCCCGGTCCGCCGCCTCTCATCACGATATCAGCGCTTTTAAGGCCCAAAAGTGATATCTCGGTATTTATCTGCGATACAACAGCCGAATTAACTATTTCACCCTCTTGTACCTGCGAAGCAACGCCAATCCAGATAGTAGGTTTGAATTGAAATACCGCTTTCTGACCTGGAGCAATATCTGTTTTAATAGCCAGCAGCTTGCCGTCTTTATAAATGTTGGCGCTAACCGCACCGCGTTCCAATGCGTTTAATACCTCTATCTCTTTCAGGTCGGTCGATTCCCCTGTTAACTTTAGTATATCGCCGGAAGTGTCTTCTATTATGCTGAACCGTTGACCATTGTCTGCCGTCAGTTGCGGGCTGAAGTTGCCCCAGGAGTCACCGGCAGCAATAGTGTTTTTCATAGGGTAGCTGAAAGGATGGTTCCATCCCGCTCCGCAATTCTGAATTACTGTCCAGGCAACCACAGCGTCGCCAAAAGGAAAGCTTTCATTATTCTGGAAAATAACAATCTGTGAATTATTTTTATCGTTTGAGTCGTTAACGAAATTTAGTTTAATGTCAGGCATAAGGATATGGTTATTCGTAGGATAAATTAGTTATGGCTCGTCCCGATGTATTGTTGGTAAGTGTGTCATAAAGCTAGTTTACCAGGTCATGGTTTCCCCTGTAAATGGCACGGGTTGCCGTTTTAGAGGAATAAGCGGTAGTTTTTTGATTATTAAACTTATTTGGGTATGTTTGTTTTCATCAATATTCTTTGACCAAACGAACACCCCAAAAAAAAACATGAGCACCTCTAACCCAACAGCAATCATCAGCTACAAACAGAATCTTTTTGCCTCAGGGCTTGTTAACCCAAACGCACTGGAACCACTCGTCGCACTTTTCCCGGAACCACAAATGGAAAAGCAGTATCGTTTGCTTATTCACGTTTATATCCCCGATGGTGTTGAACCTAGCCTGAATAAGGATTTCGGGAATATAACGGAGATCGCTACCGAAGCAGGAAACGTTTCAGCCCGGCTTATCGCCATTGACTATGATGAGCCCTCTGCTGAAGTGGATACCTATTCATTATGGGCACTGGATATTACTTATGCCATTAATGATGGCGTTGAAGCACAAACTACATTGGCGCAGTTTGTGATCGGCGATCCCCAGACTTCCCGCGGTACTGTTACTGGTGTGGTAAGAACCTGATACGGTTATGAAATACTTATGTAAGCTTGCTGTAGCTATTGTTTCAGTTATTTTTATTGGAACCGCCTTTGCGCACGCGCAGCAAACAGTTCGCCTGCCTGTTAATCTAAAACAGCGATTAATTGCTGTTTGTGATGTTTGCCAGCATAAACCTGGCAGCAATACAGGTTACCGGCAGGGGCTTCATCACAGTATTGAAGCGCTATTGAGCGGTGAGCTCGATAGCGCTTATACGCATGCTTTATACGCAATTACCCAAACCGACACCGGCAGCGATGGCTCCGGTCGCCAATACGCTTATTTTATAAAGGCAAAGGTCTTATACTATAAAAAGCTGTACACCCAGGCCATAGCAGAATATAAGCAGTTGCTGGGTAATGCACAGCTGGATACTATCATACGATCTAATATTTACACTAACCTGGGGGAATGTTATCTTGAGTTAAGTGATTTTAAACAGGCATTACACTATTTTGATAGCTGGAAACAAACATTTCAGAAGTATAACGATCTCTATAGCGCGAGTGCCGTATACCAGAATAGCGGTCTCTGCCTGTTTCATATGGAGCGATACGCGGAGGCAGAGAACGATTTCAAACAAACGTTAACGGTAAATGAGCAGTTGCGCGATACGTTTGGCCTGGCTATGAACTACATGAACCTCGCGAATCTTTACTACAACCAATACCTGGACAGTAAGGCCATTCCCTGTTTTGAGAAATCACTGCTGTTTGCAAAACGGGCAGGCGATCTTGAAGCGCTTAAAAGCGCCTACCTGAATATGGCCGTAGTGGAAGAGAACAGGAACAGGTTTAAAGAGGCTTTGCAGTACCGAAAACAATACGAAACCCTGCACGATAGTGCCTGGAACCGGGATAATATCTGGAAACTGGCCAGCCAGGAAAAGAAATTCACCGCACAGATCAAAGAGAACAAAATTCACCTGTTGGAACAGCAGGCACTTGTAAGTAATGCACAGTTGAAAACGCAGCGGTGGCAACGAAACACCTTATTAGCAGTTGCCATTGGCTTTTTAGCGATAGCAGGGTTTTCGCTGGTTGCCTATACCATAACCCGGCGCAAAAACAAAATTATTGTAGAGCAGAAAGATGCGCTGGATCTGTTAAACAAAACGAAGGACAGGCTTTACAGTATTGTGGCCCATGACCTCCGCTCACCGATTTATTCATTGAAAACAAACCTCGCCAAAATTAAAACAGCCCTGTCAAAGGGAGTGATGAGTGAAACCAATGAGGTGCTTGCAAACGCGCAGCATATTGCCGGAAATACTTATGCCCTGCTCGATAACCTGCTTAACTGGACGCTTAGCCAAACCAATCAGCTCCTTTTCCATCCACAGCGGCTGCAATTGCAGGCTATTGTACAGCAGGTGTATTTCGACTACCAGCCTATTGCTGCTAACAAGCAAATAGAGTTACAACAGTCGGTCCCGCCTGGTTATTTTATAAAGGCGGATCTTAATTCAATGAAGATCGTTTTGCGTAATCTGCTTGATAACGCTATTAAATACACGCCTGCCGGCGGCAGGGTTTCCATCACCGCTACCGGAAACAGCACGCAATGCAGCTTGCAGATAGAAGATACCGGCATCGGTATGGATGAACAACTGCTGGCTGGTTTACAAACAGAAGGTGAAACGGGCGTGCAACAGGATGCGGATGGTAATACCAGCACAGGCTTTGGCTTGAATCTTTGCCGTGTTATGGTTCAGAAAAACAACGGCAGCCTGCACATCAGCAGCAAGAAGAATGCGGGAACTCAGGTAGACCTGCTGTTTCCTTTAAATGACGACGTATGAAAGCAGTGAGAGTGCTTATTGTAGAAGATGATGCTGAATTAGCAGCAGGTTTGCAGATGATGCTGCAAAACCAGGGTTATACTGTATGTGGTGTTGCCAGTACGTTGAGCCAGGCCTATGAATTGCTGCAACAGCATATGCCGGATATTTCTATCGTGGATATTTACCTGGAAGGAAAACCGGACGGAATCTCCTACGCAAAAGCTATTTTTACTGGTAAGGTACATAGCCATGCCTATCTTTTCCTGACAAGTGCTGCCGACAGATCTACTTTCGAGATCGCAAAGCCATTGGGTGCTTTCAGCTATCTGTTGAAACCTTTTAATGAAATAGAATTGCAATATGCACTGGAGCTGGCTGTGGAGCAGTTTGCAAAGCAACCTGCACCATCCGTTGTTCAGCAGGAACTAAAAGCGCCCTCCCCCATGCACGATACCCTCTTTATAAAAAGAGGTAACATGCTGGCCAAGGTGCTGGTTGCGAATATCAGGTATATAGAAGTGGATGGCAAATACTGCAAAGTGGTTGATCAAAACGAAAAGTTTGTGGTGCAAATGCCCATGAAGCAATTGCATGATCAGTTGCCTGCTGCCATCTTTTTACGCATCCATCGGAATTATATCGTGAACCTCCATGCCGTTGAGAAAATAGACCTCCACGATAACGAGGTGATTTTAAATTGTGGCACCAGGTTAGCTTTAAGCAGAAGATACCTGGATGAATTGATGCATTTCTTTCATATCCTCAAATAACGCTTTAATAAATAAGAGGGTGGCTCATAAATAAAAATAGCCGCTGAGAATTGCTTAAACGGAAACCCTTCTCCATCAGGTACCCGAGAAAAACGAGGCCGTATCATAAGTACGATACGGCCTCGTTGTTTGCTGTTATAACGATAGTGACTATTGCATATCCCACCACAGGCGGTCTGTGAGCTTTGCCGATTGTTGAGGTTGTGGGTTTGCCAGTTGCTCGCTTTGGGGATATACCAGTCTCGAAGGGAGGTGGCATTTTAGGGATCAAGTGTAAGAATTTGGCGTGCGCAGAAATTACTTGTTCTGTTTTCGTGCTTATGGTAAGATTGTTACTGATGCGGCTGCTTCTATCCATTCTCCTTTTTTCCTGTTTCGCCATGTGTTATCGTCAGGCATAAAGTCGCATAACTCAATGTGAACTGGCGTTGGTTCCTGCCAGGTTTGCGCTGTATATCGAAGTTCAAGGATTACAATGTCGCCGGTGACTTTTTCTCCAGAGAATTTCTGGTCAAGTTTAACAACGGCAGCAAGTGATTCGCTTTGTCCTTTAATGAATTTGATAATAGTTCCACAGCGTTTTGATGCTGGTGGATTTTTCAAGAATAAAGGATCAGAGTTGTAGCCTCCTGATAGTTCTATTTTATCTCCTACTTGTAATGGTTGTTTTAGTTTAGTCTTTACGTTTTGAGGAAGAGGTGATGTCTTATGAGTTTCTTTTATTGGTTGTTGCTGTGTGTTGCAGCTTATAAGGAATATTATGAAAAATATCTTCCAAGTAGGGTTTGTAAAGCTGATCCATATTTTGTTATACATGATAAGGCTGAAAATTGGTGTGAAGAAATTTTATATCGATTGCCGGGCAGACGATCTTGATAGTGAGGTTATTGAATTTGGAAAAGATGTTGGCGAAACGTTGGCGCAACTAAACAGAAATGATTGAGCGGGCGGGCATAACAATACAGTGCTATTTCTTTATAATCTTACTCCTGTGTTTTAATCCGAATTCGAGCAGCGCTTTAATGACGGCTTCGCTTTCCCAGGCATGATCGGTAATTGCATATGAGACCGTGATGGGTTTGGTTTTGTTGACGGTTCTCGTTATCATAAGGTTTTGTTCCAGATCCTGTAATTCGCGGGTCAGGATTTTAGGAGAGATCCCTGCAATGGCTTCCTGCAGATCTTTAAACCTCATAGTACCCGAAGAAAGATTCCTTAAGATGGAGATCTTCCACTTACCGCCTAACAAATCAATGGCATCTCTTATTGCTAAAATCCTTTCTTTTAAAAATGCCTGGTCGGCACAGTTAGTCGGTGTCATGCTGGTGAAATTACTTTCCTAAAGGTAAGTAATACCTGGTTTGTGCCGGGTGCTGTATAGTTTTGAGTCAAAAATGACCAGGTATGAAAATAGTATTGATTGCAAATGTTTCAATGAACG